>OMXW01000003.1 GCA_900315085.1 uncultured Eubacteriales bacterium
CTTCGGTCGCGTTTTCCTTGGCTGTCAGCAGCGCTTTGCTAATGGCGCCGCCCTGCTCTTTTTCCATATCCTCTTTGCTGATTTCGATAACCGTGACGCCGGCGGTGTGACAGCTGTCGGCGGCGGCTGATACCGAAGGTATAATGAATAAGAATATGATTATACTCAAAAAAAGCGCTGTAAGCTTGTGTTGTACGGAATTAATCATTTTGCCCTCTCCGTTTGTGTAAAATAACGGATTTATTATACTTCAGTTTACAAAAAATGTAAAGAACTATATCGAAACTGATAAATAATCATCCAAAGTCAAAATATTAAAGACGTTTACTATAGGTATGTATTTCATAACATCAAAATCACCAAAAGCAACTTCTTTAAATGATGAAGCACTTTCGCAAACTAACGGGCAGTAAAACCAACCATTTTTTATACCGTTCTTATATAATATTATCTCTTTAAATGGTACATCCGCACGTGAAATCATAAACATTGCGAAGCGATACAATACAATAGTAATATCGTTGTATTCTTGGATTTCATTTGTATGTAAAGAAACTAACAACTCACCGCGTTTATCAAAATCTTCTAATAATCCTAATCGAGTATCCTGACCTATACGATATTCTAATCCATACTGCCTATTATTCATAGAAATATTGTAACTATTCAGCACCCCACCCCAAAAACCTGATTGATCTGACCTGATAGAACCATCTTAACCGCGTGATAAGAATCGAACCCGTTTTTGCGGGCGGTGCTGATGAACGACATTAAGCCCATGTATTCTTCTGCGCCGGTTCTGCTTCTGAAGCAGCCGCAAACCTTGGTCTTTGTTTTGATGTTGCGGGAGCTTTTCTAAAAACAGGCAGACTGCTCCCTTGTATTTTTTGAGCCTGTCGATGAGCGCGAGAATTTTACCGCGTTTTACTCTGCCGCGTTTTTTTCTGACTGGTTTCGCAATAGGATTCTGCGCGTATATGTAACGCTTTTGGGGTTCAATAGGCACTGTTTATGCGCCCTCTGGGGAGCGATTCTTGATAAGAAGGGTAATTTCATTATAATGCGAGTTTGAGCGTTACGGGCTAATCAAAAGCTATTATTTCTGATTATTCATTTTCAAACCAATAGCGGCAGATTTCTCTTTGCTCGCCCTGATAATTATCCATACCTCTGAACTCCAAAACAAACCCGCATTTTTCCATTACCTTTTGCGAAGCGATATTTTCGGTAAGACAAATTCCTGCTATTTTTGAAATTCCGATTCTTGCCATAATAACAGGCATAAACGCCTTGACCGCTTCGGTGGCATAACCGTGCTTTGTGTATTTCTCTCCGATGTGGTAGCCAATTTCCCAAATACCGCCGCCGAGCGGAACTGCCTGAACGTAGCCTATGTTTGTTCCGTCATTCAGCAGCACAGGATATATCAACGGACCGTCAATTCCGCCATACTGTGCCATCAGGAAATCAATGGTCTCCGCAGCGTCCTCAACCGTTTCAAATACCTCGTCGGGTACGAAGCGGCGATTATCCTCATCAAGCGAGTTTTCGTGAACAGCCTGCGCCATATCGGGTGTAAATTCTGTAATTGTCAATCTTTCGGTTTTTAATAAAAACATAGTATTGTCCTTTCTTTTTAATAGTGTACATACATTCTTGTCGGCTCAGGATCGCACCCCTGCACCATACACAGAAACTCCCAGCCGTATTGTTCGTAAAACCCGATATGGTCTGTCACAAGATAGATGGGTGTAATTCCTTTTGATTTCATATCTTCCACAGCCATATTTAGCAGCTTGCCCGCAATCCCTTGCTTGCGGTATGCTTCATCCGTATAGACCGCGCAGACGTTGGGGGACAAATCCTTTCTTTCGTGAAAGTCATTTTCGATAACGCCCATACCACCGATGATTTTATCTCCGTCCAAACACAAATACCAGCCGTATTCGGTATTTCCGTCCAGATAATTATCCATACATTCGAGATACGCTTCTTTTGGTACGCCCCATTTTTCGTGAAACCACCGGGCAGCAGTATTCTTTAACTCGGGTCGCTCACGAAGGATGATATATTGGTATTGCTTCATTGTGAATATCCTTTCTGATTTTTTATCATAATCATAACACACAATATGTCGCGTTACTACCTCATAAACAATTATAAAAAAGAATGAGCCTGCTTTACACAGACTCATTGATTCTCATTTCACGAATAATACGTTGTATCGTTTTATCCGAAAGATAATATCGGCTTGCAAGTGCAGCTACTGTTTCGCCGTTTAAATAATCCTGATAAATTAAAGAATTTCGATGATACAGCTCGATTTTCGTGCCTGTTTTTTCTCCCCAACTGACACGGGAGCCGTCTTTTTTGGGAATGTATATATTTTCCCCGTCAATATATTGCTGAATGATTTTAATGATGTTTTGCGGCAGCACCTCGTCTGCCTTGATATAGCTCATTGTTGCCTCCTAAACTGTAAAATGCTTTAGGGTGAGCAATGGCTATAACAATATTCAAATGATACCGAATAGCCAATGCTTATTCGGCAATAACATATCTTTTCAAAACGCAGCCCTCCTGTCCACAATATTATAACTGAAATCTGATTGTTTGTCAATTTCAGAATACTCCAAATCAAATGTATAGCCGCCAAGCAGAAACTATCCCACTTGACGGCTGTGCTTATCAGGTATAAATCAACTCTGTATTTACAATCTCCGTTGCACGGTTACGGATATTATTCAGTCTCGCAACCCACAACATTTGATTGTCCGCTTTTAGCTGTTCGGTTACGCCTTCATTTTCGGCAAGTTGTTTTACTAACCGAAAGAACATATCCTCTGCCTGCTCGTTAACATCAGCGAGATAGGCGGTCAGCTTGCAACTCGTCAGCAGATTGGTATAACGGATTTTGTGGTGCTGCTCGATATACCGTAAATACCGTTTGCCCCAAATGCCGATTTCTATGAATACTAAAAACACAATAAATATAATTATTCATATTTTACTATAACCGCGCTTTGCATTCAACCGATTTTGTTAAAATAGTTTGTTTTTCTTTTGCGCACAGTTAATTTGCATCAGAGGTATTATGGTAAACCAAATGATAACGAAACGACAAAGTGGACACAAGTATCCTCCTTACCGTATCCTTTTTGTGTGGACAAATTGTCCACTTAATCCTCGGCAGAATAAAAAAAGGCGGTGGACAATTTGTCCACTCACCCATATTTCCGTATATTATCTTTCCCTGTTGGATTTGTAATCGGGTTGAAATTTGATTCGACAAAATCCGATTGACATTTTTCTGCAATTAATATATAATTTGATTCGGTATAGTTTTTCCAAAAAAATAAGGAACATCAAAACGATGTTCCTTATTTGGTGGGAGAAGGTGGATTCGAACCACCGAAGCATGACGCAACAGATTTACAGTCTGCCCCCTTTGGCCACTCGGGAATTCTCCCAAATATATAGCCTACTGCCTTAAGCAATAGGCATTTTTGGAGCTGGTGGACGGACTTGAACCCCCGACCTGCTGATTACAAATCAGCTGCTCTACCAACTGAGCTACACCAGCGTATTTCGTGCACACTCAAGTGCTTATATAATATAACATAAAACAAACCGTTTGTCAACACCTATCTCAAAATTTTTTGGTAATAAATCTAAATTCGCCGAACATAATAATTCTATAACTATTTGATAAGGTGATGACTTTATGGAAGCGACAACCGCAAAAGCAGTTAAACCCGCAGAAAACGCCGCAAATACGCCAGCAGCAACCACTAAATATTCGTTCTATCAAAAGATATTTTTCCTGTACTTTTTGAATCTGATTGACTGGGTATGCACCGAGGCTCTGCTGTACAGCGGAAAATTTTATGAGGCAAACCCCGTAATGAACCCCGTTTTAAAAGGCTTTGTACCGACGCTGCTGATCAAGGGAGTTCTTCCCCTTGCGCTGACTTTGATTTGCTGCGCAGTCTACAAGGCGGCGGGAATCAGGGAGAGCAAATTTGCCGATATCCTGCTTTACATCGGAATTATCGCCTATGCCGCCGTTAACCTGTGGCATATTTTTAATTTCCTATTGCTCTTTTTTGCGTTTTAAGGTAGAATAAAAAGGAATATGAGCGTTAGGGAGTGTTGATTTTGCCTGCTTTGTCGGTTAGAAATTTGGAGATGACTTTTGTGGAACGAACGTTGTTCCGCGACGTTTCTTTTGATGTTGAAAGGAACGACAAGGTGGGCTTTATCGGCGCGAACGGCGTTGGAAAAACCACGCTTTTTAAAGTACTCAACGGAGAGCTTGAACCGAGCGGCGGCATGGTTGCCTTTGAGAAAAACACCGTTGTCGGCTATATGGAGCAGCATGCGTGCAGCAATCCAAGGATGGACGTTTATCACGAGCTGCTGTCGGTTTTTAACTACCTCGCGGATATGGAACGAGAAATCGGTTTTATAACAGACAGGATCGACCGCGGCGCAGGAGACTTAAACGAGCTTGTTGAGCGGCAAACTCAGCTTATTGAGCAGTTTGAAGTTCAGGGCGGTCTGACCTACAAGAGCCGCACAAGAGCCGCTCTGTTGGGGCTTGGATTCTCCGAGGCTGATTTTACAATGCCTGTCGGCTCACTTAGCGGAGGTCAGCGGTCAAAGCTGTGCCTTGCAAAGCTGTTGCTGTCGCGCAGCACTCTGCTGCTTTTGGACGAACCTACAAACCACCTCGACATAAAATCTGTCAACTGGCTCGAAGATTTCCTCAGAGATTTTCAGGGTGCGATGATGATAATCAGCCATGACCGTTACTTTCTTGACCGCGTGACTAACAAGACAATTGAGCTTGAACACCAAAAGGTGATGTGCTACAAGGGCTCATACTCCGAATTTATTAAGAAAAAGCAGGCTTATAACGAGAGCCTTAAAAATAAATACGAAAACGACCTAAAGGAAATCAAGAGGATTGAGGGCATTGTTGAGCAGCAAAAGCGATGGGGGCGCGAGCGGAACTTTATTACCGCCGCAAGTAAACAGAAACAGGCGGACAGAATCAAAGAGCAGCTTGTTGCTCCCGAAAGCGAGCTTGAAACAATGCGCATGCGCTTTACACCGAGGTGCGAAAGCGGCAACGACGTTTTGATTTGCCGCGGCCTTGCAAAGCGTTTCGGCGACAAAAGGCTGTTTGAGAATCTCAGCCTACATATCCGCAAGGGCGAAAGGGTTTTCATTTTGGGTGAAAACGGCTGCGGAAAAACCACGCTGTTCCGAATTCTAACGGGCGGAATGGCTCAGGACAGAGGCGAATACGATTACGGTGCAAACGTAATGGTGGGATATTTTGACCAGATGCAGCAGAACCTCGATTTGAGCAAAACCGCAATAAACGAGGTGTGGGACGCGTTCCCGAATCTCAGTCAGACCGAGGTGAGAAGCGCGCTTGCGTCCTTCCTTTTCAAGGGAGAGGATGTTTTTCAGCCGCTGAGCAAGATGAGCGGCGGCGAACGCGCGAGGATCTCTCTGCTTAAGCTGATGCTCAAGGGCAGCAACTTTTTGCTGCTTGACGAGCCGACGAACCATCTTGACGCTTCGTCACGCGAGGAGCTTGAAAACACGCTGCTCGACTACAGCGGAACAATGCTGATAATAAGCCACGACCGATATTTTATTAACAAGCTTGCCCACCGCGTGCTGGTACTTCAAAAGGACGGCGTAAAGGAATATTTGGGCAACTACGATTACTACTCGGAGCGCGTTAAGGCGGAGGGAGAACAGCAAAAGGAGGAAGCCGCCGCAAAATCCGCAGACAAGCCGAAGAACGAATACTTTTTAAATAAACAGCGGCAGAGCGAGGAGCGCAAACGCCGCACAAAGCTGAGAAAAGCCGAGGAAGAAATTGAGCGGCTTGACAGCGAGATAGAAAAAACTCAGGCAATGCTCTCCGACCCCGAAACGGCGAGCGACTACGAAAAGCTGATTGAGCTGACAAACAAGCTTGAGGAGCTTCAAAAGGAGCAGGAAAAACAGTACGAAATATGGGAGGAGCTGTCGGAATAATTATGATTTTAGAGGTTAAGCAGGTTACGGCAAACGGCAAGAATAACTTTGAAATATTTGAAAACGGACAGATTATTTTCAGGGCACAAACTCCGTTTTACAAGCTGGTAACACCGATTGGCAGAAATGCTTTCCACACACTTACGCTGACAGACGCGTCAGGGCAAGAGGTATTGAGAACAGAGTATAACGTGGCTGAAAACCTTGCGGCTTCGGTGGTCCCGCTGAGCTGGATGTTCACGGACTCAAAAAAGATACGTCGCTACAGCGTTATCAATAACCGGGGATATTGCGTGGGTACGTTCTACTTTGAGCAGACAGGTGTTGCGGACACAAGAACGGTAATTGAATATCAGGGCAGGACTCTTGCGTGCTACAAGCGCGGAGCCGGTAAAAAGGAAATTGTAGCGTTTTATGAGGGCGACGTTCAGGTTGGACAGCTCACAAAGCCTAACTGTGTAAAAGACCTATTAGACTGCTATCTGCTGCACTTTACCGATTACTTTCCGTTCAGGGATATTGTTTCGCTGTTCGCGGTTTACTACGATTTCATGTACCACAGCAACAGCGGCAAAATATACAAGGGCAAGCAGATAAACCTAAATTACACCTTTGATAAAAACAGCAAGATGTGCAATAAAAAGTTCATCGCCGAGACGTTCGGCAAGGATGAGGACGAACGCGTTGAGCAATACATAAAGGACGCTTACAAGAAAAAATAAAACTACAGCGGCGCAGAATTAACTGTGCCGCTGATTTTTTAGATGTCATTTCGACCGAACGAAGTGAGCGGAGAAATCCCCTTCCGATAGAAGTCGGTTTCCTATTTGTGGGATCCTTCGACTAAATCGCTTTGCGATTTAGTCGAAGGATGACATATTATCGTATTTGCTACGCGTTATTTTGCCTGTTCTGCGTTATGCTGTCTTTTATCTGATTGAACGAAATGCCGTATTTGAGCGCGATATCCTTTGCGTAGCTCACGCCCTGGGGAGGCAGCAGGCTGACCTTAAAGCTGCGCTCTCCGTCGTGCATTCCCGTTACAAGGCTTGCAGCCTTGCTGCCGCCCTCAACTTCGCTGTTGAGCTGCTCAACGCTGCGCGCGAGGTCGTGCATGTGGGTGTTGAATATACAGCGCACTCCCAAAAACCTCATTGCCTTTACAACGTCCTTTGCGATGAACAAGCCTTCGGTTACGCTTGTTGTTGCAAGGCTTTCGTTTAGAAGCATTACACTGCGCTCGGTTGCGACCTCAAAGATTTCAGAAAGGCGCTTGCTCTCCTCGCCCAGTCGTCCGAGGTCAACGGTGTCGTTTTCATCTGCGGGAAAATGGGTGAAGATATTGTCGCACGGGCTGATTGACGCCTGAGAAGCGGGAACGTATATTCCGAGCTGCGCAAGGTGCATTGCAAGTCCGTACGCCTGAGTAAAGATCGTCTTGCCGCCTCGGTTCGGTCCTGTGAGGATATATATGCGGTAGTCGTCGTTAAATTCGATATCGTTTGTTATGATGTTGATATTGTCGCCCTGAACGTTCTTTATTGCGAGCTTGAGGTTGTACAAATCCTTGAACGAGCAGTCGCGCTGTTCGGGAGGAAGGATCTCTGCCTTGCACACGGGCATTCCCTGAGCCTTGATTTTGTCTATCAGCTCAGCCCAGCGCACATAGAAAATGATTTCGGGCATAAGGCTTGTAAGCGAGTATCCGCTGATATTGATGTAGCGTTTCAGGGTAAACTTGATTTCATTTACCGTGGAGCGCAGTATTTCGGTTACAGGGCGTTTGATTGCCTCTGAAAGTGCATCGTCTCCCGTGATGTTTGAAGGCTCTACGCTGAAATTATCGGAGCCTGTGCGGCGGTCTGAGCTGCCGTCGCCTTTCTTGTATTCGCGGTGATTCGCAGGGTGGAACTGCTTGAAGCCGCTCACGTCGTTGCCCTCGTGAAGTCCGCTCTTTTTGTCGGCGAAGCTCATAAAACGGCGCATTAACCCCGCGTCGGTGAACTTTGTATCATTGAGCGAGATCACACCCGCGGTACGGGGACGGAGAAGTCCGTCGAGGTTAACGCCGATCGTTACGCTCTTGAGCCTCTTTGCCTTTTCAAGAGTTTCATCGATATCCATCTTCAACTCGTCAAAGTTGCTTTCGCGGCTGATATCGGTCACCATCTGTTTCAGGGTGAGCATGCCCTCGGACTGAATGTCGAGCGATTCAAGGGTAGCTTTTATCATATTGATACAGCTTACATAGTCGTCAATTTCGCGCAGGCGGTTGACGAGCAGCCACAGCGACGAGGACTCCTGATCCTTTTGAAAACGCTCGATGTCGCGCAGGTCGGCAAGCTTTAAAACGAGCTCGCTCATCGCCTCTCTGAGCTTAGGGAATTTTAGAAAATCGTCAAAAACATCTCGGCGGTAACGGATGACCTCGGGGTCGTCGGTTACGCTGACCATAAGCTTGCGCATGTGCTCGCGCTCATATTTTTGGTCGGTAAGCGCGGCTAAAATAAAATCAATTGATAAATCGTTTATGCTTTCTTCCGTAAGCGTATTGCTTTTTCTTTCCGCGTTTTGCGGATATAACAGACTGTACTCCATAAAATCGCACCTCACTTGCGTTTATTATACCCTTTTTAAAATCAACCTGCAAGCAACTATTTGTACAAAAATTAAACCATTGGTTTAAAAAGCGGGGTTTTGCGCTCAAACTGAGTAAGATAATCAATTATACCGCGCTGACAGATTTCATCCGCAAAGCATAACAGCGGAATAAGCGAGCTTTCCTGACGGAAGGTGTAGGAATTTATTTCTCCGTTTTCGGTTGCTATTACGCTGCAGTCAGCCAAATTTACGTTACAGAGCATCTTCATTCATTCGTCGGCGCGGTCATGCGACAAGCCCGTGTTTTTTGCTATGAGCGAGGTGGAAACGGGCGTGTTGAGCCGCGTGTACATATAAAATATGATGTCGAGAACTTCGGGGTGTGAGAGAACTTCAAAAACCTCTCTTATTTGTTCACGGTCAACGAGCTTTTCATTGAGCGGTTTTTCGGGAGAAGGCAAAAGGAAAAAGTAGCGGAAGTCGTGAGACAGGCGCGCGCATACGATTCCGCTGTCATAGAGCAGCTTTGAAAAGTATTTAATGTTGAAGCTGTTGCGGAGATTATCGGGAAAGCCCTCGGGGATGGTTTCGGCTATGCTTTTTTCGCGCACCAGACCGAGAAGCACCATACAGCACAATCTGAACGCGTGGTTGAAAACGTCTCCTGATTCGTCTGAAACGAGCTTGCTTATTATCTCCGCTTCAAGCGTCACCTCTGCCCTGCCGAACAGCGCGTCTACGCTGACTTCGAGAACGTCGGCGATTTCGGGCAAAAGCTCTGCGTCGGGCGTGCCGCCGCGCTCCCATTTTGACACCGCCTGGGTGGTGACTCCCACAAGACTGCCAAGCTGCTCCTGTGTGATACCCCTGAGCCGCCTGTACTGTCTGATTTTGGCTCCTATTACACTTGACATATTATCCGCTCCGTCCGAATAATTACTATATTTCTATTGTACATCATTGCGGATTTTTTGCAAGAGAAAACGACCTCCGAAGCAAAAATTCGGAGGTCGTGATTTTAAAGCCTTAATATGTCATTCGACTAAATCGCTGCGCGATTTTGCCTTAGGCGCCGCTCAGGATGACATGATTTACTAAAAGTAAGATTTTTCATTTGTATTCTACGCTATCAAGCTGAAATGTGCTTCTGTCAGGGTCGGGAATCAAATAGATTTTATCTCCGATGTACACGCATCGCAGGGTTGGATCGTTATTGGTGTACTGCCGAATAATTTTGATCTTTCCGTTTTCAATCTTAAAATTGAGCATTCCTCCGTTCTGCGTTTCCTCGCCTGAGCTTTCGAGCGGTATTATATAGTCGCCGCGTTCGGGATTGTAAACAAGTGCGCGCGGCTGGTCCATTACGTTGGAATACTTATTTATTTTCTTGGTATCGGCAACCTTTGGCTTCATTGGATCGCTGACATCAAACAACACAAGCTTTAGCTTGTTTTCCACCGTTCCGTCCCTGCTCTCGCTGTAACCGATTCCGAGCACCTTGTTTTTGCCGACAGGGACAATCATACTTGAAAATCCGCTGATTTCAACCGCGCCGAGCAGCTTTGGCTTTTTAGGATTTTTAAGGCTGACTGCAAACAGCGGGTCTGTGTTGCGGTAGGTGATTATATACGCCGTATCATCCAGGAAACGTACAGCCTTGCACTCTTCGCCCTTGGCAATTTTCCCTACTGAGCCAACGTTTTTCATATTCTCATCCAATACCGTCAGCTTTGTATGTTCGGCTTTGACATCCAAATCCAAAGACACGACCCTAAGATAACCGTTGCGCTCGTCCATCCAATACTGATTTTCAACAGTTCCGCCAACTGTGCCTCCTGCGACAAATTCAAGATTGTCTTTCAGACTTATTTTAACGATATTTGTATACCTGTTTTCCGAATTGAGCCGGCTATAATTACAGTCTGTGAGGTAGATGTTTTTTTCGCTGCAATACACGATATTCGCTGTTCCGATTACCGCGTGAGTGTCGATATCTTTCTCCTCATATTTAGTATCAAATGCGCTGATAACCGTCATGTCACAGTTTTGAGCCTTTGAAAAAGAATAAATTTTATTCGCGGTCAGCTTTTTAAGCTCACCTTTTTTTCCGGAGCGCGGAATCAGATTATTCTCATTTGAAAAATCCGTATATTCATCATGACTGTAATTTGATACCACATACAGTTTTGAACCTATCATTCGAGACGCTGTAAAGTCGCCGCTTTGTCCCATCATATCAACAGCAGTAATATTATTTATGTCCGACACATCATAAACCACAGCATACACCGCGCTTGTTTCAACTTCTTTGTCGTTCATCACGTCCGGTACAAAGTATACGTCGCAAATTACAATCAGCCTGCCGTCGCCGGCATATAGCTCACTGACTGCCAGATAATTGATTGTTGTTGTATTATTAATCGATTCTTTGATGCTTTTCCTTATGTTAATTGAAATTTCTTTATTGCTGTTTGGAACAAACACTTTGATCGTTCCGTACGTTCCGCTGTTATCGGCGCAGTAGATATTTTTTCCGTCGTTTTTTACTATGTCGCCCTCGTCAACGTTTTCCTCCTGACGATATGTTTTGCTGAAAGCTTCATAGTCTGAACCGCCATTGCCTGAACCCGACGAAGAACCCCCTGAACTGCCCGCAACTATTTCATCCGCGGAATTGCTGTCCTCACCTTCATAATATGAGTTGTAATCGTCGTTTAATTCTTTCATGGTCATGCAGATGTCCTTGTAGCTGTTGTAATGATACAGCATTGTTTTTGCGTCGTAGGTTCTGCTTACCGTATTATCATCGGGAGCGGTTGTCTGAGCGGTTTCCTCTGTCTTTACGGCGGAGTTATTTGAATTGAACAGGATTATTGTTATGGTCAGCACCGAAACAGCAACAGCCACTGACGCCGCGACAGCGGTTATTTTTTTGAGCCTGCCGCCCGGATTTTTCATTTCGCACACAGGCTCAATGTCTTTGATCGCGTCAAGCGCAAAGCCTTCGCCGAGTGAATACGGCGCCTTTACTCCGCTGTTTTCAAATTTGTCTTTTATAAAATCAAGGTCATTTTTCATGCTTGATCACCTCAAAAACGCTTTCATTTTTGCAAGACTGCGCGACAGCCGCGAGCGAACCGTGTTTGGGTTTTGTCCCGTGAGCCTGCCGATTTCCCTGCTGTTAAAGCCTGCAACGGCTGACAGCAAAACTATATCTCTGTCGGTTGAATCGAGCAGACTGAGAGCCTCGCTAAGTTCGGCTGAGGCAAAGCACGGTTCATATGAAGCGGAGTTTTTGTGACTGTCAAGGCTTTCAACGCCTTTGTTTTCAATCTGACGTTTTACAAGAGCGCAGCAGCTTCGGTAGAGGATCTTAAAAATCCACGCGTCAAACGCTTTTTCGTTTTTCAGCGTTCCGATGCTCTGATAGGCGCAGACTATACAATCAGCCACCGCGTCCTGCGCGTCACTGTCGTTTCCGAGTTTGAAATAGGCGTACCTGTACAGCCTGTCCTTATACTGCGAATACAGCTTGGCAAAAGCCTCTTTGTCGCCCTGCACCGCCCTTTTTATCAGATTGTCTCCGCTCATTTTATTGCCTCCCGCGACGTCTTCAACTGTTATGTGTTAAAAAAACGCCGAAGTGTTGCATGATTTTTATAAATTTCTAAAAATTCAGGGCTTGGCGACCGCCAAACCCTAAAATCATTTTATTTGCAAAGGCTTTTTAATTTTTCAATAGCCTGAGCCGCGTCGTCAGCCTTGAACACTGCCGTACCGGCTACGCAGACGTCCACTCCCGCGGCGGCTGCCTGAGCGATTGTGCCCTCGCCTATTCCGCCGTCGGCTTCAACGAGAAGGTCAAGTCCGCGCTTTTTGCACTCGTCCTTGATTTGCGTTACCTTTGGAAGCATGTCCGCCATGAAGCTTTGTCCGCCGAAGCCCGGCTCTACCGTCATTACAAGCACTAAATCGAGCTTGTCAAGATACGGGAACACCGCGCTTGCAGGGGTTTTCGGCTTGATTACCAAGCCGACCTTTATTCCGCGCGATTTGATTTTTTCAATTGTTTCATCGATCGGAGAATCACACTCAACGTGAAAAGTGATTATATCCGCGCCGGCGTTTGCAAAGTCGTCGATGTATTTTAGCGGATCGGTAATCATAAGGTGAACGTCATAGGGCTTGTCCGAATACTTGCGGACGGTTTTGTAGACGGGAGCGCCAAAGGTGATGTTGGGCACAAAGTGGCCGTCCATTACGTCGAGGTGCATCCAGTCCGCGCCTGCCTTGTCCATTCTTTCGATTTCACTGCCCATTTTTGAAAAGTCACACGATAAAAGTGACGGAGCTATTTTCAAATTTGTTTCCTCCCAAAATTACGGTTTCTGAATTGACGGCGCAATCACCGTTGCCGCTGCCCAGAACATCGCATAGATAAGCACTTCGAGCGAGCCCATTACTCCCACGCCGGCGTAGAGCGCAAGGGTTGAAGCGATAAGCAGACCGATAATTACGGCGATAAGCTGGATCATGATCGCAAGCGAAATATTCTGCTTGATTTTTACGCAGCCGGAAACCGCTCTTGACATTGCGGAAGCCTTGCCGTTTGAAATAAGATACGAACGCGAGGTTTCCTCTACCACGCTTTGAGCCTCCTTGAGCACGTTACCGAGTCCTGTGGGCAGCACCTTTATGCTGCGATAGAACAGGTTGTAAAGCTTTGCGACAAGCTCGTCGTTGATGTTGTGGTCGGTTGTTCTGATAAGGAAGCTGATTCCGTTTGCCTCGGCGCGCTGAAGCTCGCTTTTTAGCTCGGGGTCGGCATGATATTTTGTTACAATCATCGCCACAAGTCTGCCTGCGCGCGAAAGATATGTGATTTGTCTGTCGTCCTTTGAGTACTTTTCCTCGTAGTCGGCGGCAGGGGTTTCTACATTATATTTTTCCATGAGTTGGCGCGAACCTACAAGAATACGTTCACCGTTGATCCAGCCTACAAGTCCCAGGTCGTCCTCATAGAGCACCGACTCAACCTCGGGCAGAGTTTCCTTTGTCTCGGTAACGACCGAATCAAAGGCGTTAGCTATCGGGTTGCCTGCTTCCTTGAGGATCGCTATGCCGCAGAGCAGAGACTCGTCAACGTTGAATTCCTCAAAGGTTTTTATTCCCTCAAGCTCAATCGTATCCGCAGGGAACAACTCGTTTGCGTCAAGCATGATCGCGGTGCTGTCGCAGAACTGCTTGATTGACGGATAACCCGCAATCATTGAGCCGTATTCGTTTACGTTCTTGCACAGCCTCTTTACGGGAAAGTTGACCGCGAGAAGCGTTGCTACGGGAATTCCCAGCGCGGTTATGAGCGCAAAGGTATTGATTGCGTCCGAGAACGAAAGCTTGACTACTCCGTACAGCAGCGCGACTACGAGTGCAGTTACCGTTGTAATGGGAGCCATTTTTGAAGCCAAGTCCTCGCTGGGGTCGGGCGCGTACGATATTTTAAGGAAGTTGGACGGGAATTTGGTTTTGTGCTGATATGCTATAAGCGTTTCCTCCGAGGGGGTGCCGCTCAGCATTTTATTTGCCACGCTTTCGTTGTTGTAAATTTTGGCGGCGTATTTTTGTCCCTTTGCGGATACAAAGCGGAAGTTATCCCTTACCCTGACAACCATCAGCAGCTTGCCGAGGTTATTTGCGAAGAACGCAAGCAGCACAACCGAACAGTAGTAGTTGATATTGAAGCCCGACATATCGCCGAGGCAGAAAAAGCTTACCACTGTCTGAACCGCCGCCGCCACAGCCGCCACAGCTACCGCTGTATCGGAGTTGCCCTTGAATTTGAGCATGGGCGTCAGTCCGTTTGTCATAGCCACGCGGTTGAGCGCGATCGACGAGCCGATAAACAGGAAGTTGAACACCGCGTACGCCGCAGGCGCAACCGGGATTCCGGAGATTATTGCGTCTGGGAACAGCCTTGCCGCAACGGTGATTATTATTGCCACAGCCGCGATTATTCCCGAAATAAGGCTGCGGAAAAACAGCTTCTTAATATTTGAACTGAGCTCGTAGCGGATGCTGGACTCGTCGTCCTCGCCTGTGTAGTCCTCTACGGGAGTTGATTTTTCTTTTGGGGTGTCGGTGTCGTCAGACTCGTCCTTTGAGAAAAAGCCTACTACCGCCGACAGGATTTTTTCCTGAGTGGTGCGGCTGTCCTCGGGAGCTTCTTCCTCCTGAGCTTCGGGCTTTGGCTCGGGCTTGATTACATGTGCCATGACCGACGGATTCTTTGAGCGTATGTATTCCTCATACTGCCCTGCCACAACGTCGGAGAAGCGCCCTGCCTTAACGTTTAATATATTTGAAGGCTCGTCAAGCTGATAAACCGGAACCTTTGACACTACCCTTTGAGCAGACTTGGTGTCGGATTCGTTTGCCGCGAAGAGCTCCTTGTACTTTTCCTTGCTCTCCTTTTCGCGCTTTTCCGCCTCCTGCTCGTACTTTTCGGTGTCGAGGTCGATATCGATTGACTCTATACTCTCGATTCTGCTCGTCTCGCGGAACTGCTCGATTTCTCCGATTACGTCTCCTGCAAACTGCGTGCCCTCGGCGTATTCGGGGGTGAGGGTGACGATTTTTGTTTCCTCGGGCTTTGGAGCTTCCTCCGCCTTCTTTTCTTCCTCTGCCGCCTTTTCGGCCTCAGCCTGCTTTTGCTCCTCGTCAAGCTGCTCGGGAGTTTTTACGCTCTCCTGACTTCCGTCCATCATCAGCTCGGTTTGGATCGTGGTTGCGGTTTTGTCGCCGACTATGCTGTTTTCTGCCTTGTTCTTTGAACCCTTCTTATCCTTTTTGCCGTCGCTGTCCACCACGGTGAGGGGGTCGGCATTTGTAAGACGCGGCTTTTTGTCGGCGTTGCTGAAGATATCCTGTACCTTCGGCTTTGCGCGGTATTTCTGTGCAGTCTTTTTCATCTGCTCGGATTCCGCTAATTCGTGACTCTCCTCGAGGATGCTCTGGATTTCAAGCTCTTTTAACAGATTTTCTCTTTTGTCCTGATCCGACAAAGCTGTCACTTCCTTTCTGTTCTGCCGTCCATTGCGCGGTACATCAGTATTCCCGCCGCAACCGAGGCATTTAATGAATTAATGTTTCCCTTCATCGGAAGCGAAACTATTACGTCGCATTTTTCACGCACAAGTCGCGAAAGCCCTTTGCCCTCGTTTCCTACCACTATGGCGCAGGCTCCCGAAAAATCGCATTTTCTGTAATCGGTGCCGTTCATGTCGGCTCCGTATACCCATACGCCCTTTGACTTTAAGTCGTCTATCAGGGCGGCGATATTTGTTACCCTTGCAACGCGCATGTACTCAACCGCACCTGCCGAAGCCTTGCCGACGGTGTAGCTTAGTCCCGCGCTGCGCCGCTTTGGGATGATTACGCCGTGAACTCCCGCGCATTCGGCTGTTCTGATTACCGCGCCGAGATTGTGCGGATCTTCAAGCTCGTCCAAAATCACAAGAAACGGAGCTTCATCCCGGCTTTGGGCGTAGTCGAGTATTTCCTCGACCGTGCAGTAGTCCTTGACGGCGGCGAACGCGATTATTCCCTGATGAGGCGCGCCCGCGCTGATGTAGTCAAGCTTTGCGCGGTCTACCTCCTTGACTGGTATCTGCTTATCCCTCGCCTTGGCAAGAATTCCTACTACCGCTCCGCTTTTCTCGCCCCTCGCGACAAGTATTTTGTCAATTGGTCTGCTGCCGCGCAGGGCTTCGCTTACGGGATTTCTGCCCGAAATAACGTCCGATTTTCTTTCAGTGTTCTTTTCTTTCATGCCAAATCCTCGCAAATTTATTATATTCCACTTTAGTATAACATATTTTTTCAAAATAAGATAGTCTTTTGAGGAAATTATAGCCGATAAAATGTATTTATACTATTTTCAATTAATAAGCTTTACAACAGATGTTAAAGTGATTTATTTGATAATAGTAAATAATGCGTCCGCTCCGAAATCATAGCCTATGGGCGGTATTCCGTACTGACCTGATATTTTGTCGGCAAAGAGCTGATTTTTTGGCGGAAAAGGCGTAAAGCTGAAATAAAACGCCAGAAGCAAAAACAGTGTGCACAGCGCGGCAGGAAACAAACTTTCAAGATTCAGATGGCTTTTTGAGAGGATATATGAGAAAATTTGAGCCGTCAAAACGGAAACCGAAGCAATTAACAGCTCGGAGTTTTTGCCGTTAAGTACAGTTGACAGCGACAAATACAGCCCCAGCAGCAGGCACATTGACGAGGCTTTAACTACCGCGAGCCTGTGTAGCCCTTTTCCGAGGCAGAGCAATTCAAGCATTGACCACGCAAGGTAAGGCAAAAACAGCGTTTTGGCGTATTCCCACGGACTTGAATTTACGCTGCCGAACAGCACGCCCGACAGCCCGTAGTTTGAGAGCGTGTAAAGATTTCTCATAAATATGCAGCCGACCGCGGTGAACAGACAGCCCGCTATTTCCATAAAAATAAATTTTTTGTGCAGTTTTCATACACCTCCGAAAAATTACAGAATTGAATTATTTTTCTTTGGAATTATAAGCCCGAATTTATTTTCCTGAGCGGAATTTATACGTTTTGTATAGTTCTTTAATTTCAAATAAATGTTGAAAACTATGTTAAAAGTGTTAAACACACAGCTGTGTAAAATCAAAAGCAAGGTAATATTTTCCTCAGTTATCCGTTTGTACCACGGTTTTTAATATTTTCCACATAGTTTTTAACATTCTAAATAAGAATAATGATGATTACAAATTGTATATTTTTAAAGTCAATGAGTTTTTAGAATAATTAAAATTTCATTTTTCTCATTCACAAAAATATCACCATGATTTGTTACAAAATCATTACAAAAAATTCTTGACAACGATCACGCTTACGGCAAATGCAGTTAAATCCGCCGCTATTGCAGCGACGAGTGTGTGACGCACATTTCTTATGCCTATGCTGCCGTAATACATTGCCACCGCGTAAAAGGTGGTTTCGCTTGAACCCGCGATTACCGAGGCTACTCTGCCGGCGAAGCTGTCCGGCCCGCACTGCTCATAGACCGAAATCAGCAGCGCGCTTGAACCGCTGCCCGACACAGGGCGAAGCATTGCCATTGGCACAACCTCCTTTGGAAATCCCAAAAAATCGGCGGCAGGCTGAACGAATTTACAGATTGCGTCCACCGCTCCGCTTGACCGCAGCAGGCTGACAGCGAAAACAAGTCCGATTATGGTTGGCGCTATCTGAAAGAGCACCCCGGCGCCCTCGCGCGCCCCCTGGATGAAGCAGTCAAACACTGGCACGCGCTTTATTAAGCCGAAGCAGACTATTGCCGCGGCAAAAAGCGGCATTGCGAACTCCAAGTTATTTCCTCCCAACTTTGAATTTATTAAGTCCTATTGCCAGGGTGAGCGCGACCGCAAGCGCGCAAGCCGAGCTTATCCAGACGCAGGTCATTATTTCAAACGGAGCCTTGCTGCCGTAGCTCTGCCTGAGAGTGCCGAGCATTGTGGGTAGAAGCTGCAGCGAAGCGGTATTCATTACCACAAATATCACCATTTCATCGCTGGCGGTTTTGCTGCCGCCGTTTAATTTGTTCAACCCCTGCATAGCTTTTAGCCCGAAAGGAGTTGCCGTGTTGCCCAAGCCCAAAAGATTTGCGCTGATATTCATAGTAATGCTTCCGAAGGTCTCGCCCTGAGGGTCAAGGTTCGGGAACAGAAGCCGCAGAAGCGGTGAAAAGACCTTTGCAATAAGCGCGGTAAATCCGCTTTTTTCAGCGATTTTCATTATTCCCGACCACAGACACATTACGCCCGCCATTGTGATGAGCAGCTCAATTGCCGCCGCTCCGCTGTCAATTACCGCCGTTGAAAGCTCCTGAGTGTTTCCGCAGACAACCGAGCAGATTATGCTTGCGACAACGATTGCGCTCCAGATGTAATTTAACATATATCTCCCCGTTTCCGCAAAAAGAATAAAGATTGTCAAGTTTTTGACATTTATTGACAAACTATCCGTTAAATGGTAAAATAATTAAAAGTCCCGAAAGGAATAAGAGTTATGATTTTTACTAATTTTAAAGAAATCGACAGCGCGGGAAGAATTGTTATTTCAAAGGATATTCGCAAACATCTTAACCTTAACGCGGGCGACGTCCTGCAAATCAACGCCGACGACGAGTGCATCACAATCAGAAAAGCCGAGGCAAAATGCGTGTTCTGCAATTCGCTTGAGGATCTGATTGAGTTTCAGGGCAAGCACATATGCAAAGCCTGCGCCGAAAAGCTTTCTCATCAATAAATATATTACAGGGTGAGAAAAATATGAATTTTAGCTGCAAAACAAAAATTTACCTTGCGGACATAAACCGTGTTGACGAAAGCAGGCTGTCTGAGCTGAGCCGTGAGAGGGCTGAAAAAGCAGTGAGATACAAAATGGCTGACGACAGAAAACGGAGTATTTCCGCGGGCTTATTGCTGAGCAGATTTTTACCCGACACAAGAATACACACCGATGAATTCGGCAAGCCGAGAGCCGAAAGCGGAGTTTGCTTTAATCTTTCACACAGCGGAGACTACGCGGTTTTGGCGGTAGCTGACAATGAAATCGGAGTTGATATTGAGCGCGCAAGGGACATTACCGCGCTTAAAATGGGAAAAATCGTGTTCTGTGAAAACGAGATGGAGCTGCTTGAAAAATCGGGCGGCAATACCCGGCTGTTTTTTGATTTGTGGACAAAAAAAGAAGCCCTGCTTAAATGCATGGGCAAGGGCTTTCACCGAAACGCAAAGAGCGTTGATGTGAGCGGCGATTATTATGACGAGGACAAAACGCGTTATTATTTTAAGCTTTACCGATTTGATGATTACACGCTCGCGGCGTGCTCGACAATAGATAATTTTCCGGACAATTTAGAGTTTGTTGAAGTATAAAAGGATTATAAAATATACGTAGTGGCGCACCCATGTGTGCGCCATAAGGCGTTGAGAAACGCTTTGATTAATTAGGTACAATCGGACGTAATTAAAACGTCGGTTCAAGGGCGAACACACAGGTTCACCCCTACGTAGTTTCTCATAAAAAAGAGTGTATAAAATTAAGGCTGACGTTTTATTCGTCAGCCTTAATTACTTTATTCTACATTTATTTCGCAGAACGCTATTCTTCCGTTGAAAGTTCTTGCGGAAACCGTTGCCTTGCCCTTTGACTTTGCGGTTACAATGCCGTTTTTATCGACGCGGCACACGCTCGGGTCTGAGGACATATAGGTTATGTTGCAGGCGATCGAGCTTATTGGGAATGTACATTCAAGCTGAGTTTTTTCGCCCTTGTCAAGATTTACCTCGTTAGTTGTAAAGCTTATGCTTTCGGGGGCTGACATTACCGATACCGTGCAGTGCGCCTGCATTCCGTTGAAGGCTGTCGCGGTGATTTCGGCTGTTCCCTGTCCTACCGCCGAAGCGTAACCTGTTTTTGAATCGATTTCAACCGCTTTTGGGTTGGACGACTTATACACAAGATAGTTGCTGGCGGTGTTTTCGGGCATTTTTGCTTCGAATTTATAGCCCTCGCCTATTCCGAGACCGAGCCAGTCCTCAACAAACCATACAGCGTACGGAGCCGCCTTGACGATTACGTTGCAGTTGGCGATTTTCTTGTTGTAGGTACTTGCGACGATTGTTGCGGTGCCAACCGATTTACCTGTGATTATTCCGCCCGTATCGCTAATACCTACCGCCTTTTCATTGTTAGAGGTATAGAGCACGCGGTGTGAGCTTGAATTTTTGGGTGAAAGCGAGCTGTCAAGGTCAAACTTTTCGCCCTGTCCGATTGTCAGCATATCCGCGTTGAGCGAGATATTCTCAGGCGCTTTGCGCACCTCTACATTGCAGGTTTCGGAAATATCGTTAGCCGCCTTGACGGTGATTTTTGCCTTTCCGATTTTCTTTGCCGTAACCTTGCCGCTGCCGTCAACCGAAGCTACGCTGCTGTCCGAGCTTTTCCAGATAAACTTTGACTTTGCGTTGGAGGGTGAAAGCGTGAGTGACAGGGGATATTTTTCGCCTATGCCCATTGTGAGCGAGTCGGTGTTGAGCGATATGCTTTTGAGCTGAGCTGCCTTGAAATAGTTGTCGCCTATTTTGCCCTTGCTGTTGTTCATTCGCTCTATTCCCGCGTCCTTGGTGCTGAAAATCGTGTTCTTCTCAATTTTACCCGCAGAGGACTTTTCCTTTACGAAAACGCCACGTCCGCCTGTGTTGGTGATGTAGTTTTCGGAGATTTTCTTGTTGCCCTTGCTCTTTTTGAAAAGAATACCGTCGGACGCGGTTTTCATGATCGTATTGTAATTGATGTGTCTTACACTTGAGTTGTCGCAGCAGATTCCGATATTTTTTGCGTTGTCGATTTCGTTGCTCTCGATAACCGGAACAGAGCTTTTGTAGACGCTTATGCCGTTGCACGCCGCGTCGCTCACGGAGTTGCCCTTGATATTGTCAATCTGCGATTCGTAGATTTGGATTCCGTGGAAGTCGTTTCTGTACTTCCTGTTGTCCGAGCACCTCAGCGTATTGTTAAGAACGCTGCATGACTTGGCGTCTATCATTCTGATTCCGTAGCCGCTTACATCGATCGTATTGTTCTTGACGGTGACGCCCTTTGCGCTGTAGTCGCCCTTTGGGAGAGCTCCGCTTCCGTCCTCGTAGGTGCTGTAAACCTTGCCGAGAACCTTGCCTGTTACGGTGATTCCCGCGGGCTCGTATCCGGCGTATTTATCCTTTATCTTGCCGCAGCCCGTGATCGTATTGTTGCTGATTACGATGTTGCTGTCGAACGCTCCGCTGTATTTGTCGGAGCAGTGGCTTTCGGTTCCGCCCTCCTTGGCTACGGCGCTCGATTTATACGCGCCCATTCCGTTGCCGAGAATTGAATAAACCGAGATTCCGCGCGGAGTGTTTTCAATTGTATTTCCGCTGATTTCGCAGTTCTTCCAGTTCATTGTCTGGATTGCGGCGCTTGTAATATTCTTGAACTTGTTGTTTTTGATTTTGATTCCGTCAAACGGATTGTTCAGAATCATGGTGTGGGTGCCGATTCCGCGCGGTACGTTCTCAAAGGTACAGCCCTCGATTACGACGTTTTTCATAGCGAGATCCTCGGAACGGCAGTCAACGATATGTCCTGATTTCAGAATATCGAGCTGGATAGCCTCATAGCCTACGTCGTTGGGGTCGAGCTTTTGATCCTTGAACGTGCAGTTTTTTACATTGAAGCCGTTTACGCCCGCAATCTCCATGATATGACCGTTTTTGACGTTCTTGAAGGTTGTGCCGTTAAAGGTTAGCTTTGACGAATGTGCCGCCTTTATCATTGTGTTTTCGGTGCTGCTTCCGTCAAAAACTCCGCCCGTTACCGTCATATTGCAGTATTCGTCGTAGCCTGTTGCGCCGCTGTTTTCGGTGTCGTAGTCACCGGTGCGGAGCATATTGGCTGAGCTTTCCTTGTTGCGCACAAGCTTTACGTTTTTGAGATAAAGCTCGGTGTTGCTGTAGATATGAAGGGCGCGCGTGAGGTCGTATTCTCCGGGCTCTACAACAACCCTGTAGATGTTGTCATTTGTAGCGCTGTATCGCGCGATATCAAGAGCCGCCTGGATCGCGGAGTAGGTGCCCTTGTCCTTTATCTCGGAGGAGCGCACGGTGATTTGAGTATCGGTGATATCAAGCCCCGGGCTTTGAGCCAGTGCGGGCAGAGTTGAAAACGAGGTGACCGCGAACGCCGCTGTCAGCGATACAGACGCAGCAGCGTATTTGATTTTTCTTGATATTTTTATGTTGCGCACCTCCTTTTTACATTATTCGTCTATTTTCTATTTTAGAATATCTGTTGAAAAATGTCAACTAAATTCACATAATTTTCATAAAAAAGATATTTATATTAGTTGAAATTAAAAAAGACTGAGGCTGCCGCATTAAGCGATTATTACCTAAAAGTGTCATTTCGACCATGCGAAGCGCGTGGAGAAATCCCCTAATGCAATAACAATTTGCTTCCTATTTGGGGGATTTCTCGACTTTGCTCGGAATGACATGGTAATTTTTGGCTTAATGCGGCAGCCCCATGTTTATTTATCCTGAACGTACTTTTCAAGCTCATTCAAATCGTACGGCGTTGCCTGATATACGAAGTAGTTGAGCCAGTTTGTGTAGAGCAGCGTCGCGTTGCTGCGCCATACCATGGGCGGAACGCGCGTGGGGTCGTTGTTCGGGAAGTAGTTGTACGGTACCTGCGGATTAATTCCGCGGTTGAGGTCGCGCATATATTCGTTTGCGAGGGTGTCGCGGTCGTATTCCGCGTGACCTGTTACAAACACCTGTCTGCCCGATTTTGAGCAGATTATTGACACTCCCGCCTTTTCGCTAACGGCGAGCACATCGAGCGAGGGAGCTTTGCGAACATCGTCAAGCTTTACGCCTGTGTAGCGCGAATGGGGAATCTGAAATGTATCGTCAAAGCCGCGCATCAGCTCGTGATGCGGGTCGAGCACGTTGTGGGTATATATTCCGCTCAGCTTTTCGGGAAGCGAGTGCTTTTTTACTCCGTAGTGGTAGTATAGTCCTGCCTGAGCGCCCCAGCAGATGTGGAAGGTTGAGTAAACGTTTGTCTTTGACCACTCCATTATCTGACAAAGCTCATCCCAGTAGTCTACCTCCTCGAACTCAAGCTGTTCAACGGGCGCGCCTGTGATTATAAGTCCGTCAAAGGTGTCGTTCTTTACGTCCTCAAACGTCTTGTAGAAGGTGTTGAGGTGATTTGACGAGGTATTCTTTGAAACGTGGGAAGCTGTTTGTAACAGCTCGATGTCTACCTGAAGCGGACTGTTTCCGAGCAGGCGCAGAAGCTGGGTTTCGGTTGTGATTTTTGTCGGCATCAGGTTTAATATAAGAATTTTCAAAGGACGGATGTCCTGCTTTAACGCGACGTCGTCAGGCATGACAAAGATGTTCTCACTTTCCAGTACCTTGATCGCGGGCAAATTGCTTTGAACCTTGATGGGCATATTATCACCTCCGTGTAATGTGAATCAAAACGATTTGTTGATTAATACTGCTTGCCCCAGAATACCATGTGCTTTGCGGGTTTTCCGCAGCATACGCAGGTATCGGCAAGATGTTCCTCCTCAAAGGGGATACAGCGGCTTTTTACTCCGCCTGTTACGTCCTTGAGCTTATCCTCGCACTCGCTGTCGCCGCACCACATTGCCTTGATAAAGCCGGGCTTGTTCTTTGCGGTTTCGATGAATTCTTCATAGCTTGTTGCAGTGAAGGTCTTTTCAGCGGTGTTCCTTGCGGCGCGGTCGTACATATCGCTGTGGATCGTTACCATGAGCTTCTCAATAAAGTCTGAAAGCTCGCTCAGCGCAACGAACGCCTTTTCGCGGGTGTCGCGTCTTACTACGACGCACTGGTTCTTTTCAATATCCTTGGGTCCGATTTCAACGCGGACGGGCACGCCCTTCATCTCATATTCGGCAAACTTCCAGCCGGGAGCGTGGTCGCTGTCGTCAAGCTTTACGCGGAACTTCTTTGCAAGCTCCTCTTTGAGCTCATATGCTTTGTCCAAAACGCCCTCCTTGTGCTGGGCGATGGGAATGATGGCTACCTGAATGGGCGCGATTTTGGGCGGAAGAACAAGTCCGTCGTCGTCGCTGTGTACCATAATAAGCGCGCCGAGCATACGGGTCGAGGTGCCCCATGAGGTCTGGTGCGGATAGTGGAGCTTATTGTCCTTGCCGGCGTAGGTGATACCGAAGCTCTTTGCGAAGCCGTCGCCGAAATAGTGCGATGTACCGCCCTGCAGAGCTACGCCGTTGTGCATCATCGGCTCAATGGTATATGTAGCCTCAGCGCCCGCAAATTTTTCCTTCTCGGTTTTCTGACCGATCACTGCGGGGATTGCAAGGGTTTCCTTGTAGAAGTCACTGTATACATGAAGCATTTTGAGGGTTTCTTCCTTTGCTTCCTCAGCGGTTGCGTGCATTGTGTGACCTTCCTGCCACAAAAACTCAGAGGTGCGCAGGAACGGACGGGTCGTTTTTTCCCATCTTACAACACTGCACCACTGGTTGTACAGCTTTGGCAGGTCGCGGTATGTATTGATTACCTTTTTGTAGTGCTCGCAGAAAAGAGTTTCCGAGGTGGGACGTACGGCAAGGCGCTCGGTGAGCTTTTCCTGACCGCCGATCGTTACCCACGCACATTCGGGCGCAAAGCCCTCAACGTGGTCTTTTTCCTTTTGAAGAAGGCTTTCGGGAATGAACATGGGCATATACACGTTTTCGTGTCCTGTTTCCTTGAAGCGTCTGTCCATGTCTGCCTGCATGAGCTCCCAGATTGCGTAGCCGTAAGGACGGATAACCATACAGCCCTTTACGCCGGAGTAATCAACAAGCTCAGCCTTTTTTACAATGTCGGTATACCATTTTGCGAAGTCCTCGTCGCGGCTCGTGATTGCCTCGACCATCTTTTTATTTCCTGCCATATATACTCCTCCATTTTGGAATCATTATCGTAACATTACTATTATACATTAATTTATTTTTTTGTCAATGAAAACGCGAAAGGGGCTGTCGCATTAAGCCAAAAATTACCATGTCATTCCGAGCGTAGCCGAGAAATCCCCCTAATAGGAAGCAAATTGTTATTGCATTAGGGGATTTCTCCACGCGCTTCGCTTGGTCGAAATGACATCTTTAGGTAATAATCGCTTAATGTGTCAGTCCCTTTTGAGAATATATTATTTGTCCTTTTCGATTCCGTCGGTTTTGAAGATGAAGTCTACCTTGCCGTCGGCGTCGTCAGCGAGTCCGCTGTAGGATTTGTAGTTCTTTGATACGTCGGAAATTGCCTTGATTCGCTCTACAAGTGATTTCAAATCGCCGTCAGCGGCTTTTTTGAGCTTGTCAACGCCTTTTTCCTTGTACTCCTTCATGCCTTTGTTGAGCGTCATTGAGCCTTCTTTGAGCTTTGTTATGCCGTCAATCAGCGCGCCCGAGCCTGACTTGAGCTTGAATATTCCCGTTACCAGCTCGCCTGTTCCGGAATCGAGAGTTTTTGCGCCCGAGCTTAGCTTTTTTGCGCCGGCTTCAAGCTGTGAGGAACCATTTTTCAGCTCGCCTGCTCCGCTTCTGAGAGTGCCTGTGCCGTTTTTGAGCTGACTTGCGCCGCTGCTTAATGTGCTTGTGCCGCTCTTGAGCTTGTCAGCGCCGCTCTTTAACTCGCTTGTGCCGCTCTTTAAGGTGCCTGTGCCGCTGAGGATATCCTTTGCGCCTCCGCTTGCCTTGTCAACGCCGTCGGTGTAGTCGATGATTCCCTTATAGAATGTATTGTAGCTGTCGAGCTGAGTTTTGAGAGCTTCGAGCGATTTTCTGCCTGCAGTCATCTTTGCAGCGCCCTCGGATATTTGCTTCTGCACTTCCTCGGACTTCATGTTTTTATCGATAATTGAAGTAATCTGAGCCTCGGTCTGAGAATCTATTGTACCCTGCATCGCAGTCATCTGAGTGCTGACCGCCTGAGATATCTGAGCCTGGGTTTCCTCGGGGATTTGTCCCGCGGCTACAGCCGCGTCGTACTGCTCCGCTGTCATTGACAAGCCTGCCGCCGCAAGTACGCCCTCGGTTACCTGCTTTCTGACCGCGTTTTCAACGCCCTGTCTGATTACGTCCTTCTGACTGTTTACGGTTGCCGTTACCGTGTTGAGCGCTACGCCGTAGGCGTACTTCTGCGCGTTTTCGTCGCTCATTGAAGCGATAAGTCCGGAAAGCACCTTGCCGTAGTTTTCGATTGTCAGCTTGTCGGCTGTAAGTCCTGCCGCCGCGATCTGGGTATCCGCGGTTGAAAGTAAGGTATTGAAAACCTGCTTTGCGCCGGCTTTAAGACTGCTGCTGTTTGATGAAATCTTATTGAGTCCGCCGGAAAGCGAAGCGATATAGCCCTGAAGCTCGGCTACGCCGCTGTCAAGCTTTGACGCTCCGCCCGCGAGTGAGCCTGCGCCGCTGTCTACCTGAGCCGCGCCGTTTTTAAGGCTGTAGGCTCCGTCGTCAAGAGTTCCTGCTCCGCCCGAAAGCTCGCCTACGCCGCTGTTGAGCTTTGACGCGCCCGCGCTGAGAGTGTCGGTGCCGTTTGAGAGTGATTCGGTTCCGCTCTTGATTTGCTTTGCGCCCGAATAGAGCTTGTCGATTCCGTCGATCAACTCGCCGGATTTATCGAGCAGGGTGCTCAGTCCCGTATAGAGCTGAGATGTGCCGTCGAGCAGCTTTTCGGTTGCGTCGGAGAGCTCGTTGAGCTGCTTGTTGAGGTCTTTAGCCTTTTTGTCAAGCTTTGTTGTGTCGAAGTCGTTGAACATGTCGTTCGTGGCAACGGTGAGTGTGGTTGCAAGCTCAAAGTCCTTTACGTCGGCTGTGATTTCCACTGTCGATGGAATATCGAGCTCGTCGCTTTTCAGCTTCAACGTATCCTGCATACCCGGGAGAGCAAAGCCGGCAACATAGGTATGGCTGCCGTCGTTGATTATCTTTCCGTTTGAAACGGCTACATTGCTGAACTTTTCGTTGTCGAGCATCATGCCCGTGAGCATTACAAACGGAACGTAGATTTTCTCTTTTTTGGCGTTGACCGTTTTTTCCTCATATTTGCGGTTGGTGTAGGTTATCTTCATCTTTAGCTTGCCGCTTTTGCCTGCAAGCTCCTTGGGTGAAGTTTCTTTGCCGTCGAGCATATAGACGATGTTTACGCCTACGGGAAGCTCGGCTGTGCCTGTGCCCTTATAATAGATATCCGAACCGTTGGCGTCCCATTCGTAGGAGTTCTTTTCGTTGATAGTATAGCTGTTGTCGCCCTTTACCGTTTCAACGTCTTTCAGATTTGAAATGTCCTTGATTTTCTTTGCGCCCTCGGTGTTCTTTATCCAGTCGCTTACTATTACCTTGTTAGGATTTCCGTTAGCGTCGGAGATTACATATACCGTTTCTTCTTTATTGTATTTCTTTGCTTCCTTAGCCTTTGTTTCATCCGCTTTCTTTGCTTCATCCGTCTTTGGAGCCGAAGCCTGAGTGCCTGTGCTCTCAACTCCTGCCGCGAATGACGCCATGCTGACGCCGCTGCACAGAATCATAAGGCTCATTGCCGCTGAGAGAACCTTTGGCAAATTCTTCCTGATATTCATATACTTAACCTCCGATTTACTTTTTCTTTGGGCGGAATCCCAGAGTTGTTACCCCTATTACCCTGTCAAACAGCATGAACATTGCGGGCAGGAAAAGGATAACGCTGAACATACTTATAATTGCGCCTCTTGCCATGAGCGCGCAGAGTGAACCGATCATATCCACGTCGGAATATATTGCTACTCCGACCGTGGCGGCGAATAGTCCCATTGCGCTGACTATGATTGACGGTATTGAGGTTTCGAGCGCGGTCGCGACGGCGGTTCGCTTGTCGTTGCCCAGCGACCGTTCCTTTTTGTAGCGCGTGGTCATCAGTATCGCGTAGTCGACCGTCGCGCCGAGCTGGATCGTACTTATACAGATTGGCGCGATAAACGGAAGCGATTCGCCCATGAAGTGCGGGATTCCGAGGTTGATGAATATTGCAAGCTCGATTACCGCAACGAGGATAATCGGCAGGGTGATGCTCTTTTCAACAAGCATGATGATTATGAAAATCGCGCCGATTGAAATTATGTTTACCGTGGCGAAGTCGACCGAGGTGATATTGATTAGGTCGTTCGTGCACGCCGCTTCACCTACAAGAAGTCCGTTTTTGTCGTATTTCTTTATTATTTCGTTAAGCTGTGAAACCTGATTGCTCATTTCATTTGTCGCGGTGCCGTATTCCGAGCTGAGGATGAGCATTTCCCAGCGGTCGCTCTTGAACACCTTTTCAACCGATTCGGGCACAAGCTCCTCGGGGATCATCGGGCCGATCACGCTTTCAAGTCCGAGTGCGAACTTGATTCCCTTTACGTCCTTCATTTCGTCGGTCATTTTGCGGACGTCCTTTGAGCTTAGCTTTGAGTCAACAAGCACCATGTGGGTGTTTGTCATTCCGAATTCTTCCTTCAGCTTTGTGTTAGCCACAACGTTTGCCATATCGCGCGGAAGGCTTCTTGAGATGTCGTAGTAGACCTCTTTGTTGGTCTGAGTATATCCGTAGTACGCCGGAACAGCCAGCGCGCCGAACAATATTAAAAATACGGGAAAAATCTTTACCAGTCCGCCCGCCAGCTTCTTTGTTGACGGAATGAGCGAACGGTGCATTGTTTTTGTGAGCGGCTTGTCGAGCACAAGAATCATTGACGGCAGGATCGTTACGCAGCCGAGAACTCCGAGCAGCACTCCCTTTGCCATTACTATGCCCAAATCCCTGCCGAGCGTGAAGGTCATGAAGCAGAGCGCTATAAAGCCTGCTACCGTGGTGATTGAGCTTCCCACTACCGAGGTTACGGTTTCCTTGATTGCCACCGCCATTGCCTCGCGGTTATCGGAATGAAGCTGTTTTTGCTCGCCGTAGCTGTGCCACAGGAAGATTGAATAGTCCATTGTGACCGCAAGCTGCAGCACCGCCGAAAGCGCCTTTGTGATGTACGATATCTCGCCCAAAAAGTAGTTTGAGCCGAGATTCATAAGTATAGCCATGCCGATGCTCGCCAAAAAGACAAACGGGATGATCCAGTTGTCCATGAACAGCATCATAGCGACCACCGCCAAAACTACCGCGATCGCCACATAGACCGTTTCCTGCTTTTCGCATAAATCTCTGAGGTCGGTGACCATTGCCGAAATTCCCGAAACAAGACAGCTTTCGCCCGCGATGCCGCGGATTTTTGTGATTGCGTCCATTGTTTCGTCGGACGAGCTTGAGGTGTCAAAGAACACCGCCATAAGGCTTGCGTTGCCTGAATTAAATACGTCGTAGATTTTATCGGGCAGAAGCTCCTTTGGTATTGAAGCGTCCGCGATGTCGCTGTAGTTGAGCACTGTGGCGACATGGTCTACATTCTTTATTTTTTCCGAGGCGTCCTTCATTGTTTTATCGTCCGCGTTTTCAAAAATCAGGAACGAAAACGCGCCCTTGTTGAAGTCCTCGAGCATGTACCCCTGTCCCTTTACCGTGTCAAGACTGTCGGGCAGATAATTGAGCATGTCGTAGTTGACGCGCGTGAATATCATTCCCAGCAGCGACGGAACCAAAAGCACAAGAGATATTATCAGAATTATTACGCGGCATTTTACAACCGCTTTTCCGAATTTCATGCGCTGATTCTCTCCTTTTTCCCATTGATTTTTCAGTATTTATTTTAGTTTCTTTATAGAAAAAATTAAACAGACACATAAAATAATATGACATAAAATCAGACATTTGTATGGTTTTGTCTAAGCAAAAGTTAGCTTTGAGTAACCGAGAACAAAAAAAGATGTCATTCCGAGCTCCGCTCAGGATGACACCTTAACTTGAATTATTTATTTTTTTGCAGAAGAACTTATTCTTCCTCCAATAACCTGCAGCGCTTGTAGGCAATCTCGGTCGTGCCCTCAAACAGCTCGCAAACGCGCTTTATTTTTGTTGTGAGGTCGTACTTCATTCCGTCCGAGAGCCACTCAACTACAAAGCCGATCAACAGGCTCTTGTAATATAATATGAAAGCTTCCCTGTCCTCGGGAACGATATTTTTTCCGCCGTCGGTCATTGTGTCAAAGAACTCGCTTACTGTGCGCTGAGCCACCCGCCCGAGATATCGGTCAAATAAATCGCGGCTCGCGGAGTTGTGGATGTGAAGCATCGCGGTTTTGTTTTGAAGCGCAAAATCAATTGCGGTGATTATTCCGTCGTAGATATTCTCGGACGGGCTCTGGTTGTTTACAAGCTCGTCGACCTGGTCGTTGAATATCTCCTCAATCAGCGCGGGAATATCGTCAAAATGATAGTAGAACGAGTTGCGGTTGATTCCGCAGTCCTCCACTATTTCCTTTACCGTTATTTTATTTACCTGCTTTTGGTTTAAAAGCTTCATAAATGATTTTTTGATTGCGTTTTTTGTAAGAGAAGTCATGGCACACCTCAATTTGTTTCTCCATAAAAGTATACCATAAACATAAAAACTTTTCAAGCAAAAAAGGGGCGGATAAACCGTCCCTCTTACAGTAAAATTCAGTATTCAGTTAATTACTGATTGTCCTCGATATAAGATACGAGAGCGCCTACTGTCTTGATGTTCTCGATTTCCTCGTCGGGAACCTCAACCTCAAACTCATCTTCGATTGACATAAGAAGGTCAACTACGTCGAGTGAATCAGCGCCGAGATCTTCCTGAAGGTCTGTATCAGCTGTAATCTTATCCTCTTCAACGTCAAACTGCTCAGCAAGGATTGCCTTTACTTTTTCTAATACCATTTTAATTCCTCCCTAAAAATTTGTACCCTATCTAAATATAGACAAAAGCACTTGTTTTATGCTACAATGGTTGAAAACAAACCTGTGTTTGTTACACTTCAATATTATTGTTATTTTGCGGCTTTGTCAATACGTAATTCGAAATTTTTTTAAAAAATCTTGATTTTGCATAAATAATTCACTTTTATGCAAAAATCAATAGGTGAATTGCGGCACTTGAAAGCACAAAATCATTACAGGGGGTAATTATATGAACACCAAGCATTACGCAGTTATCGGTCATCCTATCGGTCACACCATGTCTCCGTTTATTCACAAGAGGCTTTTTGAGCTTTCGGGAATCGACGCGGACTATGGTATTATTGATATCGCGCCCGAAAATCTCGCTACGGTTTACGCCGAAAAGCTCAAAAAACTCGACGGCTACAATATCACCATTCCGCACAAGCAGAATATTATTCCGCTGCTTGACGAGATTGACGACAAGGCTAAGATGTACGGCAGCGTCAACACGGTTCTTAACCGCGACGGAATTGCAAAGGGCTTTACAACCGACCCCGACGGCTTTATAAAGGCTATTGAGGCGGCGGGAATCAAGCTTGAGGGCAGAATTATGATTTTGGGTTGCGGCGGCGTTGCCAGAACAATGGCCTACGAGATCGCGCTCAGAGGTCTTGAGTTTGAGTTTGCGGTAAGACGCGCCGACGTTGGAGCGGCAGGACTTTTGTGCCTTGACATCACAAAAAAGATTCCCGACGCTAAGGTGAGCTTCGGTCTTATTGACCAGATTATCGGAAACGTTGACGTGCTTATCAACGCAACTCCTATTGGAATGTACCCCAACTGCGACGACCAGCCGATTCACAACTGCGCTATAGGAAGGTGCAAAAGCGTATTTGACGCGGTATACAATCCGCTTGAAACCGTGCTTGTTAAGCGCGCAAGGGCAAACGGCTCAATTGCCGAGGGCGGTATGAGCATGCTCGTATGGCAGGCGGTTGTTTCACATCAGCACTGGGACGGCTCGCAGTTTGACAAGGCGGACATCGACAAGCTTTGCATTGACGCGGCTCAGGAGCTTGCAAACAGATAAGAGGGGTTAGTATGAACAACGTTGTTTTGTGCGGATTTATGGGCTGCGGAAAATCCACGGTGGGCAAAAATCTGGCGCGGAAAACAGGCCGCAAGTTTATTGACATGGATATGTACATAGAGAAAAAGCAGGACATGACCGTGTCGGAGATTTTTGAAAAGTACGGCGAACAGGGCTTCAGAGATATTGAGCACGAGGTTTGCAAGGAGCTTGCAGGCATGAGCAATCTTGTTGTGGCTTCGGGAGGCGGAGCGTTCACCTTTGACAGAAACGTTGAGGTATTCAAAGGCGTTGACACTATTGTTTTTATTGACGTTCCGCTCAGCGTGATCAAGCAAAGGCTTAAAAACGATACTCGCCGTCCGCTTTTGCAGCGTCCCGACAAGGACAAGGTTATGGCTGAGCTTTACAACAAGCGGCTGCCGATTTACCGCAAGGCCGCGGACGTTACCGTTTCCGGAAAAAGTACTCCGCTAAAAACCGCCTTTGCGATTATTGAGGCGGCAAAGCTCAAACAATAATAATTACATTAATTTCAGTATTGACTACAACGCTTTAAAGTGTTAAAATAAGAAACGATTTACATTAGGGGGTAAATTGTATGATTATAGTATTAAAGCCGCAAATTGCGCCTGAGGAAATAACAAGGTTCACCGACCACCTCAGAGACGCCTACGACGTAAAGGTCAACCGCTGGGACGGAGTTCATTCAACCGTTCTTGGACTGATTGGCGACACAACAAGAATTGATATTGAATACATTGACGCTCAGGAAATTGTTGAAAGCGTCAAGCGCGTTCAGGAGCCTTACAAAAAGGCTAACAGGAAGTTCCATCCGGAAAACACCGTAATTAAAATCAACGACAGTGTATCAATCGGCGACGGAAGCCTGCACATCATGGCAGGACCGTGCTCGGTTGAGAGCGAGGAGCAAATCGTAGGAATCGCCAAAAGCGTTAAGGCTTCGGGAGCTACGCTTCTCAGAGGCGGCGCGTTTAAGCCGAGAACCTCACCCTACGCATTCCAGGGCTTGAAGGCTGAGGGACTTGATTTGCTAAAGGCGGCAAGAAAGGAAACAGGACTTCCGATCGTCACCGAGATTATGAGGGTTTCTCACATCGACATGTTTGAGAACGTCGATATAATTCAGGTAGGCGCGCGAAATATGCAGAACTTTGAGCTTTTAAAGGAGCTCGGAAAAATTGACAAGCCTATTCTTTTGAAGCGCGGACTTTCTGCCACGATCGAGGAATGGCTTATGAGCGCGGAATATATCATGGCAGGCGGCAACGAAAAGGTTATGCTTTGCGAAAGAGGAATAAGAACCTACGAAACTTACACAAGAAATACTCTTGACGTAAGCGCTATTCCGATCATCAAGAAGCTCTCTCACCTGCCCGTAATTGTTGACCCGAGTCACGCTTCGGGCAAAAGCTGGCTTGTTGAGCCGCTTGCTATGGCGGCGGTAGCGGCAGGAGCCGACGGACTTATTATTGAGGTTCACAACGATCCTCCCCACGCATGGTCTGACGGCGCACAGTCGCTTACTACCAACCAGTTTGACAAGGTTGCAAAACGCGTATTCGCGCTTAAATCATCACTGTAAAGGTTGAGTATATGAATATTGCGATTATCGGTCTGGGAATTATAGGCGGAAGCTTTTGCAAAGCCTTTAAAAAGCACACCGACCACCATATAATAGGTATTAACCGCACGCAGTCCGTTGCTAATCAGGCGCTGCTTGAGGGCGCGATCGACGAAATAGGCACGGCTGACAGCTTAGGCAAAGCAGACGTTGTTTTCCTGTGCATGTACCCTCAGGCGTGCGTTGACTTTATAAAGGAAAACGGCAAAAAAATCAAAAAGGGCGCTATCGTCACCGATTCGTCGGGAATAAAGCGCGCGATTTGTCCTCAGCTAAAAGAGCTGAGCCTTGAACACGGCTTTGTTTTTGTGGGAAGCCACCCGATGGCAGGCAAGGAGAAAAACGGCTTTGAAGTAAGCGAGGCGGAGCTCTACGAGGGCGCGAGCTTTATTATTACGCCCTGCGGAGCGGAGCAGAAATATGTTGATACTTTATCGGAGCTTGCGCTTTCGATAGGCTTCGGTCAAATCAAGCTTTCAACTCCCGAGGAGCACGACAGGATGATCGCGTTCACCTCTCAGCTTCCTCACGTTCTTGCGTGCTCATACGTTATGAGCCCGAGCTGTCCAAACCACAAAGGCTTTTCGGCTGGCAGCTACCGCGACGTATCGCGTGTTGCGAACATCAATTCAAAGCTTTGGAGTGAGCTGTTTCTTGAAAACCGCGAGCCGCTTATTGAGGAGCTTGATATTCTGCTTCAGAACATCGGCAAAATCGTGGACGCTGTAAAACAGAACGACAGGGATAAGCTTGCTAATCTGCTTGAGGAAGGCCACAAGGTCAAACAGCTTTTGGGCGAATGATAATCGTTTAAGATAGGTATTACAATGAAAAAAATACACGTTAGTACGGGCAAGCCGTACGATATTATAATAGAAAGAGGCGTGCTTGACAGCGTTGGAGAATACGCCTCAAAGCTTTGCGCGGCCGGCAAGGCGTGCGTTATTTCAGACACAAACGTTGCGCCGCTGTATCTTGACCGCGTTGTAAAATCAATGGAGGGTGCGGGAATAAAGACCGTTTCTCACGTTTTTGAGGCGGGCGAAAAGAGCAAGCACCTCACAACGATTTCGGAAATCTACGCAACCCTCGCCGACTTCCGCATGACGCGCAAGGACGTTATTGTTGCGCTCGGCGGCGGAGTATGCGGCGACATGGCAGGCTTTGCGGCTGCAAGCTATTTGCGCGGAATCGATTTTATTCAAATCCCTACTTCACTGCTTGCTCAGGTTGATTCATCGGTCGGCGGCAAAACAGGCGTTGACCTGCCGCAGGGCAAAAATCTTGTTGGAGCGTTCCATCAACCGCTTACGGTTTTGATTGACCCCGACACACTTGACACCCTGCCGAACGAGTTCAGAATCGACGGCATGGGCGAGGTCATCAAGTACGGCTGTATCAAGGACGCAGAGTTTTTTGAAAGGCTCCAAAGCGAAAACGCGTGGGATGACATTGAGGGCATTATTGAGGTTTGCGTTTCAATCAAACGCGACGTTGTAAGCCGCGACGAAAAGGAAGCAGGCGAACGCATGCTGCTCAATTTCGGTCACACGCTCGGTCACGCTATTGAAAAGCTGAGCAATTTTTCGGGAATCACTCACGGAATGGCTGTAGCGGTCGGCATGGTGCTTATCAGCCGCGCCGGAGAAAAGCACGGGATCACCCCAAATGGCACGACCGAAAAAATCAAGCGGCTGTGTCAAAAATACAGCCTTCCCGTTTCAACTGATTTCAGCTTTCACGATATTGCCGAAGCCGCAAAGGGCGACAAGAAAACCGCGGGCGGCTCGATTAATCTGGTACTTCTCAACTCAATAGGAGACAGCTTCACAAAGAAGGTTCCGCTTGACGAGCTTGAGAACTACATAACTGTTTGAGGTAGCTATGAACGTAAGTTTTAAACCGTTTGTCCCAAGCGGAACCGTTAAGGCTCCGCCGTCAAAAAGCGACGTGCACCGCGCGATCATCTGCGCGGCTCTGTCGGGAGGAAAGTGCACGATTTCCCCCGTTGCGCTGTCGGAGGACATAAAGGCGACGATCCGCTGCGTCGAATCGCTCGGCGCGGTTACAAATATTGATAAAGAAGTGCTCACCGTTGACGGAAGCCGCATGTTTGAGAACAAAGAGGCTCAGCTTGACTGCTCGGAGAGCGGAAGCACGCTTCGGTTTATGATTCCCGTAGCGGCGGCAGGCGGAGTTACCGCGACCTTTACGGGCAAGGGCAGACTTCCCGAACGCCCGATCGGAATTTACGCCGAGGCTCTGCCGAAGGCAGGCGTTGAATTCAGCTGCGACAGCGGACTGCCGCTGACAATAAGCGGACAGCTAAAAGGCGGAGTTTTCAAGATTCCCGGAGATATAAGCTCGCAGTTTATTTCGGGACTGCTTTTTGCGCTTCCTCTGCTTAAACGCGACAGCGACATTGTGCTGACCTCACCTATTCAGAGCGTTGGCTACATAAATATGACTATCCGCACAATGGAGCAGTTTGGAATTGAGGTTGATGCAACCGACACGGGCTGGCACGTCAGAGGTCAGCAGCACTACATTCCGTCCGACTACACCACCGACGGCGACTGGTCACAGGCGGCGTTTTACATGGTATCGGGAGCGATAGGCGGCGAGATCACCGTTGACGGAGTAAATACAAACTCGGCTCAGGGCGACCGCAAAATCGCCGAGCTTCTGCGCGAATTCGGCGCGGAGGTAATTCAGGACGCTTCAAGCGTCACGGTTAAAAAATCGGCTCTTTCGGCAATTGAGATAGACGCGAAGAATATTCCGGATTTGGTTCCCGTACTTGCGGTATGCGCCGCATTTGCCCGGGGCACAACAAAAATAATTAACGCCGAAAGGCTTAGGATAAAGGAAAGCGACCGCCTTAAAACCACCGCCGAGCTTCTAAAATCGCTCGGAGCAAAGGTTACCGAACAAAGCGGCGGTCTTGAAATTGAAGGGATCAGGCAGCTTGACGGAGGCAGCGTTAACGGCTACAACGACCACAGAATCGTTATGTCCGCCGCTGTATGCGCCGCATGCTGCAAGGGTGAAATAACCTGCACCGACGCGCTCAGCATCAACAAGAGCTACCCTGATTTTTACAGGGATTACAACAGCGTCGGAGGAAAAGCAGAGCTTAGGGAGTGACGTTATGTCATCAACATATGGAGATAAATTAAAAATATCGGTGTTCGGAGAAAGCCACGGAAACGGCATAGGCGTTGTTATTGACGGTCTGCCGTCAGGCATTTCGATCGACCTTGACAGGGTGCTTGTGCAGATGGCAAGACGAGCTCCCGGAAAGGACAAGACCGCTACTCCGCGAAAGGAGAGCGACCTGCCGAAGATTCTTTCGGGAATGGTAGAAAACGAGCTGACAGGCGCGCCGCTGTGCGCGGTTATCGAGAACACCAACACACGCTCGGGCGACTACGGCAATCTTCTTGAACGTCCGCGCCCCGGTCACAGCGACTACGCGGCGTTTGTAAAGTACGGCGGAGCAAACGACATCAGAGGCGGCGGTCATTTTTCGGGCAGACTTACCGCTCCGATTGTTTTTGCGGGCGCGGTATGCCGACAGATTTTGGAAAAGCAGGGTATCAAAATTGCCGCTCATATTCAGAGCATCGGAAGCGTGAGCGACAAAAAATTCAACCCTGTTGACATAGACGACACACTGATTGAGCGGCTGAACGCATCATCCTTTTCACTGATTGACACAGGCGTTGAGGAAGCTATGCGCAGTGAGGTTGAACAGGCGCGGCTTGCGCTTGACAGCGTAGGCGGCGTGATTGAATGTGCCGTTACGGGCGTTAAACCGGGCTTTGGCGGCCCGATGTTCGACGGAGTTGAGGGCGTTATTGCTAAAGCTGTGTTCGGAATTCCCGCCGTAAAGGGCGTTGAGTTCGGCGCGGGCTTTGAGGCGGCTTCGATGAGGGGCTCTCAGAACAACGACGAGTTCAGAGTAAAAAACGGCAGAGTTGTGACCGAGACAAACAACTGCGGCGGTATTTTGGGCGGAATAACCGACGGTATGCCGATTATTTTCCGCGCCGCTGTTAAACCCACGCCGTCGATTGCGCAGAAGCAAAAAACTGTCAACCTGACCACTATGCAAAACGACGAGCTTGAAATCAAGGGCAGACACGACCCGTGCATTGTACCGCGCGCGGTACCCGTTATTGAAGCGGCGGCGGCAATTGCCCTTATGAATATATTGTGAGGTAATGATGAGAGATTTAAGCGAAATCAGGAGCGATATTGACAGGCTCGACGACGAGCTTATCGACCTATTTAAAAAGCGTATGGACTGCGCCAAGGAGGTAGGCTACTACAAGCTTGAAAAGAATATTCCCGTACTTAACCAAAAAAGGGAAAACGAGATTCTTGACGACGTACAGAAAAAGGGCGGCGAGTACGGTCTGTACGCGCGCCTGCTGTTTTCAAATATTATGGAGCTTAGCCGCGCGCTGCAGCACAACATTGTTTGCAGCGGCAAGGAGCTGCGCGACAAAATCAAAAACGCGCCGGAAATGCCTGACGGAAAAAGCGTTACCGTTGCGTACCAGGGTATCAAGGGAGCAAACAGCCACGAGGCTGCGCTGAAGCTGTTCCCGAACGCAGAGCTTAAAAACTACAAGAGCTTCGGCGATGTTTTTGAGGCGGTCAACAATTCGGAGGCGACATTTGGGATTCTCCCTGTTGAAAACTCAACGGCGGGTTCGGTTTCGGCGGTTTACGACCTTATTTTGCAATACCGCTTCTACATTGTAGGCGCGCTTGAAATGCCGATTGATTACTGCCTTGCAGGACTAAAGCAATCCGAGTTTTCCGATATTGAAACCGTGCTTTCTCATCCGCAGGCGCTTTCGCAGTGCTCGGAATACTGCGGAAAGCACAACCTCACCCCCGTCCCCTGCGCAAACACCGCTGTTGCGGCAAGGGATACCATGCGTGAAAAGCGGCTTAACTACGCGGCTATCTGCTCGTACAAGGCGGCTGAGGAATACGGTCTTAAAATTTTGGACAACCATCTCCAGGACAATCCGCACAATGCTACGCGCTTTATTGTTATTTCAAAGCAGCTATACATCGGCAGCGACGCTAACAAAATCAGCCTGTGCTTCTCGCTTCCGCACGTTACGGGCTCTCTCTACGGTCTGCTTTGCCGCTTTAATTCGCTGGGACTTAACCTCACAAAGATTGAGTCGCGCCCCATTGCGGCAAAAGATTTTGAGTACCTGTTCTACCTTGACTTCTCCGGAAGCGCTCACAACAACCAGGTTATAGACCTGCTGAGCCAGCTCAGCGAGGAAATGCCTGAATTCAGCTTTTTAGGCAATTACAATGAAAAATAAAAAATATTTTTATTTGCTATTGACAACAAAATGATTGTGGAGTATAATTCTACTAAACCGTTGAGGAAGAGTAAGTAGGTTCTGCCTCTTCTTGCAAAGAGAGCCGCGGATGGTGGGATCGCGGCGGAGAACACAGGACTGAATGGACTTCCGAGGGCAACCAGAAATGCTTTGGCAGAGTATGCGCGACGGAACTGGACTTTCCGTAATCAAAAGTCAGTGTATGAAAGTACGCGTTAAGTGGACGCGCAAGCGTCAAGCAGGGTGGCACCGCAGGATTTTATCCTGTCCCGGCAGATTGTCGGGACAGGTTTTTTATTTTGGCAATTATTTAAAACATATATATGGAGGTTATAGAAATGTCAGAAAACAAAATCCCTTACAAAATTTATCTTGATGAAAGCGAGATCCCGAAGCAGTGGTACAATGTTCGCGCGGATATGAAGAACAAGCCCGCTCCGCTTCTCAATCCCGGAACACTCAGACCCATGACAGCAAAAGAGCTTGCTCCCGTATTCTGCGAGGAGCTGGTTGCTCAGGAGCTCAACGACACCGATCCTTACATTGATATCCCCGAGGAAATCCTGAATTTCTACAAGATGTACCGTCCGTCTCCGCTTATCAGAGCTTACTTCCTTGAGAAGGCTCTTGACACTCCCGCGAAGATTTACTACAAGTTCGAGGGCAACAACACAAGCGGAAGCCATAAGCTCAATTCAGCTATTGCTCAGGCTTACTACGCTAAGAAGCAGGGCCTCAAGGGCGTTACAACCGAAACAGGCGCAGGTCAGTGGGGCACAGCGCTTTCAATGGCTTGCTCATACTTTGACCTCGACTGCAAGGTATTCATGGTTAAGGTCAGCTACGAGCAGAAGCCCTTCCGCCGCGAGGTTATGAGAACCTACGGCGCAAGCGTTACTCCCTCTCCCTCGGAGACAACCGAAATCGGTAAGAAGATTCTTGCCGAGCACCCCGGCACAACAGGAAGCCTTGGCTGCGCAATCTCTGAGGCTGTTGAAGTTGCCGTTGGCACAGAGGGCTACCGCTATGTACTTGGCAGCGTGCTCAATCAGGTACTTCTGCACCAGAGCGTTATCGGTCTTGAAGCTAAGGCCGCTCTTGACAAATACGGCGTAAAACCCGACATCATCATCGGCTGCGCAGGCGGCGGCTCAAACCTCGGCGGTTTGATTGCTCCGTTCATGGGCGAAAAGCTCAGAGGCGAGGCTGACTACAGAATCATCGCAGTAGAGCCTGCTTCATGCCCGAGCTTCACCAGAGGTAAGTTTGCTTACGACTTCTGCGACACAGGTATGGTTTGTCCTCTTGCTAAGATGTACACACTTGGCAGCGGCTTTATTCCGTCGGCTAACCACGCAGGCGGTCTGCGCTACCACGGCATGAGCTCAACTCTTTCACAGCTTTATCATGACGGTCTTATGGAGGCTGTTTCTGTTGAGCAGACCTCTGTATTTAAGGCTGCAGAGCAGTTTGCCCGCGTTGAGGGTATTCTCCCCGCTCCCGAGTCAAGCCACGCAATCCGCGTTGCAATTGACGAAGCGCTCAAGTGCAAGGAAACCGGCGAGGAAAAGACAATCGTATTTGGTCTTACAGGTACAGGTTACTTTGATATGGTCGCTTACGAGAAGTTCCACGACGGGCTTATGACAGACCAGATCCCCACCGACGAAGAGCTCGCAAAAGGCTTTGCAGGTCTTCCCGACGTTCCCGAAAACTAATTAAATTAAG
>OMXW01000011.1 GCA_900315085.1 uncultured Eubacteriales bacterium
CGCCGAACGACGGATGATCAACGTAGCTGTCTCCGCATACATATACGAAATCTATGTAGTCCCAGTTTCTTTGCCGCACCTCGGCGGCGTTCATTGGTAGATACATTTACATTCCTTTCACAACGGCAACACCGTCAATTCATTAGGGCGACCGCGAGGGTCGCCCCTACTAACCACTTATAATCATTCGCTCTTATTCTGCAAAACGTTTCTTCTTTCGAGCCACTCGTTATATGTCATCAGAACGTCGCGCGGCTTTGAGCCCTGGTGAGGGCCTACTACGCCGAGCTGTTCCATATCGTCTATCATTCGTCCGGCGCGGGCGTAGCCAACCTTTAAGCGGCGCTGAATGAGCGAGGTTGAAGCCTGTCCGGCCTCTATCACGCACTGGATAGCCTCGTCCATTTTTGAGTCAACGTCAAGTCCGTCTCCGCCGTCTGAGTCAGCCTTGCCCTTTTTGCCCTGAGCGATTTCCTCGGCGGCGATTCGCTTGATTTCCTCCTCGGCCTCCTTGTTGTACTCAGCCTTGAACGACTTCTTGACGAACGACGTTACCCTGTCGATTTCCTCGTCGGAGGCGTACGCGCCCTGAACACGGAGCGGCTTTGGCGCGCCTACGGGTGAGAACAGCATATCGCCCCGGCCAATCAGCTTTTCGCCGCCGCCTGCGTCAAGGATAGTTCGGCTGTCCATGTTGGAGCTTACCTTGAGCGCGATTCGGCTCGGCACATTAGCCTTGATAAGACCTGTGATTACGTTAACGGTGGGTCGCTGGGTTGCGAGGATCAGGTGCATGCCTGCCGCACGCGCCATCTGAGCAAGTCGGCAAATGCTGTCCTCAACCTCGCTGGGAGCCGCCATCATCAAATCGGCAAGCTCGTCTATAGCGATTACCACGCGGCTCATTTTTTCCTTTGCCACGGGCAGTCCGTTGACCTCCATTACGGGCTGATACATCTCCCCCTCCTCGTTTTCAACGGGCGGGTTTTCGCTGATATATTTAAGATTTTTTTCTACCAAAGAATTATAAGAGTCGATATCCTTTACGTCAAACTCCGAGAAAATCTTGTATCTCTGGAGCATTTCATTTACCGCCCATGCAAGCGCCCCCGCCGCTTTTTTGGCGTCGGATACAATGGGAACGAGCAGGTGCGGAATACCCTTGTACTTTGAAAATTCAACCATTTTCGGGTCAATCAGCAGAAGCTTAACTTCGTCGGGGCTTGCCTTGTAAAGAATACTGATGAGCATTGAGTTTACGCAAACCGATTTACCCGAGCCGGTTGTACCCGCAACCAGAAGGTGGGGCATTTTTGCGATATCCGCTACAACGATTTCGCCCGAGATATCGCGGCCGAGCACCGTCGCGAGCTTGCTTTTTTGTGAGCGGAACACGTCCGAATCAATAAGCTCGCGCATTGAAACCATGCTGACGACCTTGTTCGGGACCTCAATTCCGACCGCCGCCTTGCCCGGAATAGGAGCCTCGATTCTTACTCCGTTAGCCGCGAGATTGAGGGCGATATCGTCTGAAAGATTCGTGATTTTGCTGATTTTTACACCCGGCGCGGGCTGGAGCTCGTAACGGGTTACGGACGGGCCGCGGCAGATGTTTGTTATGCTTGCGTTTACGCCGAAGCTTTGGAGCGTATCAATGAGCTTGTGCGAATTCTGAGTGAGCTCGGCGCGCGCGCTTTCGTCGTTGTTATTCTGATTCAGATTGAGAAGCTGAACGGGCGGATAGTGATAGACCTTCTCCTGCTTTAATTCCCCATAAGAATTATTCGGGTTGTAGCCGATATTATCAAACTCGGATTCGGGCTTTTCCTTCTTTATCTCCTGCTTCTTGGGCTCGGCAGGCTTTTCGGTAACTTGGGGATTGTACGCTCTTTCAGCGCGTTTTGCATCCTTGTCGCCGTCTATATACTTGCCCGAGCGTTTGCCGCGCGTGATATCGTCGGCTATCTGACCTATCGTTGTGTCGGCGTTCTCGCCCATCGGCTTTGTCGCCTTATTGATGATATTGAGCAGATCCTCGGACTTGCTCAAATCCGTAGCGTTCTGCTCGTTTGGATCCGCAACGTCGGTATCAAGTCCGTTCTTGACCGCCTTTTTGCGCTTTTTCTTAGTCTTTGGCTCGTCAAACGGTACGTCTATCGCACTCTGACGTTCGCCGCCGATATAAATCGGAATATCAATACTGTCTGCGCTATGCAGCTTGGCGCGCCTTTTTGGCTTTGCCTCCGTGCGCTGCGGCTCGGGAGTTGACGTATACTGCGGATAGTCCGAGCTGTAGGTGCGCTGCGGCTGAACCTCTCTTTCACGGCGGCGTTCAACAACGCGCTCTCTGTGGCGGTCTCGTGCCTGACGCGCGCGGTTATATGTTTTTGCCGCGGCTCTTGTTACGTCCCTGACGCTGAGGTTGGCTATCAGGAAAATATTGACCGCCAGCATTATAAAGCTGATAATAATTCCTACGGTTGAGCCGCATATCGCGACTATAGGATGACCTAAAATACCGCCAATCAGTCCGCAGGTCGGGGGTATGTATTTTGTGCTGTTGAACGCGTCAAGATACAGATTGCCGATACACGCGAAGAAGTTTACGCTCTGGTGCTTTGCGCCCTCCATCATATATACGATTGCCCCCGCGAACAAAAACGTGAACACGCACAGCGCTATTTTTGCTCCGAAGTGGGCTATTTGCTTTTCCTTTTCGTTCATCACACACAGGTAGATGAACAGCGCAGGCACGAGCAGCATTCCGAGTCCGAATATTCCGAAGAAGAACGGACGGATCACCGTACGCCAAAAATTGCTGCCGGGCACCAGTACCAGAATGGCAAAGAGCACGGCAAGCGCTACGAATAATATTGACTTTACGCGCGGACTAAGTCCCGCAGGCGCGGAAGCCGTCCGCTTTGGCGCGGATTTTGAGGACTTCCCCCGCGCGGATGTTTTCTTTTTGGTTGTCTGCTTTTTTGCTGACAATCCTTTCACCTTCCTTTATTTTACCTCGCGTTTTTCAAGTCGCGTACTTAACGTTTGATAGAATGGTAACGTTTTCCATTTCGCGAGAATATTCATCTAACGGAGACTGTGAGGGCAATAGAAACAATGTTTGCAGATGTCATTCTGAGCGGTGCCGAAGGCAAAATCGCAAAGCGATTTAGTCGAAGAATCCCCCAAAATAGGAAACGAACTTCTATCAAAAGGGGATTTCTCCGTGCGCTTCGCTTAGTCGAAATGACATTCATTGGTCGCCCCTGCATTTTACAGCGTCGCCGGCATGCCGGAAAACAGGTTATGTCCGGTGGTCATTTCGATTACAGAAATCACGATAAACGCGATTCCGACAACTGCGGTATAAATTACGAAAAGAATCATTTTATCCGATTTCAAAAACCACTTGAAGATTACGATAGCGAGGTAGCCTACGACTGCCGAAACTACTACGCCGACAATCAGCACCGGGATTTCAACGTTGATTCCCTCGGGGCTTTTGATTGCGTCAACACCCTCGAGCAGAGCCGCCGCGAGGATTGAGGGGATTGCAAGAACGAAGGTAAAGTCAAGCGCCTTCTGTTTATTGATTCCGCGCATTTCACCCACCGCGAGCGTTGAGCCTGAGCGTGAAACGCCGGGGAGAAGCGCTGCAACGACCTGCATTAAGCCAACGCAGACTGCGTCTAAAACGGTATATTTTTCCCTTGCCTTTGTGCCTGATGAATTGCCGCGCATATGCTTAAAGCCCGCGGCGGAGTTTTTCTTGTTGAAGTATATTCCGAGGCTGAGAAGTATGCTTGTGAGCAGAAGCGAGCACGCCGTTACAATAAGGATCTGCGCGCCCGAGAAAACGTCAGCCAAATCCTTGACCTTCATATCCTGTCCCGGGATGGGGATGAACATTATAAAGAGCGGAAGCAGCGCGATCACAAGCATGACAATTAAATTGCGCTCGTAATTCATTTGGCTCCACTTGAATTTTCCCGTGAAGATATCCTTGAGCATCGAGAAAAATTCCTTGATAAGGCTCCAGATAAGCTTGTGATAAAACGCGATTACCGCAACAAGCGTTCCCACATGAAGCATTACGTTAAAAAACAAATTGCCCTCGGCGTTTGTACCCGTTATGTGCTGGGTAATTGCAAGGTGACCGCTGCTCGATACGGGCAGAAATTCGGTCAAGCCCTGAACAACGCCCTGAATGATTGCGTCAATAATTGTCATAATATGTACTCCTTCTTATTTGGTTATCAGCCTGTAGGGGCGTGCATTGCACGCCCGCGAGCCGAACGTTGATTATTGTCACCGACGCTCTGCTTAGTCAAAATGACATCTTCGCCGTCGGGCGACCAATGGTCGCCCCTACATTACCTGATTAATAGTTTTTCGCCTCGATCATGTCATATAGCGCGTCTACCGCGTCGGATACCGTGCCTATGCTGTCGATCAAGCCCTCGTCTACCGCGTCCTCTCCGTCGAGGATGGTTCCCACATCGGTAACAAGCTGTCCCGTGTTCAGCACAAGCTCGTTGTAGCGGCTGAAATCTATCGCGGAATTTTCCACGATGAACTCGGTTATTCTGTCCTGGATACGCTTGAAATACTCAAAGGTCTGCCATACTCCGACCGTCAGCCCGGAGGTTCTCACCGCGTGGACCGTCATCGTTGCACTTTTGGCAATAAAGCTCTTTTTTGCCGCCACCGCAAGCGGTATTCCGATCGAGTGTCCTCCGCCCAGAACAATAGATACCGTGGGCTTTTTGAGCCCCGCGATCACCTCGGCTATAGCAAGCCCTGCCTCGACGTCGCCGCCGACGGTGTTTATCATTATCAGCACGCCGTCAACCCGATCGTCCTCCTCAACCGACACGAGCATCGGTATTACATGCTCGTACTTAGTCGTTTTGTTGGAGCTTGGCAGAATGTAATGCCCCTCAACCTGTCCGATGATGGTAAGGCAGTAAATCACCTTTCCCCTGTGGTTTATGAACACCGAGCCGAGCTCAGAGGACAGGTCGGACTGTTCGTCGGACTCCTCCTTTTTTGGTGAGTCGTCCTCGCAGGGATTCTTGACGAATTCGTCCCTCTGACCGTAGATTACCGCCTTGTTCTTATATTTTCGCATATTTTTACGCACCTCCACGGTTAGTGTATCCGCGGTGCGCAATATAATGCGTATTGCGTCATTTTATATTATATCAGCACACTTCAATTTTTTCAAGATTTTAGCGGTATATTTCTTAAAAGTAATAATTATTTTATAGAATTATTGTAGTATAGAATAATAGCAGTATAATTATATTCTATATTCGGAGTTGATATTCTTTTGAACGCTGACATAGTTATGGGAATCGTTATAGGGGTGCTGGTCTTGCTGTCGGCATTTTTTTCCGCCATGGAAACCGCGTTTTCCTTTGTCAACAAAATCCGTATTCAGCAAAATGTTGAAAGCGGCAATAAAAAGGCGCGCAGCGCGCTGTATGTTATCGACCACTTTGACAAAGCCCTCACGGCGATTTTGATTTGCAACAATGTGGTGAACCTCGGTTGCTCGTCAATCGCGACGGTGCTGTGCATGCATATTTTCGGCGACATAGGCTCGGCAGTTGCAACCGGCGTTACAACGCTTTTGGTGCTGACCTTCGGCGAGGTTATTCCAAAATGCCTTGCAAAGGAGCACTGCGACGCGTTTTCGGTAAAAACCGCGGGATTTCTAAAGGCGCTGACAATCATCCTCTCCCCTCTTGTTTTTGTGTTTATGAAGCTCAAAGCCCTTGCGCTGAGGATCTCGGGCAGAAGCGAGGACGCTCCGAGCGTAACCGAAAACGAGCTGAAATACATTGTTGAGAGCATTGAGGAGGAAGGCGTGCTTGAGGAGAGCGAGAGCGAGATGGTTCGCTCCGCGCTCGACTTTGACGAAACAACCGCCGAGGAGGTTCTTACTCCGCGCGTTGACGTTGTGTTCATCAACATTGACGACAGCGTAGATAAGATCAAGGATATTATTTTGGAAAACCGCTACTCGCGTATTCCGGTTTACGAAAACACTACCGACAATATAATCGGTATTTTACATACGCGCGACTACCTTGAGCTGCTCGCCGACGGAAAAATCCCGAACGTGCGCGACATTATGATCAGACCGTACTTTGTATTTAAGTCTCAGCAGCTTTCAAAAATCCTGAGCACCTTCAAGCGCACAAAGGATCACATCGCCATAGTCACCGACGAATACGGCGGCACGCTCGGCATAGTCACCATGGAAGATCTGCTCGAGGAAATCGTAGGCGATATCTGGGACGAGGACGAGGAAATTGAGCGCAGCTACTACAAAATCGGCAAGGACGAGTACCTTGTGAACGGCGACATCGAGTTTGAGGACGTTCTTGAGCTGTTCGGAATTGACGAGGACGCTATTGAGAGCGACTCGATCACCGTGGGCGGATTTATTCTTGAGCACGCGGGCAACATTCCCAAAAAGCGCGAGAGCATTGAGGCTGACGGCTTCCGCTTCACCGTTATGGAGGTTGAGAACCAGCGAATCATGCGCGTGGTTGTAAAGAAGCTTGAAGAACAAAGCAAAGAAAACGACGAAACATAAAAATTTTAGGGGTTGGTTTATGCCTGCCCCTTATTTTTGTCCCGAAATTTTTACTTGACAAACGCGGATTATGGTGATATAATAATCAAAGTTGAATATTCGCGGATGTAGTTTAGTGGTAGAACTTCAGCCTTCCAAGCTGATCGTGTGGGTTCGATTCCCATCATCCGCTCCAAAAAAACAAGGACACCGTAAAGGTGTCCTTATTTTTTTGGTAAAGCGGATTGGGAATCGAATGTCCGGCAGCGTGACGCTGCACCCAAGTCGCGCAGCTTACGTTTGGCAAAACCTGACCGTCATGCACGCGCCCGAACGCGGCGTTAACAGAAGGTATTGATAAATGCACTCTATCCAAAGCCGCATTGACAGCAGCGGCACGCTGCCGCTGCACCCAAGTCGCGCGGCTTACGTTTGGCAAAACCTGACCGTCATGCACGCGCCCGAACGCGGCGTTAACAGAAGGTATTGATAATTGCACTCTATCCAAAGCCGCATTGACAGCAGCGGCACGCTGCCGCTGCACCCAAGTCGCGGACTTTAGAACGGTTAAAAAATTCACAGCACATTTACGTGAGAAATGTTTGGCTTTTTATTTATTTCTGCAAAACTTTCATCAAGAAAAACTCCGTTTTATATTGATAAATCACTCGAAATTTGATACAATTAAGAAAATTACAGAAAGCTGTGGTCAGATGACTAACAAAAATTTAATTGATCTTGAGGCAATGAGCGTTGAGCAGATTGCCAAAATAGTTAAACGAGCAAAGAAAATCATGCAGAGCCCTGCCGACTACCGCCACTTATGCGACGGCAAGATTTTGGCAACTCTGTTTTATGAGCCGAGCACACGCACACAGATGTCGTTCCAGACCGCAATGCTGAAGCTCGGCGGAAGAACTATCGGCTTTGACAATCCGATGAACTCGTCGGTATCAAAGGGCGAAAACCTGAAAGACACGATTTCGGTCATCAGCGGCTACGCCGATATTATCGCGATACGGCATCCGCTTGAGGGCACGGCGATGGCGGCTTCACTTTACAGCGAGGTTCCGCTTATAAACTGCGGCGACGGAGGCCACCTCCACCCCACCCAAACCCTGACCGATATTGTTACCCTTAGCTGTGAAAAGGGCAGGCTCGACAATCTTAAAATAGGCGTGTGCGGCGATTTGCTGAACGGCAGAACCGTTCACTCGCTTATCAAAACGCTTGCGAAGTATGAAAACAACTCGTTTGTGCTGATTTCAACTCCCGAGCTGGGCGTGCCGCTTTACATCATAGACATTCTCGAGAAAAACGGCTGTAAGTACGAGATTTCAAACAGCCTTGCCGACGCGGTTTTTGACCTGGACGTGCTGTACATGACGAGGATCCAGCGCGAACGCTTCAAAAGCGAGGAGGATTACGAGGCGCAGAAAAATGTTTTTGTGCTCGACCGCGAAAAGCTTGACAGGGCGCCAAAGGATATGATCGTGCTTCATCCGCTTCCCAGGGTCAACGAAATCACCGTTGAAATCGACGACGACCCCCGCGCGCTGTACTTCAAGCAGGCGCAGTACGGAATGTTCGGCAGAATGGCTTTGATTCTGCTTCTGCTACAGGACGAGGACTTCATGATAAAAGAGCGCGAGGTTGAGCTGAGCGACGCAGGCTGTAAAAATCCGAAATGTATTACACAAAACGAGGAGTATCTTCCCCACCGAAGCTACAAAAAGCTCGGCATGAGAATGTGCGACTTCTGCGACAAGAGAATTGACTGAGGGGGATAAAAATGCTTGGTAGAAAATCAGGGGACGGCAAAGAAAAAAGAAGCGTGCTCGGCACGTTCATCATAGCATCGATAATCTACATAATTTTGGGAATTTTCATGGTAACTCACCCTGCAAAGGTTGAGGCGACGCTCTGCTTTGCCTTTGGTATTCTTATGACCATTTACGGAGCGGTAAACGTGATTTCGTTTTTCATCAACAAGGACAACGACGAAAACCTTTTTATTGAGCTTGTTTTCGGCGTGATTTCGGCGGCGTTCGGCGTGTTTACGCTGATTACACCTACAAGCGTCATCAATATTCTGTTCATCGTTATCGGCGTTATCATCATCATTGACGGTATCATGAACGTTAAACGCTCATTTCATCTTAAAGACTTCGGCGAGAAATACTGGCATGTTTTCCTGATTATTTCAGCTGTTGCCGTGCTCATGGGAATTCTGACTATCGTTTTCAGAGAACCGCTCGGCGGCGCGCTGATCATCATGCTCGGGATCCTGCTGATTTACGAGGGTATTTCCGGACTGGTTATCATGTTCAGAATCTCGCGCAACAAAAAACGCGTTGAGAAAAATTTGATGATGATAAACGTAGATTATACGGACAACGACTAAAACAGAGTTTAAAGTTAAGAGTTTAAAGTTAAGAGTTTAGAGTTAAGAGAATGGTCGGGCAGACAGGTTTCATTTTTCAGAAGCCTGCCTGCCCGAATTTTTATTTATTATTCAGCGGCGTCCATTCATTAAGATGAACCGAACATATAATACACTCCGCGACCTCGATTTCAAGCGACTGGCGCATTGCCTCGCTGTACAGCTCAAGCTGTTTTTGATAGAGCGTGCAGAGCTTTTGGATGTCGCGCACACGGTCGGTTTTGTAGTCAACTATGACAAGCTTTCCGTCCTCTACAAACGCGAGATCAACCGCGCCCTGCATGATTATCCTGAAATCGGTGTCAACATCGTCGTACCCGTCAAAGACCATTGACGGCTTTATTTTTGCCGCGAACCGTTCCTCGCGGAATACCGCAGGCGAGCTGAGGACGCGGTCAAACAGCTTTGATTTAAGAAGCTTTTCAAGCTTTGGCGCGTCAATGCTTTGGCTCTGCTGAGGCGTTAGCCTGCCGATGTTTTTCAGCCGCTCAATTTCCGCGCCAATATCAGCGCGCGCCTTTTCAAAATCGCAGTACTGCAAAAACAGATGGTGCGCCGTGCCGCGCTCAACCGCCGCGGCGGTTTCTCCGCTCATGAAATTCGGCTTTGCGATCACTCGGTCAAAATATTCTGTGTTCTGACCGTGAGCCGCCTGCGACGCGCTGACCTTCTGCGGCAAATTCAAAATAGCCTCGTTTTTATACTTAAAGCTCAGGTTTTTCCTGAGAAGCTCGGCATAATTGAACTCGGTTTTTGCCGCGCGGACGATCTGCTCCGCCTCTTGTTCAGCATCCGCCTTTGCGCCTGCAAAAAGCTCGGCTTCCGTTTTTATGTGGTTGAATATCCATGTAGGATAATTCTCTTTTAGAATTATATTCTCCGCGTACGGATTCATCTGCCGCCTTGTTGACGGGTTTGCAAGAGCCGTGAGCGCAAGCCACTCAATTATTGTTCCGCTGTTTGAAACCGTGTACGGCTCAATGATTGAGCCCATAGCGAGTTTTGCGGTAGTTTTTTCAATGAAGCTGTCGGTTTTGCTCATTGTGCCCACAACAATCAGCTTCTCTCGCGCGCGGGTAAGCGCAACATAGAGCACTCTGAGCTCCTCGGCGATTTCGTTTCGCTCGATTTCAAGCTCAACGGCGAGCCTTGGAAGCGTGTTGTAGCGGCAAACGCCGTCCTTGCGCTTGATTCCAAGACCAGCGCGGCTGTCAATGAGTACGTCGGAGCGGAGGTCGGTTTTATTGAACCTTTTGGCGGTCCCGGCGAGGAAGCAGACGGGATATTCAAGTCCCTTTGACTTATGAACGCTGAGCACGCGCACGCCGTTAAGGCTGTGAACGTCGGCGGCGGAGTCGGACGGGAGCACGGTTTTGTTATCAATCAGGCGGTCGATAAAGCCGATAAAATCGGTCAATGTTTTATAGCCGCCCGAGCGGTAGCTTTGAGCATAGAGCCTGAGCAGGTTCAGATTTGAAAGAGGGCGGTCTCCCCCTCTTACGGCGGCTGTGACCGCTCCTATCGAGGTGGATCCATACAGCCTGCCTATCAAATCATCCACCGCGCAGGTGTATGAAAAGCGGCGAAGCGAGTTGAGCTCGTCTAAGAAATCCGCCGCTTTTGGGCTTTTCTCAGCGTATTTTACAAGCGACTGATAGAGCGGCTTTTTGCGGCTGTCGGCGCGCATTTCTGCAAGCTCGTCCGGAGTGAAGCCGTACAGCGGACTGCACAGCACGCTCAAAAGCGGAATGTCCTGAGACGGGTTATCGATTACGCGCATAAGATTCAGAATCAGCTTGACCTCCTGAGCCTCAAACGCGCTTTCGCTCTCCTCGCTGAACGCGGGAACGCCGTTTTGGACGAGCGTTTCAACGTACTGAGATGCAGTAGACTTTGGACTTCGCATAATCACCGCAAAGTCTCCGAAGGTAGCGCGGCGTGTATCTCCGTTCTTTGAAACCGTGAAGGTGCTGCCGATAATCTGCTTTATTCGGCTTGCGATGTAGGTGGCTTCAAGCTGCGGAGTTTCGAGGTCGTCAAAGGCTGATTTTTCTATTAAAGAAATTTCCGTCTCACAGCCGGCGCCCTCCGGGTAGACCGCGCCCACATTTAACCGTTCGTCGACGGTGTAGTCCATTCCTGCGCAGTCGCGCTTCATAAGATTTGAGAATACAAAGTTTACAGTGTCGCAGACCTCGGCACGGCTGCGGAAGTTTTTGTCGAGCACGATCGTGGCAGGATAGTTTTGCTTTGCTTCGTCGTAGCGGTTGTAGCTTTGGCGGCGGTCTATGAAGATATTTGGCTTTGCCTGGCGGAAGCCGTAAATGCTCTGCTTTACGTCGCCTACGACAAAGAGGTTAGTTTCATCCTTTGAAACGCAGTTGAAAATAAGGTTCTGAACGTCGTTGACATCCTGAAATTCGTCCACGATCACCGCGTCGAACCGCGTTGAGATTTCACGTGCCTGAGCGGTTTTTATGTAGCCACCGCTGCCGTTGCTGCGCGCGAGAAGCTTAACGGTGAGCAGCTCGGTGTCTGCAAAGCTGAGTATATTTTTATTCTTTTTAAGAATATTAAACTCATTTATAAACTTTTGGGTGAGCGCAAAAAGCGCCCTGACGATTATATAAAGCTCGTCGATCTCCTGCTTTGCTTCCGCGCTTGTGCGGCAAAAAATGCGTTTCAGCTTTTCGATTGTCGCCTTAAATTCGTCGCGGTTGGCGGCTACGGCGATTTTTGCGGCGTTTTCCTTGTAGCCGCGCGGAGTAGAAAGCCGCTTGAGCGCACAGGAGTTAACGCGTTCGACTACGCTGTCCCAGTCGCCCGAGAGCAGGTCGGTTTGAATCGACGTGAATATGCTGAGGTCGTCCTCGATTACGGGGCGCAGTTTTTCACTGAGCTTTTCGTCGCCCTCCTTTTCGAGCACAAGCAGCGAGCTTTCGGCAAGGGTCACGCCGTGACTGACCGCCGAATGAGCCGCGTCGGTGATTATTTTTCCCCAGACAGAGTTCAGCACGTCGTCGGTGCGGTATTCGGTGAGCATGTTTTCAAGCCACTCCTCGGGGAAGGGCTGGGTATCGAGAAAATCGCAGATTCTGAGCACTGTTTTGCGCAGGTTGGCGTCTCCCTCTTTGCCCGAAAAAGCGTCGAGCAGCTTTTTGAAATCGTCCGAGTCCTTGTCGTAGAAATACTCGACTGCCGCGTCCATTGCTTCCGCCTGCAGCAGTTCAAGCTCGGTTTGCTCGGCGGCGCGGAAGTCGGGCGAGATTTCAAGCGTGTGAAAGTATTCGCGGATTATATTCGCGCAAAAGCTGTCTATTGTTGAGATCGATGCGTTGTACAACAGCTGACGCTGCCTTAATAGCTGCGGATTGTATGGATCGTCTGCAAGCAGAGCCGAGAGCGCGTCGGAAATCCTCTGCTTCATTTCGGCGGCGGCGTCGCGCGTGAAGGTAACGATCAACATTCGGTCGGCGTCAATCGGGTTTTCGGCGCGGGTTATCAGCTTGATTACGCGCTCAACAAGCACGGCTGTTTTTCCCGAGCCTGCAGCAGCCGACACAAGCACCGAACCGCCTGTTGCGTAAATCGCCTGCCGCTGTTCATTTGTCCATTCAGGCATCTTCCTCACCTCCCAAATCCTTTTCAAGCTGCGCGTAAACCTCGGCGTTGTCTACCGAGAAGGTGTTGCGCGGTTCGCTCATTCTGTAGGCGCAAACGCTGTCGTAGGGGCAGTATTCGCACGCGTCATGCGCTCCCTTTGTTGGGGACGCCTCAATTTTTCCGCTGTAAAGCTCCTCTCCCATTTCGGCTGTGATGAGGTCGAGCTTTTGGAATATTTTTCCGAACTGCTCAAGGCTTGCAAGGCTCTTTGCGGAGCTCGGCTTGCCCTCCTTGATTTTTACCGGGATATACATAGCCCCTTCGGTTTTGTCCATGCCTTTGATCACGCGCGAATCGTCAAGCAGCAGTCCGTTCATTTTATAGTTGTCGCTGATTTTCCTGGCTATCTGTTCGTCGCTGAGGTTGTCGGCAGAGATAACAGGCACGCCCGCCGGCATGTAGAGTATTCCCGCGGGGGTGGTTTTGCCGTATCTTTCGGCTCCGTTTTCTCCGATTGAATGAAGATAAAGCAGCATTTGCAGGTTCAGTCCGTACAGGATATCGGACAGCTTGAACTCCTTTGAGCCTGTTTTGTAGTCAACGACGCGGACGAAGGTGTTGCCGTCGTGGGTGAGCAAATCAACGCGGTCAACGCTGCCGCAGACGGCTATTTTATGCCCTGTGGGCAGGGCGATCGTGTAGGCAGGGATATCTTTTCCGATGTTCAGCTCACAGTCGGCAACGCTGAAATCGCTCTGGCTGAGCTCGTCAACGAGGTGGCGCAGCAGCAACAGCAGATTGCGGCGCAGCATTTCGAGCTTATATAAAAAGGCGTTCGTCTTTTCCTGCGCGCCGCCAAAGTAGTCCTCGAGATAGGCGTCGATTATTTTTGAAATGAAGTCGGAAAGCTCGGTATCTGTCATCGCGGAATATTCTTTTTTAGAATATTGAGTAAAAAATTTTTCGAGCGCGTAGTGCACGAGCGTGCCGTACTCCATTTGATTTATCTCCGCTTTCAGCCGTTCGCGCACCCTCAGCGAGTAGTTGCAAAAGTAGGCGAAGCGGCAAAGGCTGAATTTTTCGATTTGCGAGGCTGAAATCGTGAGGTTTTCTCCGAAGATTTTTTCTGCGTTTTCGCTCTTTTCAATTTTGAACGGCTCACGGCTCAAAGCGCGCCTTACCGCCGTTGATTTTGCGGAAAAGCGGCTGTCCGCTTCAAAGAATCCCCCAAGGCCGTTAAGCTCCGTCATTCCCTCGCCGAGCGATTTTGCGTACTCCTCAAACGCGGGCTGCAGCGCGAGCATTGAGTCGGCGCGGCTGTCAAAGTCGTCGCAGGACAGCACGGAAATCGTGGGGAAAATCTCGGTCAATTCGGTGAAAATCACCGACGGCGAAAGCTGCTCGCCCTTTAAACTGACCAGCGGACAGCTGACAAACAGCCGCTCTGAAGCCGAGGCAAGGCAGGAATAGGTCATAAAGGTTTCAAGGCTTGCAAGGTCGGAAAAATCGTCGCTGATTTTGATGTCGCTGATTGACAGCAGCTTTAGCTCGAACGCCGAAAACAGTCCCGAGGTGTGCGGCACGGCAGGAAATACTCCGTCGTTGCAGCCGATAAGAAAGCTGATTTTCTGTGTTGAATTGCGCACCCTCTGAGCGGTGGTGACGTTCACGCAGTCTGCGGTCTGGGGTATCTGCATGAACTCGATCGACGACATCTGGATAGACAGCAGCTCGTAGTACCGCTTTGGCGCAAGCGGCTGAGCGCCGACCGCCGCAACGGTTTTGTCGAGCGCGTTCATGAGCATCGCCCAAATTCTGAGCTGTTCCTCGCTCTGAGCGTTTTCGCCTGCCGCGTCAAGCTCGTCGCAGAGCTTTGAGAGCGAGTCTGGCACCTTTAGTTCAAGCAGTAATTCATATAGCAGGCGGCTGATTTCCTCGCCGTTTTTGTTTTTGATTTCTTCTCTGAATTTCAGCAGAGGTTCAGCGAATGAGCGGCGCACCTTTTCAACGGTTTCAAGCGCCTGTTTGTCGGCTTCGGTGAATTCGTCGGCAAAGCCGCGCGGATTCTGCCTAAATTTTGAGCATAGCCTGCTGCCGCTCAGGCTCCAGATATATATGTAATTTTCAAAAGCGTTTATTTCTTCTAAAGAATTTTCAGTTAACCCCGTCTTTAAAAACGCCAGCGCGTCCTCCCTTTTGAAGCCGTTAAGAATAAGCCTGAAAATCGAGTTGACAAGCCGAACAGGCGGCATGACCTCGGGGTCGCGGGATGAATCCATGAAGTACGGGATCTCGTATTTATCAAAGACGGTGTTTAGCACGCCGAGGTACGGGCTGAGGTCGTTGCAAATCACAGCGACGTCGGAATACAGACAGCCTTCCTCAATTACAAGCCGCTTGATTTTACGCGCGGCGAACTCGCACTCGTCGTAAATATCGTTGGCGGCGTACAGCGTGATTTCGTCGGGGACGGTCTGAGAGGGCGTTTTTTTCATGCGGAAAACCTGCGCTTCAAGCTCTTTTAAGCTGTCGCTCTTAAAACGCTTCGGCTCGGTCAGCTTTACAGGGGTTTTTATCGGTATTCCGTCGCGCTGCGCCATGCTTTTTATCGCCTTAAGGCTCCGCTGAGTTGTTGCGAACACCTCCTCGCTGCCGTCGGTGAGAGGGTCGAGGGTGAGGCTCACGTTCATCTCACGGCTGCGGTTCAGGAGAATTCGCAGGATCCTGAGCTGTACCGAGGTGAAGCCGCTGAAAGAATCGATGTAGATTACAGCGTTTCGGAACAAATTATTATTCTCTGAGAGAATTAATTCCGCGCGCGCGAGGTTGTCGAGCGGATCGATATAGCTTTGATTTACGAGCGCGTCAAAGGTTTGGAAAACAAGCGCGGTTTCGCTGAGCTTTGATTTTAGCGAGCTGTCGGTCATTTTATCCGCCGCGGCTTTTAGCATTTCGGCGGTGACTCCGTTCTTTTTGCACTCCTTTAACGTGCCGAGCATTAAATCCGTCAGACTGACGCTTCCGCCTGATTTGAGCACGCTTAGTTTTTCGCTGAGCTGCTCGAGAGCTACGCTCATAAGCACGGCTCTGGTGCCGTCGTCTATTACGTTTTGGAACACGTTCGCGGTCTTTTCAAAAACATGGCGGCACAAGCCCTCAAAGCCGAACACGGTCACGTTTTTTGACAGCCGCGCGCCGAGAATCTCAAGAAAATCCTTTTCGGTTTCAAATGAGCTTTGGTCTGGAATGAGCATTATTATATCGCTTTCGCCGCTTTTTACGCGGTCGCTGATTTGCTCGTAGATGTACGCGGTTTTGCCGCTGCCGCTTTTGCCTAAAATAAATCTCAGCATGATATCGCCTCTCAAATTAATCATGCTTTATTATACCACAAAGCAGTGTGTCATTTAAAGGACTTAGGTAAAAAACGAGCGGATTTTTTCAAAGAATTCGATTATCTTGAATTTGTATTCGGTGTGCTCGTCGTGTACGACCTCGTATTCGTTTTGGTCAAGGGCGCGTTTTGCGTCCTCGTCGGGCTGAGGCGACACGCACAGCGAGGGGTACATTACGCACCACCAGTTGTGCCCCTTGCCGCTGCCGATAGTTATGCGCAGCGCGTCGTACATTCCCGAGGGCAGGGTGTAGTTTTTGTAGCGGCGAGTGGTGAAGTACATCTTGGTGATTTGGGCTGTGACCTTGTAGGTACTGCCGTTATTGAGCACCTCTCGGTACGCGGTGTTCGCGATCGTTTGGAGATTTTCAGATACAAGCCTTTCCGCCTGCTCCTTGCTTTCGGCAGAGTTGAACAGCTCCTTTGTGGTTTCAAGCACCTTGTCGCGCACCTTCAATTTTAGCGCCTGGTCTGATTCGCTGTCGGAATTTGCGAGGATGTGAAGCCTGAAAACGTCGTTGTAAATTGCAGAGCAGTTTGCCTGGAACGGGATTACGGAGTAGATTACAGCAAGCGCGAACGCAACGCACGCCGCAGTGATAAACCTTTTTAGCATAAGAAAAACCTGCCTTTCAATTTGATGATTGGCAGGTTTTTGGGATTTATTCAGTTTAATTAAGGAAAATAAATGTCATTTCGACTAAGCGAAGCGCATGGAGAAATCCCCTTTTGATAGAAGTCGGTTTCCTATTTGGGGGATTCCTCGGCTACGCTCGGAATGACATCTATGATTGAATTTGGTTTCCTATTTGGGGGATTCCTCGGCTACGCTCGGAATGACATCTATGATTGAATTTGGTTTCCTATTCGTTTTCAACCACTTCGCAGCCGATATTGACAGGCTTGCACAAAAACGTCTGCGGATATTTTTCTTTCAGCTCGTCACAGCATTTTTGCGCCTTGTTTGACGATGTGAACACCGCGAAAACCGCAGAGCCTGAGCCGCTCATTCCGGCGCCCTTCGCCTTGTTTTTGAGCATAACGCTTTTGATTTCGTTCACCTCGGGGATTTGGAGCGCAAGCTCAAAATCGTTGAAGATGGTTGAGGTTATCATGAACATATCGCGGCTGTAAATTGCCTTTACCATTTCGTCGGTGTAGCACGGATGAGGCGCTAACGCGTCTACCTTTTTATACGCCTCGGCGGTGGATACGCTGACGGCGTCGGGCTTGCAGATAACAATATCCGAACAGCTCAACGACGGCAGCTTTTTGAGCGTTGCGCCTATTCCCGTACACAGCTTTGTGCCGCCCTGAACGCAGAACGGAACGTCCGCTCCTACGCGCTCGGCGATAGCGTTCATATCGGCAGGATTGAGGTGAGCGGAAAAGAGCTGATTGAGCGCGAATATCACCGCCGCGCCGTCGCTGCTGCCGCCCGCAAGTCCCGCCTGAGTGGGAATTTGCTTGTCTATTTCAATGTGAACGCCCTTTTTGGGCATTTTGCAGTAGTCAAAAAATCTGAGCGCCGCCTTGACCGCGATATTGCTTTCGTCGTTGGGCACTCCCTCGTAGCCGCAAAAGACCGTAACCTCGCCGCTGTCGTTATCGGTCACGGTGACGGTGTCATACAGGCTGACCGCCTGCATTACAGTTGAGATCTCGTGGTAGCCGTCGGGACGTTTTCCGAGAACGTCGAGCGACAAATTTATTTTGGCGGGAGCCTTAACCGTTATTTTCATCTTTGAGCTCCTTTACAAATTCACGGATTTTTTCGAGCGCGGTTTTGAGGTGCTTTAGCGAGTAAGAATAGCTTACTCTTACAAAGTCGTTACCGCACTGACCGAACGCGCTGCCCGGAACAACAGCCACCTTCTTTTCCATAATAAGGCGCGTGCAGAATTCCTCGGAGCTGAGTCCCGTCGATTTGATGCACGGGAAAACATAGAACGCTCCGAGCGGCTCAAAACAGGTAAGCCCCATTTCGTTGAAGCCGTCAACCACAAGACGGCGGCGCATGTCGTATTCGTCGCGCATTCTGTTTACGTCGCGGTCACCGTTTTTGAGCGCCTCGATAGCGGCGTACTGAGCGGTTGTGGGCGCGGACATGATTCCGTACTGGTGGAGCTTTGTCATCTGCGCGATTATCTCGGCTGGTCCGAGCGCGTAGCCCAGTCTCCAGCCCGTCATGGCGTAGGATTTTGAGAAGCCGTTGATTACTATCGTGCGCTCGTACATTCCGTCTACCGACGCTATCGAAACGTGGTCCCTGCCGCCGTATGTAAGCTCGGAATAGATTTCGTCGGATAGCACGATGAGGTCGTGCTTTTTGATCACCTCCGCGATTTCTTCAAGGTCGCGCTTTTCCATGATGGCACCCGTGGGGTTGTTCGGGAAGGGCAGGACGAGCAGCTTGGTTTTCGGAGTGATAGCCGCTTCGAGGTCTGACGCCTTCAAGCGGAAGTTGTCCTCGTTTTTGGTGTTGATTATTACCGGCGTGCCGCCTGCCATTACCGCGAGCGGCTCGTAGCATACAAAGGACGGCTGGGGAATGATGACCTCGTCGCCCGGGGATACCATGCAGCGCATTGCAAGGTCTATTGCCTCGCTGCCGCCAACGGTAACGATAGTCTGCGTTGAGGGGCTGTAGGTCACGCCGAAGCGGCGTTCGTAATACTTTGTGATCTCCTCAAGCAGCGCCGAGAAGCCGCGGTTAGGAGAATACCATGTTTTGCCCTTTTCAAGGCTTCTTATTCCCTCGTCGCGGATATGCCACGGAGTCTGGAAGTCGGGCTCGCCGATGCTCAGCGAAATCACGTCGTCCATCTCGTTGGCAATGTCAAAAAACTTTCGGATCCCCGACGGCTTGACGCCCGTTATGCTTCGGTTTAGATATTTATTGTAATCTATCACAGGATAAAGCTCCTCTCGTCTGCGCTGTTCTCAGACGAAAACAGCTTCATTCCTCTGTCCTTGTAACGGCGAAGAATAAAGTGGGTGCCTGTTGAGAGTACGCCGTCGATCGTGGATAGCTTTTTTGCTACGAACATTGCGATGTCCTGCATTGTTTCGCCCTTTACGATGAGCGCAAAATCATATACGCCCGCCATGAGATACACGCTTTCAACCTCGTCGAACGCCATGCACATTTCAGCCATATCGTCAAAGCCCGTTTCCTTTTTGGGGGCGACCTTTAGCTCAATGAGCGCCTCAACGTGGCGGCTGTCGTTTACCTGCTCCCAGTTTACTACCGCCTGATAGCCCTTGATTATCCCCTCTTTTTCGTATTCCTTGATCTGAGCCGCGATATAGTCCTCCGGCTCGCCGAGCATTGCCGCGATCTCCGCGGTGCTGAACTGTGAATTTGTTCCTAATAGCTGAAGTAGTTTATCCATATATATTCCTCCTATAATAAACAATTGTCATACTGAGCGTAAAAAACCAAAATGTCATTTCGACCAAGCGAAGCGCGTGGAGAAATCCCCTTTTGATAGAAGTTGGTTTCCTGTTTGGGGGATTCCTCGGCTTCGCTCGGAATGACAGGACTGTTTTGGCTGAGTGCATAATGACTGCAAAAAGATATACGCTAAGCAGGGCTCCTTTTTCAAAGGCGCTGTCAATCACGCAAGTGATTGACTGAGGATTTAACTGAACTGACATTTCCGTTCTGTCAAAGGTTTTTGATGATTTATAACGTCATCTGATAAATCCTCCGTCACGCCGCAAGCGGCGCGCCACCTCCTTTATAAAAGGAGGCTTTATTGTTCATAGTCAATTATTGTTATCTTGATTTAACTGGTTGACTTTTTCTACAGTCCGGGCTCCCGTTGAGGAGAGGCTTACGCCGGCATTAGCTCATGCTTTTCCACCGTATTTATCATATTGACGCAGACCGACGCCGCCACGCATAACAGCTCGTTGGCTTCGTCATTTATTTCAAGCTCGGTGTAGCCCGAATGGCGCGTGTGACTGAACACAACCGATTTATCAACGTCTATCACCGAAAAATTCTTTGTTTCAATGCTTCCGCTGACGTGCCAGTTGTTGCCGTAAAAATATGAGAGCAGACCGTTTTTTGTGGGGACGACTACAAAAGTTATCCTGCTTTTGTCCGCCCTGAGCACAAAGATATTCGTTGCAGGGAACGGCATTTTGCGGATTTTTGCCCTTATTTGTCCGTCGGTGCCGCATATTTTGATATTCATACTTTTTTCCGAGCCTGATTTTTTACGCTGTGTTCTGTATCTTTCGTCGCCTGACTCGCTGAAAATTACAAAGTCCTGCTCGTTTGAAGACTTGTCACGCTTTATGAAAAGCCTCATTGCTATCACCTTAATAATAAATTAACCGCAGGCAAGATATACCTACGGTTATTATACATCATATGATTAAATTATACAAGTGATAATTATAAAAGTGTTCGTTTGAGGGTTTTTGTTTTAAACAGTGCGCGGTCGATGAGCATGTATTCCTTTTGGACGATGTATGTGCTTGTGTAGCCCATAATCAGCCAGAAGAACATTACCATAAACGAAACGTCGTAGAGCAGTGTGATATCGAAGAACGAATACACAAGGTACGCCGCCAAAAAGCTGAACATACAGGGGAACAAGTCCTCCTTGTACTCCTTGCCCTTCAAAAACAAATGCTGGGCGCAGTGCTTTGTAAAGCGGAAGCCGAATATGCAGAACAGAATAAGTCCTATCGCGCCGGTAGACATCAGTATCGTAAGAAGTCCGTTGTGCGCGTCGCTGTGGTGGAGGTCGTATTTATAAACCTTATTTAAATACACCTGACTGTAATATACAATATTGCCGTAGCCTACGCCCGTCACGGGAGCGAGCTTGACAATATCTATTCCCTCTGTCCAAAGCTTGAAGCGGCCGCTGTCGATATTTTTGTTTTCATGCTCAAAGGTGATTATATCCTCAGGCTCAGAGCGCTTTTCGTCCTCAAATTCCTCGATAAAGTTTTCCTTTTCAAAGATGATATCGACAAGCGAATTTGTCTGAGCCGTTACCGCCGCAAAGCCCGTGTTGAAGATAGTGCGGAACATGAGCGACGAAAAAACGAGCACCACCGAAATCACGATTACCGAACCTGCCCTCAAAAATGTGGTAAGGACGGTGAGCTTCTTTTTCTCGGAGAAGAAATTGTAAGCAAGATATACTATCAGATACGCGAGCACCAGAACGAAGGTTGCGTTTGAGTCCGAAAGCAGAATCGCGAAGAAGTTTGAGATAACGCAGAGCACTACCCACGCGTTGTTGATTTTCCCAACAACGTCCCTGAGCTTCTGCTTGCTGAGCATGTGCAGACAGAACAGCGCTGCAGCGGACAAGAATCCGAGCTGGTTTGGATTTGCAAAGAAGCCCGTGAAGCGGTTCTCAAATACCGTGAACGGAAGCTCCGCCTGAAGCAGTCCGAAAAGATTGATATCGAACATATAGCGGATGCCGAACAGCAGACAGAAAAGTCCGAGCAGATTTCCGATCGTGACTATATAAACTATCGCTTTTGCGATGAATCCGAGCTCCTCCATGAAGTTGAAGTTCGGCTCGGTGTGCACGCCGTAGAATATGAAGAAGCAAATAAGCGCGTGCAGGAAGAACATGAAGCTGACAGGCAGAGTTACCGAAAAGCATATCAGCATTGAAACGAGCATTACCGCCAAAAACGCGCCTATCCAAAGTCCGAAGCGCATTTTAAAGAATGTATTGTAGCGGCGCTGGTTATAGTAAACGAGTCCGACTCCCCAGACAAACATAAAAACCGTGAGAACATACGCCGGAAACAGCACGAAAATTATGCGGCAGGAGAGCAGGGTCAAAATATATGATTTACGAAAAAGCGAAGTATCCTTTAAAATATCCTTTACCCTGTTCATACGCACCTCTACTTTGCGACCTCAACAACGGTCTTAAACATAATTCCGATATCCGAGAAGAATCCGAAATTTTCAATATAGCTCAAATTATATTTCATCTTCTCGGGAAGGATCTGCTCAATATACACCTTGTCGGCGTCGTCACATTCGGCGAGGAGCTTTTCCTCGTCCTTATACTGTATCGACGCGGGCGAGGTAATACCGGCGGGCATAAGAAGCGTGGCGTAGTAAACGTCCTCATACTGCTCAACGTACTTCGGAACCTCGGGGCGCACGCCCACAAACGACATGCTTCCCGAAAGCACGTTGAAAATCTGCGGAAGCTCGTCAAGACGGTATTTTCTCAGCTTTCTGCCGATTTTTGTAACGCGGTCGTCGTGGTCGGTGGTGACCTGAGTGCCTAAGCTTTCGGCATTTACGACCATTGTGCGGAATTTTAGAATCTTAAATTTCCTTCCGTATGTTGTAACTCGTTCCTGTCTGAACATCACGGGGCCCTTTGAGGTAGCCTTGACCATGATTGAAATTACGATGATCGGAACGATCAGGAATACAAGCATGATGAGCGACAGCAAAATGTCGAGCACACGCTTGAAGAATATTCTTGAGCTTTTCTTTTTGAGAGTGTCGTAGTACTGCTTTACCCCGTCGTTCTGAAAACACTCGGGCAGTTTTTCAAACGCTTTCATTTTTATCTCCGTAAATAAATTGATTTGGCAAACGCTCAAAATGCGGCGCAGGCCGGTATTTATCGGATGTATTATATATCTTTTATCATGGTTTTTCAATAATAGTTTCAAAAGATTAATAAAAAACGGCATAACGTAAAAACCGACGGGAGATAACCGTCGGTTTTTAGGTAATTTTATGGAGTAATCAAGCACATAGAAAGGAAGTCATTATTTTGTTCAATAAATCTTTAGCACACATATACTATACCACACCTGTTAGTAAATGTCAACACTTTTTTTCATAATTTTTAATTTTTTTAATAATAATTTTTTACCAATTTTATAGTCATAAATCTCTTGACTTAATTGAAAAAACAATGTAAAATTAAATATAGAATAAGGTAGCTTCAAAAACATATTAAATTGTTTGTTGCCTGCCCGATACGTGAATGATTTTAAAATAACCCTACAACACTTAAATCGGGAGCTTTTCTCTTTGAGTGGTGTGCAGACCTCCCGTTTTCCCGGAAGAAGGGAGCCTGAAGCTCAAAGGAGGGCACCCACCTGTTCTCTTTAGTAGGCAGGTTATTATTTAAATCATACGGTCGGGCGGGTTTTTATGTTT
>OMXW01000113.1 GCA_900315085.1 uncultured Eubacteriales bacterium
CGGGCGGCGAAGGATTTTTGTTCTTCTTCGGCTACCGTCTGTCATACTGGACAATCGGCGGAATCATAGTCGGCTTCCTGTTCTTTGTTGTAATCGTAGTGGTTCTCCTTGTAATGCTCACCCGCAGACGCAAGAAAAAAGGCAAATACTCAAAGAAAAAATCAGATGAAAAAGAAAACAGCGACTCAAGTTGATTGCTTTGAGCCGCTGTTATTTTTTCAGATCATACATACATGTAGTCCATTCCGTATTCGTCGGCAGTCGGTTCATCACATCGGCTGACTGCCTGTTCGGGAACATGCAAAGCTTTTAGCTGTGCAAGCTTTCTTTCCCTCTTTATTTTCTCCGATGAAACTGCTGTTGCCGCCGATATACCTGCCGCGGCAGCCGCTAATAATAAAAGCTTTAACATATGTAAATCCCCTTTCCGTTTAAGTTGACATAAGTATAACATACCGACCGTGACAAGATACGGACAAAAAAATAATTGACTATACAAATACAAAATGCTATAATTTTGACAGGATTCGACAAATTGCACGGAGGGGTAATAATGGCAAAAACACAGGTCAAATATTTCAGCGGATACATCCGCAACTTCAAAAAGCTTTGCGCGGAGCTTGATATCGCGGCGGATCTAAGCCGTGAAAAGCGCGAGGAAGAAATAGTAATCAAGGCATATGAAAAGTGGGGAGTAAAGCTTACAGACCACATTTTCGGCGCGTTCGCGATCGGCGTATATGACGCGGAATCGGATAAGCTCTATGTGATCCGCGACCAGGTAGGTCAAAAGCAGATGTTCTATGCGGTGATCGGCGGCGAGCTCGTGTATTCGGGCGACATCGATGAAATCGTAAAAACAGAGGGCTTTGAGAAGCGCCTCAATAAAACAATGCTCCAGCAGTATCTTTTCTACGGCTATCCAATCGGCGAGGAGACCTTCTACGAGGACGTTTTCAAGCTTATGCCGGGCTGTTACATCGAGTGGGACGGCAAGACCGCGCAGGTCAGCCGCTACTTCAAGCCCGAGTTCAAGCCCGACGCCGCAAAGACAGCCGACGAATGGGCGGCGGAAATCGAAAAGGTTGTTGATGAAATCCTCGGCGAGGAAAGCGGCGACGCACAGCTTCCGTACAAGGAGAGCTTTCTTTCCGGCGGCGTAGATTCATCATATCTGTTTGCCGCAAGCGACGCTGTCTGCGCAAACACGATAGGCTACGAGGAATCGGGCTTTGACGAGTCCGCTCTTGCGCGCCTCACCGCTGAGGTGCTCGGCAAGGACTTTCGCGTAAAGATGATAGCTCCCGAGGAGTATTTCAGCAGGATCCCCACCGTAATCGATAAAATGGGACAGCCGCTCGGCGACGCTTCGGCGGTAGCATTCTCAATCGGCTGTACCGCAGTGCGCGAACACGCAAAGGTCGTATACTCGGGCGAGGGAATCGACGAGTTCTTCGGCGGCTACAACGCCCACAAGCGCAAGCTCCCGTCAGACTGGACATACCTCACCTGCTCGCACATCATGTCAAACGAGGTCGTAAAGTCGCTCATGCTCGACTATGACGAAACCGTTGACCCTGCCGCTCCGGTGGCTGAGCTTTGGAAGTCGGTACAGGGACAGGACGAGCTTGCTCAGAAGCTCACGATCGACATCTCGCTCTGGCTTGAGGGAGATATCTACCTCAACACCGACCGCACCAGCACAGCCTGCGGAGTTGAGCTTCACACCCCGTTCAGCGACCTCAGACTGTTCAACGTGGCAAGCAAGATCCCTGCGGAGTACAAGTTCTTTGAGGATCAGAACAAGTACGCCTTCCGCAAGGCGGCGGCTTCAAAGCTTCCCGACGAGGTAGCCTTCCGCAAAAAGGTCGGCTTTGCGGTGCCAATCCGCAAGTGGCTCGCCAACGCTCAGTTCAACCTGCCTATTGCCGAAAAGCTCTTTGGAGAAACCTCTCAGAAGTTCTTCAACCAGGCACAGCTCAGGGATATGTGGACAAACTACCTTGCAGGCGAGGAAACGCTCTGGAACAGAATCTACGCGATCTACGCGTTCCTGCTCTGGTACGACCTAAAATTTTAATAAGTAAATTGCTTCGGCTCGGAAATAATCCGGGCCGATTTTTATTTACAAGATGTCATCCTGAGCGGTGCCGAAGGCAAAATTGCGAAGCAAGTTAGTCGAAGGATCCCCCAATGCAACAACCTGTGTTTTCCTGTTTGGGGGATTTCTCCGCTCACTGCGTTCGGTCGGAATGACATCTAAAGGAAACGAAAAGGGCGCACACATGGGTGCGCCGCTACGTAATTTCAGAAAGCCATACATCATATTAAAAAATATATAACCCTTTTCATAATGTTAATGAATTTTTGTTGTATTTTCACCCGAGATGTATTATAATAAATTATATATACGGTATATACGAAAACATATAGCCTCAAATCAAGGAGTTTATTATGAACAGTTTTATAAAGTCAAGCAGACAAAAGCGCAGAGTACTTGTTGTTGACGACGAATTGGTGAACCGCGAACTGCTCGACGCTATACTATCGCTTAACTATGAGGTAACGGGCGTGCCCAACGGAAGCGAGGCAATGAAGGCGCTCTATTCCGCCCCCGAGCCGTATTCGCTCATACTGCTGGATCTGCTCATGCCCCAGATGAGCGGCTTTCAGGTGCTTGAAGCCTGCAAATCCGACGAAAAACTCAAAAAAATACCAATAATAGTAATGACCTCCGAAAAAAGCGCGGAGGTAAGAAGTATAAGAATGGGAGCCGACGACTTCATTCCAAAGCCCTACCGAATGCCCGAGGTGATCATTGCGCGGTGCGAAAGGATAATTGAGCTCAGCGAGGAAAAAGCCTTATTCGCTCTCTTGAATCGGACAGCGTAACGGGGCTGTACACAAAGGACTTTTTCTACGCGTACCTGCGCCGCCTTGTTCAGGGCAGTAAGCCTGCAATGGACGCAATTCACATTGAGCTTGACGGATTCAGAAGTTTCAACCACTATCAGGGACACGAAAACGGCAACCTTCTTCTTAAAAAGACAGCAGAGCTTATCAACCGCGAGCTGGTTAAGGTAAAGGGGATCGCCTGCCATCTCAGCTTAGGCGAATTCTGCGTTTACTGCAGACACAAAACAAATTACCCGGAAATATTTGAAAAATGCAGCGCGAGCTGTCGGAGGAAGAAGGCTATGACGCGGTAACGCTAAAGGCGGGTATCTGCGAAAAGGTTGACAAGACGGCGGCGCTTGAAAGCTGGTTTGAATGTGCAAAAACCGCCTGCCGCGACGCTGCGGCGCGCGAGGGCGTTCAGACTGAGATATACAGCGGAAACTTCCTTGAAACGGACAGGCTTGTTGAGCAGCTTAAGGACAACATTCAAAGCGAGATCAGGCAAAAGAATTTTATACTTAAATATGTTCCCGTATATCGGCTCGACAGCGGCGACGCAAAGCTTGTAGGCGTTGAGGTCAAAACATTCTGGAACACTTCACGGTTCGGAATGATTGATCCCGCGCAGTATGTGCCGCTTATGCAAAGGCACGGATTGATCGCCGAGCTTGACAACTATGTACGCCGCGAGGCTGCGGCGCAAATCAACCGCTGGAGAAACAAATTCGGGATCATGCTTTCGGCAACGCTCAGACTGTCGGGAGCCACGCTTTCCGACAGTAAAATCGTATCGA
>OMXW01000008.1 GCA_900315085.1 uncultured Eubacteriales bacterium
TGAATTGCTGTCTGATTTTGATGTTTTTTTTTTTTTTTTTTTTCCTGACGCTGACTTTGAACTGTTGTTATCAGTTTTATTCGATTGGTTTTCTGAGCTTTGGCTGTTTGAATTGTTTGATGAACTGACGACGTTGTTTTCTTTATTGTTGGATTGACTTCCTGATGAATTGCTGTTTTCAGTTTTTTCGGAAGATGATTGTTTTGGAGCTGTTTCTCCTGAGCCGGAGGATTTGCTTTCACTTGCTTCAGCTTTATTTGATTCAACCTGTTCTGTTTGCGACTGAGATGAGGATTTGCTTTCTTTTTTATCGTCATTTCCGCAGGCGGTAAATGCGAGAGTGCCGAAAGCCAGTGCAAGTATAAGCGCTGCTATTTTTTTATTCATTGTAACCTCCACGATTATCTTTCTTATTAAATTCATAACCTTGCTGTTTTTCGTCTTAATAGATTTCTTGTTTTAAATACTAATTTTCTGTATTTTATACTTTTAAACCAAAGTTTATGTTTTGGAGAAGTTACGGCAATTGTCTGACCGTTTCTGACAATAGCTGTCAAAACGCCGATTATGTGTTTGTCGGTAATCCCGCGCTCGACAAATGTGCGGTTATCGCCGCATATAAGGTATGAGTTATCTTTTATATTTATTATTCTGTGTAAAACATATTGACCGCTGTCGCGTTTGTAGAGCGGAATATCATATTTTTTCAACGGTTTTGTAACAGCTTCAATTACGAGTAAATCCCGCGGCAGAATAGTGGGGTACATGCTGTCGCCTACATTTGTGTATATCAGCTTGCCTTGTTCCGCTATAATATCCTCAAATTTTCGTTTATTCATCAATGGCCCCGATTTATTTCAGTTTTATTAACTCTTTGTTTAGTTTCATTTTTTCCTCAGTACCATAAGTACAGCTAAAAATATTTTATCATTACAATAAAGTAAAGTCAATTAAATGTTGCGTTTTCCATAATACTGTCACAATTATATTTCTAATTCCGAATTATATAGTCTCTTGTTGTAATTATTTGCATTTTTTTGTTATAATAAGGTAAAATATTTATTTATATAATGACATTTTTCTTTTTTTGTATTATAATAAATTAAAGTATTGTTAGGATTAATCAGGCTTGGGGAGGTTAATGATATGAATGACAGTCGGTTAGTACGAAAAAGAGTTTCCTTTTACGGTAGAGTTCAGGGCGTCGGTTTTCGTTATACCGCCTCGTATGCCGCAAGGGACTGCGGAGTTTCGGGTTGGGTGCGCAATGAATACGACGGTTCCGTTACTATGGAAGTACAGGGTACTGAGGAACAGATTGACAGGGTATTGAGTCAGATTGACAGCGCACGGTATATTCGTATTGACCGCATTGAGACAAAAAGAATTGAGGTTGATCCCCGGGAGAAAAGCTTTAAGGTGAGATATTGAGATTTTTGTCAGACTATGCTATAATCAAAAACCGAAATGGGAAGGGTTACTATTTTGATGAATAAACGAAGAAGAATATCCCGGGCTAAAAAAAGAAAATATAAGATTTTGGGTATGTTTTGCGGCGTAATGGCATTGATGATTCTATTTGCGGAAATTGTTCGAGACAAGGGCGTTGAAAAACCAAAGCCCGAAGCCGTAAAAACCGTTCAGACAAATGTTGAGGAAAAGCCGACGGAGCTTGAAGCCCATCAAATCCAAAATGTAAAGGTTATTCCACAGGAGGATTTAAAAGCGGGCTGTGAAACATACGCCTGCACAATGCTTCTGAATATCTTGGGCTTTGACGTTGACCAGTATACAATTGCCGACAACTACCTTTTCTGCAAGTATATTACATGGGATGAAAGCGGAAATAAATACGGTCCCGATATGAACAGCGCGTTCGCGGGCTCGGCTTATGCGGGATGGGGAGTTTACTCTCCGTCAATGGCTAAGAGTATGAACCAGTATTTAAAGGATCAGAAATCGAATCTGAAAGCGTATAACAATGAAAATATTCCGCTTGAAACGCTTTGCAGGGATTATGTTTCTCACGATATTCCAGTTATGATTTGGGCTACTACCGATATGGATGAGCCATATGTTTTCGATACATGGACGGTAAACTATGTTGACGAGAACGCAAAGACTAAAATAGGTGACTCTTTCTCATGGTACATGCACGAGCATTGTCTGGTGCTGATAGGATATGACAGCAAAAATTATTATTTTGCGGATTCATCAGCGGGAAAAATATCAGTGTTTGAAAAGAACCTTGTAAATGAAAGATATAAATTCTTTGGATGTCAGTCCATAGTTGTAAAATAGAAGGTGTGTTTATGAAAAAAGCTTTAGCGGCGATTGGTATTTCGCTATTGATGATATGCAGTTTTGTTCCTACCTGTTCGGCTAAGGTTAGCGGCGATCAGGAGATAATTTCACAGCAGGAGGATTTTGTGCCTCAGTTCACAACGAGCCCTGACTCTTCGCTCAAAAATCATAGTTCACTTTTTGACCTTGATTCAAAGGGCTACGCTTTGTTTTATACGCAGACGAGCGTATTTGCTCTTGTTGCGGGATATCTCATTTTGTTTAAAATAAAAGGTATTCCAAAGCACGAAAAACTTCACAGAAGATAAGGACAGCCCTGTTTTGAAAACGAATCAAAACAGGGCTGAATTTTATTTTCTTAAGCTTTTAAAGAAATCCTTGAGCAGCTGTGAACATTCGGCTTCCATAAGACCGCCGCAGTATTGGGGCTTGTAAGTGAAATTCATCTCAAACAGATTGGTAACAGTTCCGCATGAACCGTTTTTGTAGTCGTATGCTCCGAAATATACCTTTGGAATGTGTGCATTGATAATTGCTCCGGCGCACATAGGGCAGGGCTCTAAGGTTACATACAGCTCGCAGTTCCAAAGCCGCCAGCCTCCGAGTGTCTTGCATGCGTTGTTGATCGCGTCAATTTCCGCGTGCAGCAGAGCGTTCTTTTGTTTTTCGCGGCGGTTCCTGCCTGCCGCAACTATTTCTCCGTTCCTGACAATTACCGCGCCGATCGGCACCTCGCCGTCGTCATACGCTTCCTTTGCCATATTAAGAGCCGCAAGCATATATTCCTGTTTATAGTCTTTCATGCTCTTACAAACCTAAATATTCGCGTGGAATCAAATTTGCAATCATCTCCGCCGTAAAGAGGCTGAGCGCGATCAATACGCCGGGATTTGCGATAAACGAGCCGATTTTTTCTTTGAAGCTGAGCAGAAATGTTTCGGGAGTTTTGTCGTCAAGCTTGAAGAAGTCCCTGTCCGCCTTTGAAAGATAAATTGCGGAGAGAACGCCGAGCAGGCTGAATGCAGCCATAAGTCCGATACAGATGATATTTATATACTGCTCGGGCATAACCTTATTTGCAATCAGCGTGTTTGAAAGTACTGCGTAGAAGTTGTTTACAAAATGGATGATCACCGATGGAATGATTGAATTTGTTTTTACGTCTACAAATGCGAAAATCAATCCGAGCAGGAACGCGAATATTATCTGCGTTGTGTTTCCGTGCATCGCGCCGAAAAGGAGAGATGAACCGAAAATCGCGAATGCGTCGCCGTGCTTTCTAAGGTAGCTCATTGCAAGTCCGCGGAAAGCAAATTCCTCCGCAAATGCCGGTACAAGAGCGGTGGTTATTACGCTCATAATGAATTCAAAAATCGTTGTCCCTTCCATGTCGAAGCTGACTTGGTTTTTCAGTTCGAAAATGGAAATGTTATTGTCAAAAATCGTTGCCGCAATATTTGCGAGCATGGCAACGCCCATTCCGAACATTAATACGGGAACAAGAGTTGTCGGTTTTACCAAGGTTTTTGTAAGTACGTCGCTTACCTTGCCTTTCATTGCAAGCAGAAAGATTATTCCCGGGATGAACGATGCTCCAACCGAGTATAGCATCTGAGTAAAATACTGTGTTTCACTTGTTTTTGATATCATTCCAAAGCCTGTCAATACTCCGAGAACGATGCTGATAAGGTACATGGAAAGAAAATAAGCCGTAACAAATAAGCCGACCTTGTTTGAGGTGGACTTTAGGCTTTTCTTCTGTCTTTTCTTTTCCTCTGCTTCATAGTTGATTTCGAAGGGATAGTATCCTCCGTAGATATTGTTCATATTATCACCATGCTAATAATAACATAATAATTAAACTATTTCAAGAAAAAATAAGCATTACAAGACTGTAAATTGACAAACCGCTTCAATGGTGGTAATGTTAAAATTAGATTAAAATACGAGGAGTATGCCATATGATTACAGCTATGCTTTTTGCAGGCGGAAGCGGTGTAAGAATGCAGTCCTCCGACCTTCCGAAGCAGTTTTTGGAGGTAGGCGGAAAGCCTATTATTATTCACACAATGGAGCACTTTTCAAACCATCCGTGGGTTGACGGCATTGTGGTTGCATGTAAAGAGGATTGGATCGATTACCTTATAAAGCTGATTGAGCAGTTTAAGGTGCGTAAAGTAAAAGCAATAGTGCCGGGCGGTAAAACGGGTTTTGACTCAATTCATAACGGCGTTATGGCAACCGCTGAGTTTTCAAGAGAGCCTGATGATATAATAATGATATGCGACGGCGTCCGTCCTATGTTATCTCAGGAGCTTATTACAAACTGCATTGAGCATACTAAAAAATACAGCTCCGCCGTTCCTGTTACCCCGAGTATTGACTCGCTGCTCTACAGTACAGACGGAGAGAGCTGCCAAAAGAGCTACGAGCGCAGCACAATGTATATTACTCAGGCTCCGCAGGGATATACAATGGAGCGTATACTTTGGGCTCATGATGAAGCGTATAGAAGAGGTATACTCAATCCTGTTTCGTCAAGCGAGCTGCTTATTGAGCTTGGCGAAAAGGTTCATATATTTAAGGGTGAGCGCTTCAATATCAAGGTTACTACTCCCGAGGATTTGATTACTCTTCGTTCCCAGTTTTACTATGAAAACTTTAAAAAATTCGCGAAGGAAGAATTGAAATATGGAATATAAGGTAAAGGACTATACTAAAAAAAGCGTATACTCTGATTTGCTTGAAATCGCTTCTTCAAATCCCGACTGGGACAAGCTGAAAAACAGCACGGTTTTTGTTACGGGTGCGGGAGGATTTATCGGATTTTATCTGTGCGCTTCGCTGCTGCTCAGAAACGACTTATATAATGATAATATAAAGGTAATCGCCCTTGTCAGAAACGAGGAAAAAGCGAGAAAGAAATACGGTGATTTGCTTGACCGCGCTGATATCTCACTGTGTGTGCAGGATGTTTCGCAAAAGATAGTTGAGGAACCTGCCGATTATGTTATTCACGCCGCAAGTCAGGCGAGCAATATCCAGTTTGAAACCGATCCGGTGGGAACGATAAACGCAAATCTTTTGGGTACGGCAAGCGTGCTTGACTACGCGAGAGACAGCAAAAGCAAGGCGGTTCTGATTGTTTCAAGCCTAAAGGTTTACGGCACTATCTACGGTTCTCAGAAGAAAATCAGGGAAGAGGACATCGGTTATCTTGACATTACCTCATATAAAAACTGTTACGCTATGGGTAAACGCGCTTCCGAAACTCTTGCCGCAAGCTATAACCGTGAATTTGGGCTGAATATTAAAATCGCGCGTCCGTCTTATATCTACGGTGCGGCTTCTCTTGACGACGACCGTGTGTGGGCGCAGTTTATCGCCAATGTTGTACGGCGTGAAAACATTCTGCTAAAATCCGACGGAGCTGCAAACCGTTCCTTCTGCTATGTGACGGATACCGTAAGCGCTTTACTTTATATATTACTGAACGGTGAGAATATTACGCCGTATAATATTTCAAACGAGAAATCGGATACAACGATAAGAGGATTTGCAAAAACAGCCTGTGAAGTATTCCCCGACAGAAATATTACGCTTAGCTTTGCAAATCCCGAGCATGAAAAGGAACCCGAGGTTCTTTTGACTCCTTTGAGCACTGTTCCTGAGATACTCGACAACTCGAGGCTGCTTTCCATCGGCTGGACGCCAAAGGTTGATCTTGCCGAAGGAATTCGCAGGGCAGTTGCCGTTCTTGAGGAATAAAATCGCCGATTAACAATAGATATTTGTTGCTTTTGCCGACACACAATAACTTGGGTTATATTGACAAATCAGCCGCAAATATGGTATTATAAATAAAATGCGGAATAAATTATTTATCGTAAAACAGGGAATGATAAAAATTTATGTCGTTCCGCGAAGGGATTAAAAACGGAGGATTTTTATGAATACCGCGATTATTTTGGCAGGCGGCGTAGGAAGCAGAATGGGTGTTGACCGTCCAAAGCAGTTTTTGATGGTTCAGGACAAGCCCATTATTTCCTATTGCTTCGATATATTTCAGAAACACAGTCAGATTGACAAGATAGTTGTTGTTGTCAGCGAGCAGTGGCAGAGCTTTGTAGAGGAATATGCCGCAAAATACGGCGTTGACAAAATCTGCGGCTATGCTCCCGCGGGAAAAACAAGACAGCATTCTATTTATAACGGACTGAAGTGCATTGCCGAAAACGCCGAGGGCACGGACATCGTGATCGTTCACGACGCCGCGCGTCCGCTTGTTTCGGACGAAATTATCTCAGATTGCATCAAGGGCGCGACCGATTATGACGGCGCAATGCCCGTTATAACCGTTAAGGACACCGTTTATCAGAGTGCCGACGGTTCAAAAATTGATTGTCTGCTAAAAAGAAGCGAGCTTTTTGCAGGTCAGGCGCCTGAAAGCTTTAAATTCAAAAAATACTATCAGATACATAACGAGGTTTCCGACGAGGAAATCGGAGCCACAGCGGGCAGCAGCGAGATCGCTTACCGCCACGGCATGGAAATCCGCATGGTTAAGGGCAGCGAAAGAAACTTGAAGATTACTACCATTGAGGATTTGGAAACCTTTGAAACAATATTGAAAGGGGAAATCTAAGATGGATACAATGAAAGCCAGAGTGTTAAGAGCAGTCGGTAATCTTGAATACTGCGATTATCCAATGCCCGAGGTAAAGCCCGACGAGGTGCTTTTTAAGGTTAAGGCATGCGGAATCTGCGGTTCCGATATTCCGAGAATTTTTGTTAACGGCACATACCATTTTCCAACAATCCCCGGACATGAGTTTTCGGGTGAGGTCGTAGGCGTAGGCGACGAGAAAAACAGCAAGCTCATCGGTATGAGGGCTACCGTTTTTCCGCTGATCCCCTGCAAAGAGTGCGAAAACTGCAACGACGGAAAATACGAGATGTGCAAGAGCTATGACTATTTAGGTTCAAGAAGCGACGGCGCATTTGCCGAGTATGTAAGAGTTCCCGTGTGGAACCTTGTTCCGATTCCCGACAACCTTTCATTTGAGGAAGCCGCAATGACAGAGCCTTGCGCGGTTGCGATCCATGCGCTCAGACGCGCAGGAATTGAGGTTGGCGACAATGTTGTTATCTATGGCCCCGGAACAATCGGCATGTTGATCGCTCAGTGGGCGAGAGCATGGGGTGCGAGAGTTCTTCTTGTAGGCACCGACGTAAATAACTGGGACTTCGTTGAAAGCCTCGGCTTTACAGAATATTGCAACTCATCTCACGAGGACGCAATTGCGTGGGTAAAAGAGCAGACCAACGGCGTTGGAGCTGACGTTGCAATTGAAGCGGTAGGCGTTAATATTACAGCCTGCAACTGCCTTGAAAGCGTTGCGAGCGGCGGCAAGGTAATCTTCGTAGGTAACCCCCACGGCGACTTTACTTTCCCGCAGAACACCTACTGGCAGATTCTCAGAAAACAGCTTTCGATTTTCGGCACTTGGAATTCAAGCTACAGCGATACTCACAAGAGCGACTGGAACATGGTTGTCAACGCTATGGCTAACGGCAAAATTGACGCCAAAAAGCTGATTACACATAAATTCACCCTTGAGGATATGGACAAGGGACTCGATATCATGAAAAATAATACGGAATTTTTTGCTAAGATTTTGGTTGTAAACGAGTAAGAGGTGCTTTTATGAAAGGTATGCTTTCTCCTTCGCTAATGTGCGCTGACCCGCTTAATTTGCAGGCGGATATTGAAAAGCTTGACGCGTTGGGCGTTGAGTATATCCACCTTGATTTCATGGACAATAAATTCGTTCCGAATTTGACCCTTGATACAACGCTTGTCAAGGCGGTAAAAGGCGTGCTCAAAAATATGAAAAGAGATATTCATATCATGGCTTTTGAGCCTGAGCAGTTTTTTGACCGCATGGAAATAGGAAGCGGCGATATTGTTTCGGTTCACTATGAGGCTTGCGATAATCTTAGGGAGGTTCTCGGTGAAATCAGAAGCAGGGGAGCTTCTCCGTTTGTAGCTATCAGCCCAGACACAAAGCCCGAGGTAATCACAGATTATCTTGATTATATCGACGGCGTTGTTGTTATGACCGTGTATCCCGGTTTTGCGGGCCGTCCCATTGTTGAGGGAAGCTTTGAAAAACTCAGTGCGGTAAGAAAGCTTATCGACGACAGCGGCAGGGACATTATCCTTGAGGTTGACGGCCACGTCAGCTGGGATTTATGTCAGAAAATGCGTCAGTGCGGCGCTGATTTGTTTGTCGCGGGTTCTTCTTCAATCTACGGCAAGGGACTGAAATTAGAGGATTCCGTTCCTAAAATGATGGAGCTTATTAAATAAGCCGTTTATATAAAATACCAATATATCAGAGGTGTGTTTGTGAAGTATCAGCTTGAGGTAAAAGAGCTTTTGATTGTTGAAAATAAAATGATTCTCACTATCATGGGAACTATCGAAGACTCAAAAATCAATTCTCATTTTGTTTCCAAACCAAAATTAACACTGCATTTTAATAACGGTCAGGAAGACAGGCGAATTCCTTTTGTGCTTTCCAACGTTGTACACGTTGACGGAAAGTGCTATTTCTCGGGAAGATACACCTACCGTCTTGATTTGCTTTTCTGGAAAACCAGAGAGGATTATCTTCCTTTCGAGATGTATCTTAATCTCGGATTCGAGGATTATTACAAAGAACGCATTGACGTAGACCTTACGCCTGCTGAAACGCTGTTTGACAGAAAGTGTTTTCAGTATCATGTAAAGGGCAATCATATTCTGTTCATGCCAAACAAAAGAGCTATTAAGCACAATCCTGTGGCTAAGTTCTTTGTTAATTTGTTCATGAACTTAATTAAGATAGTTTCTTACCTAATTGCTATTGCGATGATTCCTATGTTTTTCATTGAATCACTGCTAAAGAGCACTGGTATTAAAAAGATGCCTGCAAAGTTTAACGACGAAAGCTTCTTTATGAGGCTGTTCGCGTACACCTTCTGGCGGTTTTCAAATGTATCTACGGTCAAGGTTTCGCTTTGGACAGTTAAGAGATTTATCTTTAAGAATTGTTACACTTTCTTCAAGCTGTTTAAGGTCAAGAAAAACAAAATCACCTTTATTTCGCTCAGACGAGATGATCTCTCGGGTAACTTTGCCTTTGTTTATGAAAAAATCAAGGATAATCCCGATTTAGATATTCACTTTATTCTTAACGACCATACAATTACCGAAATGAGCTTCGGAGAAATCCTTGACTTCACCAAGTCATGCGCAACAAGCAAGGTAGTTGTACTCGACGAATTTACTCCGCAGATACACTATATCGATCTTCGCAAGCAGACAAAGCTCATTCAGCTCTGGCATGCGTGCGGCGCGTTCAAGACCTTTGGCTTTACACGTCTTTCAAAGCCAAAGGGTTCGCCTCAGCCCACCCGTAATCACAGAAGCTATGACTATGTAACCGTAAGCTCGACCTACTGTAAGAAGTGTCATTCGGAGGGCTTCGGTATCGCTACCGACAACATTGTTGCTACGGGTATTCCGAGAACCGACGTGTTCTTTGACGATAAATACAAGCAGCAGGCGAGAGAGAAGTTCTACAGCGAGCATCCGAACTTTGTCGGAAAGAAGATCGTATTGTTTGCTCCTACCTTCAGAGGCATGGTAAAGGAAACAGCGTTCTATCCCACGGAGATGTTCGACGTTGCCGAGGTTTGCAAGCGCGTTCCCGAGGACTATGTAATTATAATCAAACACCATCCCTTTGTTAATGATGTTCAGCCGATTCCCGAGGAATACGCTGACAGAGTAATTGACCTTTCGGAGGATAACGAGCTTAACGACCTTCTGTTTGTTACAGACGTTATCATCACCGACTATTCATCGCTTGTATTTGAAGCCTCGCTTCTTGATATTCCGATGATTTTCTATGCCTTTGATCTTGAGAAGTATATCAATCAGCGCGACTTCTACTTTGATTTCAAGCTGTATGTTCCCGGTAAAATCGTTTACTCGCTCGACCAGCTTATTGACGCGATCAACAACCGTGATTTCTGCACAGAGCGTATTGCTCCGTTTGCGGACATGTTCTTTGACTACCGCGACGGTAAGTCTACCGAGAGAGTAGCAAAGCTTATCACGGACAGTCTGGATGATATTCCTTACCAAGCTGAAAAAAAGGCTTGACAAAATAAAATTATTGTATTATAATAGTTTGGTAAAATAAAGCAAAGCAGAAATGCTTTCACCTGTGGGGTGTCGTCTGCACGGGTCAATACAGTAACTATGTATAATTGTTGTATTGTATGCGGACGGATGTATTTCTGTCCGCATTTGTTTTTTACACGAACTTTGGAGGTGCTTAACCATCGGCAAGAAAATAAACAATATTCAGATTAACGAAGAAATCCGAGATAAGGAACTGAGAGTAATCAGTTCGGACGGTCAGCAGCTTGGTATTATGTCGTCCAAGCAGGCTCTGGAAATTGCTGAGCAGAAAAACCTTGATCTGGTTAAAATCGCTCCGCAGAGCAATCCGCCTGTATGCAAAATCATGGACTACGGAAAATACCGCTTTGAACAGGCTAAAAGAGAAAAGGAAGCAAGGAAGAATCAGCACATTGTTGATATCAAGGAAGTAAGACTTTCGCTCAACATTGACACTCATGATTTTAACACCAAGCTCAACAACGCTCTTAAATTTATTAAGCACGGCGACAAGGTTAAGGTTTCAATCCGTTTCAGAGGACGTGAAATGGGACATCCCGAGATTGGTCTTGATACCATGAAGCGTTTTGCCGAGGCATGCGGAGACGCTGTTGTAATCGAAAAGCCTGCAAAGCTTGAAGGCCGTAATATGCTTATGTTTCTTGCGCCAAAGTCAAATAAGTAATTTAACAGGGAGGATATAAAAATGCCTAAAATTAAAACACATAGCGGTGCTAAAAAAAGATTTAAACTTACTAAAAACGGTAAAGTTGTCCGCGCTCACGCTAACAAAAGCCATATCTTGAACAAAAAGACAAGAAAGCGTAAAAGAGGTCTCCGTCAGACTGTAATCGCTGACAGAACCAATACCCCACAGATGAAGCGTCTTATTCCTTACAAATAATTTCGTTTCATATTCAAATTAAAAACTACGGAGGTAATATATAATGGCACGAGTAAAAGGTGCGATGATGACTCGCAAAAGAAGAAAAAAGACATTAAAGCTTGCCAAGGGCTACTGGGGGGCGAAATCCAAGCACTTTAAAATGGCTAAACAGGCCGTAATGAAGTCAGGCAACTATGCATATATCGGTCGTAAGCAGAGAAAGAGAGATTTCCGTCGTCTTTGGATCACAAGAATCTCAGCTGCATGCAAGGCTAACGGCACAAACTATTCAACATTTATGAACGGCATCAAGAAGGCCGGCATCACACTTAACCGTAAGATGCTTTCTGAAATCGCTATTTCAGATCCTGCCGCTTTCACATCACTTGTTGAACAGGCTAAAAACGCTTAATTAATTAACTGTGATTGCGTTTGGGTTTCCCAAACGCTTTTACTGTTTTAGGAGACTATCATGCCCACTCTGACAAGTAAGGACAATAAGCTGATTAAAACCGCTGTAAAACTAAAGAAAAGCGCTAAGTTCAGAAAGAAAACAGGGCTGTTTGTTGCGGAGGGCGTTCGAATCTGCGTTGACGCAATGCTGAGCGGAGTTGTAATCGATACTCTGTTTGTAACGAAAGCGGCCGCTGAAAAAAACGCTGCAGAGTACGAAAAGCTAAGTCAATATAGCAAGAATACATTTACCGTAACTCCCGAGCTTTTTGGATATATCAGCGATACTCAAAGCCCCCAGGGCTTCCTTTGTCTAATAAAAACACTTGACAAAAGCTGTCAGTTTGATACAATAAAAGTTAACGGAAAATTTATCGCGCTCGATAATATGCAGGATCCCAATAATATGGGTACAGTTTTAAGAAGCTGCGAGGCGTTTGGCGTTACGGGCGTCATTATGTCGGCTGACTGCTGCGACGTTTTCAGTCCTAAGGTTGTCAGGGGCAGCATGGGTGCGGTATTCAGACTTCCGTTTATAATATGTGACACAATTGCCGATTATCTTGAAGCTCATCCGCAGCTCAATTCATACGCGGCTGTTGTGGATTCGGACGCTGAGCCGTTGACTGAGGTTAAATTTGATTTGCCGTGTGTTGCCGTAATAGGCAACGAGGGCAACGGATTAAAGCCTCAGACAATAGACTCATGCAATCACAGGATTACTATTCCAATGGGCGGAAAAGCCGAGTCGCTTAACGCTTCTGCCGCTGCCGCCGTACTTATTTGGGAAATGATAAAATGATTTCTGAAAACGCAAAGTATTGGATTTGGTTAACACAATGCTTGGGATATAATAATCCTAAGCTAAATAAGCTGCACGAGCTGTATGATAACATCGTCAAGTTTGTTGAAGGCGGTGAGCACGAGTGGCGGCTGAGCGGAGTTCTGTCCGCAAACGACCTTGAAAAGCTCGGTAAACAGCCGCTTTCCGTATCAGATGAGATTATTTCAAGCTGCCGTTCATTAAACTACTCGATAGTTACTTTGGAGGATGAAACGTATCCCGAAAAGCTCAGGAATATTTATTCTCCGCCCGCGGTACTCTATATGTGGGGCAACACCGATATTTTTGACAACAGGCTTGTTATCGGAATTGTCGGAACACGCACCGCGTCCTCATACGGCACAAGAAACGCCTATCAGTTCGGTTACGCGTTCGCAAAATTCGGCGTTGCAACTGTCAGCGGAGGCGCGCTCGGAGTAGACTGCGCCGGTCACAGGGGATCACTTGCGGCTGACGGTGTGACAATCTGCGTGCGCGGCTGCGGAATAAACAATCCGTATTTGCAGGGCAATTCCGCAATGAGAGCTGAAATAACAAGAAAAGGCGTTGTTATATCGGAATATCCGCCCGATACCGAGCCTTTGCCATTTCATTTCCCGGCGAGAAACCGAATTATCGCGGGACTGTGCGACGGACTTCTGATTATAGAATCCGGCGAGAAAAGCGGTTCGCTTATTACCGCCGACCTTGCGCTTGAAATGGGCAAGGAGGTATTTGCGCTCCTCGGCAATAACAGTCCGCGCAACAAAGGTTCAAACACAAGGATAAAAGAAGGCTCCGCCATTCCGGTGACAGACTTTATGGATATTTTGGCGGAGTTTGACAATATCTATGTTACGGAAAAGGACATAGATTTTGACGGTCTTTCACTTGCCGATATTAACGCTATTCCCGTTAAGCCAAGTAAGTATGCCAATAAGGAGTGGCCGCCTAAGGGAATAACAAAGGAAAAAGAACCTCTTGCTTCCCCCGAAGAAGTACCAATCAAAGAGGAAAAACCAAAGCACAGAGAAAATGTTGAGCTCACAGAGCTTCAAAAGAAGGTATATTATTATCTTTCCGACGAGCCTGTTCATATTGATAAAATCGCGTCAGATTTAAAGATACCCGTATTCAAGGTGCTGAGCGCCTTGACGTATCTTGAAATCAACGGTTTGGTACAGTCAGGTCGCGGAAGAAAATTCCAATTAAAGTAGGAGGAAATAAATGTCTGATTTAGTTATTGTGGAGTCTCCTGCAAAAGCTAAGACAATAAAAAAGTATCTGGGAAATAACTACGAGGTTGTGGCTTCAATGGGTCATGTGCGTGACCTTCCGAAGGCGCGGCTCAGTGTTGATATAAAAAACGACTTTGCTCCCAAATATGATATTATCAAGGGCAAAGAAAAGCTTGTTAAAGAACTGAAAAAGCTCGCTTCCGAAAGCGACAGCGTTTATCTTGCAACCGACCCAGACCGCGAGGGAGAGGCTATTTCATGGCACCTTGCGTATATTCTCGGTTTGCCGGAGGATTACTGCAAGAGGGTCGAGTTTAACGAAATCACAAAAACAGGCGTTCAAAACGGTATGGAGCATCCTCGTTCCATTAACAATGATTTGGTAAACGCTCAGCAGGCAAGACGTATTCTTGACAGACTTGTCGGCTACAAGCTCAGTCCGTTTATTTCACAAAAAATCCGACGCGGACTCTCCGCAGGACGCGTTCAGTCGGTTGCTCTGAGAATAATTGTTGACCGCGAAAATGAAATCAGAAAATTTAAGCCCGAGGAATACTGGTCGATCGACGCTAAATTTATTCCAAAGGGCAGCAGAAAAAGCTTTTCCGCTACGCTTTACTCCGACGCTAACGGAAAAATAAAAATTCAGAATCAGGAACAGGCGGATAAAATCGAAGCTGATTTAAAAGACGCCGAATATATCGTAACTAAGGTGAGAAAGGGCACACGAAAAAAATCGCCCGCACCGCCGTTCATTACATCTACTTTGCAGCAGGAAGCTTCGCGTAAGCTCGGATTCCAGTCACGCCGCACAATGAGAGTTGCTCAGGAGCTTTATGAAGGCGTTGACATTCAGGGAATGGGTGCAACAGGTCTTATTACCTATATGCGTACCGACTCGCTGAGAATTTCAAACGTAGCAATCGACGAGGTAACAAAGTACATCGCTTCAACTTACGGCAGCGAGTATCTTCCTGCAAAACCGAGATTTTTTAAATCAAGAAGCAACGCTCAGGACGGACACGAAGCTATTAGACCTTCAATGCCGTCGCTTGAGCCTGACAGCATAAAGAGCAGTCTTACCTCTGACCAGTACAAGCTTTATAAGCTTATATGGAGCCGCTTTACCGCTTCACAGATGGCTGAGTGTATTCAAAAGACAACTCAGGCTGAAATTGAAGCAAACGGATACACCTTCAAGGCTTCGGGATACTACGTTGATTTCCCCGGCTTTACAACACTCTACATTGAGGGCAAGGACGAGGCAGAGGAAAAATCCTCACAGCTTCCTCCGCTTGAAAAAAATATGCCCGTAAGATGCAAGGAGCTTAAAAAGAACCAGCACTTCACACAGCCGCCTGCAAGATATACTGAGGCGTCGCTTATCAAAACTCTTGAAGAATACGGAATAGGCAGACCTTCAACTTATGCCGCTACAATCACGACGCTTACAAGCAGGGAATATGTAAAGCGAGAGGCAAAAAGTCTTGTTCCCACGGAGCTTGGAGAGGTAATTACCAAGCTGATGAAGGAGCGTTTCCCGAAAATCGTTAACGTAAAATTTACCGCTCAGATGGAAAATGAGCTTGACAGCGTTGAAAGCGGCGATGTACAGTGGAACGAGCTTCTCGGTGAATTCTACGGCGATTTTGAAAACACCCTCAAAGAAGCCAAAGCCGAAATGGACGGCGTAAAGCTAAAGCTCAAGGAAGACGAAACAGATATCGTCTGCGATAAATGCGGCAGAAAAATGGTCGTCAAGGTTGGCAGATACGGAAAATTCATTGCCTGCCCGGGATATCCCGAATGTAAGAACATAGTAAAATATGTTGAGAAAACCGGAACGCAGTGCCCAAAATGCGGCGGAGACGTTATTGTTAAGCATACAAAGAGCAAACGCGTATTTTACGGATGCTCAAATTATCCGAACTGTGACTTTGTAAGCTGGAATGAGCCTACAAATGAAAAATGCCCGCAGTGCGGAGAGGTACTATACAAGAAAAAAGGAAAGAAGCCTGTGCTTTTCTGCGCTAAGGAAGGCTGCGGCTTTACCAAATCAAACCAGACGGAAGAGAAATAATGTATATTAATGTAATTGGAGCAGGTCTTGCAGGCTGCGAAGCTGCTATGCAAATCGCCAATCGCGGAATTGAAGTAAGGCTTTATGAAATGAAGCCCAAAAAGAAAACTCCCGCGCATAAATCCGATTTATTCGGTGAACTTGTATGTTCAAATTCCTTAAAGGCAATGCGCGTTGAAAGCGCGGCAGGCTTGTTAAAGGAAGAAATGCGTCGGCTCGATTCATTTCTTATGAAATGCGCTGATAAATGCGCCGTGCCTGCCGGCGGAGCTCTTGCGGTTGACCGTGAAATATTCGCGCGGCTTGTAACCGAGGGGATTCATAACCATCCCAACATAACCGTTATAGGCGACGAGGTGACATCAATTCCTACGGATGCCGTTACGGTTATCGCAACAGGGCCGCTTACATCAGACGCGCTTGCATCGCAAATTGAAAAGATGTTCGGTGATTCTCTATCTTTCTTTGACGCGGCTGCTCCGATTGTTACAGCCGAGAGCGTTGACATGGATTACGCTTTCTGCGCGTCGCGCTACGACCGAGGCGGCGAGGACGATTACATAAACTGCCCGATGAACAAGGAAGAATATGAGATATTCTACGAAGCTCTTGTTAACGCCGAGCGCGCACCGCTTCACGATTTTGACGTGATGAACCCGAAAGTATATGAGGGCTGCATGCCCGTTGAGGTTTTGGCTCAAAGGGGCGAAGGTGCTCTCAGGTTTGGCCCAATGAAGCCAGTTGGACTTGTAAATCCGAGAACAGGTCACAGACCGTGGGCTGTTTTACAGCTTCGCAAGGAGAATACGGCAGGAAGTATGTACAATCTCGTCGGTTTTCAGACTAACCTGAAATTCCCCGAACAGAAGCGAGTGTTTTCACTTATTCCAGCGCTTCATAAGGCTGAGTTTACACGTTACGGAGTTATGCACCGAAACACATTCCTCTGTTCTCCTAAGATTCTTGATTCTGATTTTTCTGTAAAAGAAAATAAGAACCTTTTCTTTGCAGGTCAGATTACAGGCGTTGAGGGATATATGGAAAGCGCTGCGTCCGGAATAATAGCAGGTATAAACGCAGCAAATATTGTTTTAGGCAAAAAAACAGTCGTTTTGCCCGATACCTCTATGATAGGCGCGTTGTCGCGCTATATCTCAAATCCAGAGGTTAAAAAGTTTCAGCCGATGGGGGCAAACTTCGGCGTTCTCCCGGAGCTTGAAAACAGACCGAGAGATAAAAAGGAACGCGGAAAGGCATATGCCGAGCGCGCCTTAAAAGATTTAGACAATTACTTATGCGAGGACTAATATGAAGATAATTATTGACGCTTTCGGCGGAGATAACGCGCCGCTTGAAATAATTAAAGGCAGCGCGCTTGCTGTCAAAGATCTTGGTGCAGAGATTATTCTTACAGGTAACGAAGCTGAAATTAAGCGCGTTGCAAGTGAAAATAATATTTCGCTCGAAAACATACAGATAGAGGACTGTGATGAGGTCATCACCATGGAGGATGAGCCGATCGCAGTCAGAAAGACCAAGAAAAACAGCTCTATGGCTGTGGGTTTCCGTTTGCTCAACGAGGGAAAAGGCGACGCGTTTATCAGCTGCGGCAACAGCGGAGCGCTTTGTGTAGGCGCGACTACGATTGCAGGAAGAATCAAGGGCATTAAGCGCACCGCGTTTGCTCCCGTCCTCCCGAGCAATTCAGGCTTTTTTATGCTTCTTGACGGCGGCGCTAATGTTGACGCGCGTCCCGAAATGCTATATCAGTTCGCTCTCATGGGTTCCGTTTATATGGAAAGAGTTATGGGAGTCAAGAATCCCCGCATCGGTCTTGCAAATGTCGGCACGGAGGAACACAAGGGCAACGACCTTTACCGTGAAACCTTCAAGCTTTTGTCCGATAGCAACCTTAATTTTGTAGGCAACGTTGAGGGCAGAGATCTTTCGGAGGGTGTATGCGACGTTGTTCTTTGCGACGGCTTTACTGGGAACCTCATTCTTAAAACATATGAGGGCGTAGCAATTACGCTAATGAAAAAGATGAAGCATATGTTTACGGACAGCTTAAAAGGCAAGCTTGCCGCTGTGCTTACAATGAAGGATCTAAAGGAACTCAAAAAGAAATTTGATTACAATCAATACGGCGGCGCTCCGATTCTCGGTTCTGCAAAGCCTGTTTTTAAGGCTCACGGCGATTCAAAAGCAGTTACTATCAGATTTGCCGTTGAATTATCAATGAACTATGTTAATGGAAACGCCATCGATATAATTTCGTCATCTCTCTTTTCTGGTGAGTAATATGGAAGATTTAGAAAGAAAAATCGGATATCAGTTTAAAAACAAAGCTTTGATGAAAGAAGCAATAACTCATTCCTCATACGCAAAGGAAAGAAAGTCGCAGCACATCAAATATAACGAAAGACTTGAGTTTTTGGGTGACGCTGTGCTTTCAATCGTTGTGTCCGACTACATATTCAAGCATTGTCCCGAGCTTCCGGAGGGTGAGCTCACAAAGCTCAGGGCTTCTCTTGTCTGTGAAAAATCCCTGTTTGAGTTTGCCAAAATCATTGATTTGGGAAAATATCTCATTCTAAGCAAGGGAGAGCGAAACAACGGCGGTGCTGAAAGACCTTCGATTTTGTCCGATGCTTTTGAGGCTCTGATTGCCGCGATTTATATTGACGGCGGCTATGAGCCGGCTTCAAAACACATTCTTAATTTTGTGATCCCCACTATCAAGAATTCAAAAACAAAGAAGAACAAGGATTACAAAACCACTCTGCAGGAAATTGTTCAGAAAAACCCCGGCGAAAAACTTGAGTATGTTCTTGTAGCTGAAAGCGGCCCCGACCATAACAAGCATTTTGTTGTTGAGGTTCATCTGAACAGCAATGTAATAGGCAAGGGCGGCGGAAGAAGTAAAAAGGAAGCCGAACAGCAGGCAGCTCATGAGGCTTTGGAGTTGATGGGATATTAAACAAGGCAATGTTTCAATTTTTATTCCGCATAACGGCTGCCCTCATCAGTGCAGCTTTTGCAACCAAAGAAACATTACAGGTCAGGCAACTCAGCCGGACGCTGAATATGTAAAAAATACGCTCAGAAAAGCGGTTGAGGATTTGGGTGAGAATTCATCTAATTATGAGATTGCTTTTTTCGGCGGCAGCTTTACCGCTATTGACAGGGACTATATGATTTCTCTGCTTGATGCGACAAAGCCGTTTATAAATGAATTCAAGGGAATCAGGGTTTCAACAAGACCTGATTCGGTTGACGATGAAAAACTAAAACTATTGTTACAATACGGTGTAACGTCAATTGAACTTGGCGCGCAGTCAATGGATAATTCTGTATTAGAATTAAACAAGCGCGGACATTCCGCTCAGGATGTAGAGAACGCGTCAAAGCTGATAAAAAGTTATGGCTTTTCGCTTGGGCTCCAGATGATGACGGGACTTTACGGTTCTGGTTTTGAAACGGATATTGAAACGGCAAAACGTTTCATCCAATTGAAGCCCGATACCGTTAGAATTTATCCGACTGTTATCATGAACGGTACGGATTTGGCCGGTTATTATCAAAACGGTAGTTTTAAGCCGTATACGCTTGAACAAAGCGTTTCGCTTTGCGCAAGGCTGATTTTGATGTTTGCAAAAGCGAATATTAATATAATCAGGCTTGGTCTGCATTATTCCGATTCGCTTGTAAAGAACAGTTTAGGCGATAATTATCACCCTGCGTTTAAAGAGCTGTGTGAAAATGAGATATTTTTATCTTCGTTTTTAGAGCAGGCGCGGGAGCTTCCGACAAAAAAGTTGAATGTATTTATAAACGAAAAATCTTTGTCCAAGTTTTTGGGACAGAAAAAGTGTAACATAAACAAGCTAAATGACTTAGGGTATGATATAACCGTAAATTTTGACAACACGCTTGACAAATACGGCTTAGGGGTAAGAAAATGCGATTAAAATCACTTGAGGTTCACGGCTTTAAGACATTTCCCGATAAAACCAAATTATCGTTTGAAAACGGGATAACCTCGGTTGTCGGACCTAACGGCTCAGGCAAGAGCAATATCAGCGACGCTATTCGTTGGGTGCTCGGTGAGCAAAGTCCGAAGAGTCTGCGGTGCTCGCGCATGGAGGACGTTGTATTTAACGGAACCGACAAGCGAAAGCGCACAGGCTACGCTGAGGTTACATTAAATATTGACAACAGCGACAGATTCCTTGACTTCAACGGAGATGAGGTTGCTGTTACTCGCCGCTACTACAGAAGCGGCGAAAGCGAATATCTTATTAACAAGGCGGCTGTAAGACTAAAGGACATCAATGAGATGTTCATGGATACCGGCTTGGGACGCGACGGCTACTCGATGATTGGTCAGGGTAAGATTGACAGCATTGTATCGTCAAAAAGCGAGGACAGACGTGAAATCTTTGAGGAAGCCGCGGGTATTTCAAAATACCGCTACAGAAAGATTGACGCTGAACGAAAATTAAAGAATACCGAGGATAACCTTTTAAGACTTCGCGATATTGTAACGGAGCTTGAGGAACGTGTGGGACCTCTAAAAAAGCAGAGCGAAAAAGCTCAGCAGTTTTTGACCTACGCGGAAGAAAAGAAAGGTCTTGAAATCGCGCTGTGGCTGTTAACTCTCGACAAATCACAGGATAATCTGAAGGTTCAGGATGAGAAGATTTCAATTTCAAAGGCTCAGTATGACGCCGCAGAACAGGCGCTTGCTGAAATTGCGGAGGAAACAGAGGAGATTTACCGCAAAAACGGTGAGTTTGCTTCTCAGATAGAATCGGTAAGAGCAAAAAAATCAGAGATTGAAGCTGAGATAGCCGAGAAAAAATCAAAAATATCGGTTGCGGAAAATGATATTCTCCACATAAACGAAAATATCCAAAGAATAAAAAACGAGATAGAACAGTCAAATCAGAACGCGGACAAGCTTGAGAAATCGATTGCGGAAAAGCAGGAACAGATTAATGCGCTTGATTCTCAGATTATTTCAAAGCAAAAGGAATATGCGGAGATTTCAGAAAAGCTAAACGCCGTTAATATGGATTCAAGCAAGAGCGGAGATGCATTGCAGGATATTACTGCTGAGCTTTCGGTGCTTACCTCACAATCCGCGGATGCGAGAGTTCTTGAAATGACTTCTGACAGCAGCATTAACGAGCTGCTGGAGAGAATAGAAACCTTAAAACAGGTAAACGATGAAAAGAGCGGACAGTATAACGACCTGCAGGAGATGTCCGCTCAGTATAAAACAAATATTGAGAAAACCGACGAAGAAATTGCTTCGCTGTCAAATTCAATTGACGGTCTGCAGATTAAAATCGGTTCAAAAAATAAGAAACGCGATGAAGTAAAGGCTGAATGTGAAAAGCTCGGTCTTGACGTAAGAGAGGCTCAAAGAAAGATCAACTTCCTTGAAAATATGGAGCGAAATCTTGAGGGCTTTTCAAAGAGCGTAAAATCGGTTGTTAACGCTTCAAAAAACGGCAAGCTTCACGGAATTTGCGGTCCCGTTTCAAGGGTTATTTCTGTTCCCGGAGAATATGCCGTCGCGATTGAAATCGCGCTCGGCGCGGCAATGCAGAATATTGTTGTTGAAAGCGACGAGGATGCAAAACAGGCGATTTGCTATTTGAAGTCAACCGACGGAGGACGCGCGACTTTCCTTCCGCTCAATACGATAAAACCGCGTGAGCTGAAAGAAAACGGACTTGACGACTGCTACGGATTTGTCGGCGTCGCATCTGACCTTTGCTCATGTGACTCAAAGTATAACAACATTCTCGGTTCCTTACTCGGAAGAATTGTTATTGCTGAGGATTTGAACAGCGCAACAAAGCTTGCAAAGCGTTTTTCTTACCGCTTTAAGGTTGTAACTCTTGACGGTCAGGTAGTTAACGCAGGCGGTTCGCTTACAGGCGGTTCTCTTGCTAGAAGCACAGGTGTTTTGAGCCGTGCTTCCGAGATTAAAAAACTTAAAGATCAAACCGATAAATTAATGAATAAAGAGCGTGAGTCTCAAAAGCTGCTTGAACAGATAAACCGAGAATACGCGTCGATTGAAGCGGAGCTATTGGGTACTCAGGCGGATTTGTCAAATCTCAGACAGAAGCTTGTGGAAATGCAGGCGGAAAGCAAAGCGTGCGACACTGAGCTTGAAAGCTGCGACAGCATGATGAAAAACTCGCAGAGTGAAATTGAAGCGTCACTTTCAAAAATTGAAGCTCTAAAGAAAAGCCGAAACGAAGCGCGCGAACAGCTTGCCGGGTTGAATCAAAAAATCGCCAAAGCTGAGGAAGCTGTAAACGCTGTAACCGGAAACAGAGCCGAGCTTGCAAAAAAGCGTGAAGAATTCAGCATTACGCTCCAGAATATACGTCTTGAAATTGTAAAATCACAGAAGGATATTGACGCGCTTAATTCCGAAATTGTTTTTGCAAAAAATTCTGGCTCTGACGCGGAACAGCAAAGAATAAAACTGAATGAACAGATAGAAGAACACCATAATTCTATAAAAGAATTTAACCTAAAGATTGAAGAATATCAAAGTGATATTCAAAGACTTAACGGTGTTTCACAGTCGTTTGACGAGCGCACCGCAAGTTTGTATGAACAGCGTGATTTGCTTGAAAAGCGCAGCGTAGAAATCAGAACCATTGAGCGCGATAAAACAAGTGAACGCGAGGTTTCCGGCAGAGAGCTTGCTCGTCTTGAAGAACGAAAAATCAATATTCAAAAGGAATATGACAATATCATTTCAAAGCTTTGGGATGAATACGAGCTTACAAAACGTGAGGCAGAGAAAATCGCGATTGAAATTGAGGACAACTCAAAGGCGCAAAAGCGACTTAGTGAGCTCAAACAGAAGATAAAAGGTCTTGGAAACGTCAATGTCAGCGCTATTGAGGAATACAAGGAAGTATCCGAGCGTTATGAGTTTATGAGCGCACAGGTAAGCGACGTTGAAAAGTCAAAGGCTGAGATTGAAAAGCTCATTACCGGTCTTACAAAGCAGATGAAAGAGGTATTCGTTGAAAGCTTTGATCAGATAAACAAAAACTTTACCTATACCTTCAAGGAGCTTTTCGGCGGTGGTACGGCATCACTTTCGCTTGCCGACCCTGAAAATATTCTTACAAGCGGAATTGATATCCTTGTTCATCCGCCCGGAAAGATCGTAGTAAATCTTGACGCGCTGTCAGGCGGTGAAAAAGCGCTTGTTGCGATTGCTTTGTATTTTGCTATTATGAAGGTGCGTCCTGCTCCGTTCTGTGTAATGGACGAGATCGAAGCGGCGCTTGATGATGTAAACGTTTACCGTTTTGCAAGCTATCTTCGCAGAATGACAAACAAAACACAGTTTATTCTGATTACTCACAGACGAGGCACCATGGAGGAAGCCGACGTTCTGTACGGCGTAACAATGCAGGATGAAGGTATTTCAAAGCTGCTTGAGCTGAGAGCCACAGAGGTAGCCGAAAAGTTAAATATGAAATAAAGGAAGAATATTATGGGATTATTCAGTAAAATAAAAGAAGGCTTAAAAAAGACAAGAAAAGCTGTTATGGGTCAGATTGACTCAATGCTAAAATCCTTTACAAAGATTGACGAGGAACTTTTTGAGGAGCTCGAAGAGCTTCTTGTTATGGGTGATGTCGGTGTCCCGACCGCTCAGAAAATTTGCGATGAGTTAAGAGTAAGGGTAAAAAAGCAGGGAATAACAGATCCTGCCGAGATTAACGGTCTGCTCGAGGAAATCATCACAGAGATGCTTTCCGGCGGCGAGGAGCTTGATATTTCAACTTCACCGTCAATTATCCTTGTAATCGGCGTAAACGGCGTAGGCAAGACAACAACAATCGGAAAGCTTGCAAAACAGCTTTCTAACCAGGGCAAAAGAGTTTTACTTGCCGCTGCAGACACCTTCCGTGCCGCAGCTATCGACCAGCTCGATATCTGGGCGCAGAGAAGCGGCTGTGAAATAATAAAGCAAGGCGAAGGCAGCGATCCTGCCGCGGTAATCTTTGACGCAATTGCCGCAGCAAAGGCAAGACACGCCGACGTAATCATCTGCGACACCGCAGGCAGACTTCACAACAAAAAGCACCTTATGGACGAGCTTGCAAAGATCAACAGAATCATTGACCGTGAGCTGCCCGACGCGGCAAAGGAAAAGCTTCTTGTTCTTGACGCTACAACAGGTCAGAACGCAGTAAATCAGGCGGAGCAGTTCCGTCAGGCAACAGGTATCACGGGTATTGTGCTAACAAAGCTCGACGGCACCGCAAAAGGCGGCGTTGTGCTCGCTATTAAGGAAGGACTTGGAATTCCGGTTAAATACATCGGAGTCGGCGAACAGATAGACGATTTGCAGCCGTTCGACGCAGAAAGCTTTGCCAAAGCATTATTCGCAAAAACGGAGTGATAATAAATATGAAGTTTATTATAGCTACAAACAACGCAAAAAAGCTTGTTGAGCTTGAAAGAATATTAAATCCGCTCGGTATCGAAGCGGTTTCGGCTAAGGAAGCAGGCGTTGTGCTTGACGAGGTTGACGAAACAGGCACAACCTTTCACGAAAACGCCTTTTTAAAGGCGAACGCCGCCTTTGAAAAAACAGGAATGCCCGCCGTTGCGGACGATTCGGGAATATGCGTTGACGCTCTTGACGGCAGACCGGGAATATTTTCGGCTCGTTATTGTCCCGAGCTTTGCGTGACTGACGAGGACAGAACTCAGAGAATTCTCGACGAGCTTGAAGGCGTCCCCGACGAAAAGCGCGGAGCGCACTACACCTGCGCAATTTGCTGTATTCTGCCCGACGGTCAGAAGATTGAGATTGAGGAAATCTGCGAGGGTAAAATAGGATATGAGTTCATCGGCGACGGCGGCTTTGGTTACGATCCTATTTTTATGCAGGGCGATAAAACCTTTGCGCAGCTGACTTCCGAGGAAAAGGATAAGGTCAGCCACAGGGGAAAGGCTCTCAGAAAATTGCAGACTGAGCTTGAAAAACACTTTAAGAGGTAATGAGAGGAAATATATGTTAACAAGCAAACAAAGAGCGTATTTGCGCGGACTTGCAAACGGAATGGAAACAATACTGATTATCGGAAAAGGGGAGATTACCGATAATGTAATTATGCAGGCTGATACTGCACTCACCGCAAGAGAGCTGATCAAGGGCAGAGTTCTTGAAAACAGCGCGTATTCCTCGCGCGAGGCTGCCGACTCAATTGCGGAAAAATGCTCAGCCGACGTTGTTCAGGTAATCGGTTCAAAATTTGTACTTTACAGACCTAATCCCGACGAGCCTGTTATAACTCTCCCGAAAGCTAAAAAACAGCGATAAGGGATGTGCTGTTATGATTAATACTGATTACAAGGCGATTATTCGCGCTCTTATGGGCGACTACCGCTTTGACCACAGCGTAAACGTTGCCGCCGAAGCGGTTGAGCTTGCAAAACTTTACGGCGAGGATGAGGAAAAGGCATACACTGCAGGTATTCTCCACGATATCACAAAGGAAATACCAAAGGATGAGCAGTTGAAAATTATTGCCGATGGTGGTATACTTTTAGACGACGTGCAGAAAAATGCCCCAAAGCTGTGGCACAGTATAAGCGGAAGCGTATATATTCAGACTGAGCTCGGAATTACCGACAGTGATATTATAAATGCCGTCAGGTACCACACCACCGGCAGGGCGAATATGAGCCTTTTGGAAAAAATCATTTATATTGCGGACTACACGGCTGTGGGCAGAGAATATAACGGAGTGGAAATCATGCGTGAAAAATCGAGGAAAAGTCTTGAGGAAGCTATGATTTTCAGCTTTCAATACACCTTTAACAACCTTTCGTCAAAGGAAGTTGCAATCCACCCCGATGAAATTTTTGCTTACAACTACATTGTATTAAATAAAGAAAGGAATAAGCCATGACTTCATACGAAACCGCCGTATTAGCGGCAAAGGCAATAAGCGGAAAAATAGGTCTTGATATTCAGGTTATTGAAATCAGCGATATTTCGGTAATTGCGGACTATATGGTTATCGCGACAGGTAACAGCTCCACTCATGTAAAGGCTCTTGCCGATGAGGTGGAATATCAGCTTGATAAAGCAGGTATCTCGGTAAGTCATATCGAAGGTCACCGTTCAGACACATGGATACTTTTGGACTATGTTGACGTTATCGTAAATGTTTTCTCGGAGGAAGCAAGACAGTTTTATGATCTTGACAGACTATGGCAGGACGGTAAGCCCGTTGACCTTACAGGCATTGTTGATTAAATAAAGAATTATCTGGAGGGATAAATTTGAAATACAACCATAAATCAGTAGAGCCCAAGTGGCAGGAAATATGGGAAGAAAAGGGCGTGTTCCACGCCGATGAAAAAAGCGATAAGGAAAAGTTTTACGCGCTTATTGAGTTCCCTTATCCGTCGGGACAGGGACTTCACGTAGGACATCCGCGTCCGTATACAGCTCTTGATACGGTAGCAAGAAAGCGCAGACTTGAGGGCTACAATGTTCTTTATCCGATTGGCTGGGACGCTTTCGGTCTTCCTACCGAAAACTATGCAATCAAGAATCATATTCACCCCGAAATTGTTACCAAAAACAATATTGCGCGCTTCAAAAAGCAGATTCAGTCGCTGGGTATTTCCTTTGACTGGAGCCGTGAAATCAATACAACCGATCCCGATTACTACAAATGGACGCAGTGGATTTTCATTCAGCTCTTCAAAAAGGGACTTGCCTACAAAAAAGAAATGAATGTAAACTGGTGTACCTCATGTAAGTGCGTTCTTGCCAATGAGGAAGTTGTAAACGGCGTTTGCGAACGCTGCGGAAGCGAGGTAGTTCACAAGGTAAAGAGCCAGTGGATGCTCAAAATCACCGAGTACGCCGACAGACTTATCAATGATCTTGACCTTGTAAATTATCCCGAGCGCGTAAAGGCTCAGCAGAAAAACTGGATCGGCAGAAGCACTGGCGCTGAGGTCGATTTTACAACCACAACAGGCGACACTCTCACAATCTACACAACAAGAGCCGACACACTTTACGGCGCTACATATATGGTAATTTCACCCGAGCATCCTCTTATTGAAAAGTGGGCGGACAAGCTTGGCAATATGGACGAGGTAAGAGCTTATCAGGCAGCTGCCGCAAGAAAGTCCGACTTTGAGCGTACTGAGGTTGCCAAGGATAAAACAGGCGTTCTGCTTGACGGCGTTAAGGCGATCAACCCTGTTAACAACAAGGAAATCCCGATTTTTATTTCGGACTATGTTCTGGTTTCTTACGGTACAGGCGCAATTATGGCTGTTCCTGCGCACGATACCCGCGACTGGGAGTTCGCGAAAAAGTTCAACCTTCCTATTATCGAGGTAGTAAAGGGCGGCAACGTTGAGGAAGAAGCGTTTACAGACTGTGCTACAGGCATAATGGTCAACTCGGGTATGCTCGACGGTCTCAGTGTTGATGAAGCAAAAGTTAAAATTATTGACTGGCTTACATCCGAGGGCAAGGGCCATGCAAAGGTAAACTATAAGCTCCGTGACTGGGTATTCTCACGTCAGCGTTACTGGGGTGAGCCTATTCCGATTGTACATTGTGACAAGTGCGGCTATGTTCCGATTGACGAAAGCGAGCTTCCGCTAAGACTTCCTATGGTTGAATCATACGAGCCTACTGACAACGGCGAATCTCCGCTTGCGAATATGACTGACTGGATTTCCACAACTTGTCCCAAGTGCGGCGGTAAAGCATGCCGTGAAACCGATACAATGCCTCAGTGGGCAGGTTCTTCATGGTATTTCCTCAGATATATGGATCCTCACAACAACGAGACTCTCGCTTCCAAGGAAGCTCTTGAATACTGGTCGCCCGTTGACTGGTACAACGGCGGTATGGAGCATACAACGCTTCACCTGCTCTACAGCCGTTTCTGGCACAAGTTCCTCTATGACATCGGCGTAGTACCAACTCCCGAGCCTTACGCAAAACGTACCTCTCACGGCATGATCCTCGGTGAGAACGGCGAAAAGATGAGTAAGTCAAGAGGCAATGTAGTTAACCCCGACGATATCGTAAACGAGTACGGCGCGGATACGATGCGTCTTTATGAGATGTTTATCGGCGACTTTGAGAAGGCCGCTCCGTGGAGCCAGGCAAGCATTAGAGGCTGCCGCCGCTTTATTGAGCGTTACTGGAATTTGCAGAACAATCTTATTGACGGCGACAAAATCCGTCCCGAGCTTGAAAGCGCGTTCCATAAGACAATCAAAAAGGTCGGCGACGATATCGAAAACATCAAGTTCAACACCGCAATCGCGGCTTTGATGGCTTTAATTAACGATATCTCAAACGCAAAGAGCATCAACAAAGAAGAACTGAGAATCTTTTCGATCCTGCTCAATCCCTTTGCTCCTCACGTTACCGAGGAAGTTTATCAGGCTTGCTCTCTCGGAGACGGAATACTTGCCGAGGCAAAGTGGCCTGAGTATGACGAGGCAAAGTGCGTTGACGAAAGCGTAGAAATAGTTGTTCAGGTTAACGGCAAAATCAAAGCTAAGCTCAATATCCCGGTTGACGCGGATAGGAACGCTATGCTTGAGCTTGCAAAGGCTGATGAAAAAGTTCAGGCGGCTATCGGAAATATGAATATTATCAAGGAAATTGCTGTTCCGAAGAAGCTTGTAAACTTCGTTGTAAAGCCTTAAAAACAGCTTAAAATGCCGTTTTTCGTAAATAAAATAAAATTTTTTCAAAATTTCTACAAATCTATTGACAATAAAAACGATTTATTGTATAATAACAGAGCAAATTGTGCAAATTACCCATGCCGTTTGGCAGATGGGAGGGAAGATAGATGGCAGAAATTAGACTTAAAGAGAATGAATCTCTTGAAAGTGCTTTAAGAAGATTCAAAAAGCAGTGTGCCAGAGCTGGCGTTATTGCTGAGGTGCGTAAGAGAGAAGCTTATGAAAAGCCCTCTGTTAAGCGTAAAAAGAAATCCGAAGCAGCTCGCAAACGCAAATACAGGTAATAAGCAGGCGGACAGAGGTTTCTGTCCGCTTTTTATTTTTTAATAATCAGGTGATACTATGCGGAAAATTTTATTTTTACTCGGTCCGAATCTCAATATGGTAGGTGTGCGAGAAAAGGGCGTTTACGGTTTTGAAACCGCCGACGATATTGAACAAAATTCATTCGTGTATGGGTGAATACTGCGCGGTTATTCTCAATGCCGGTGCGCTGACTCACTACAGCTACGCACTTCGTGACGCAATTGCCTGCGTGAATCGAAGCGTGCCTTTTATTGAGGTGCATATGTCAAATATTCACGCGCGCGAGGAATTCAGACATACCTCGGTTATTGCTCCCGTTTGCGTCGGACAGATAGCAGGCTTCGGAAAGTCGGGATATTTCCTTGCGGTTGAGGCGGTAAAGGATTTGGTTGAATGAAAGAATTATTCGAAAAAAGAATAAACTCTCTGCGTTCATTCATCAACAGCTCAAAAGACGCGGTGCTGTTTACAAATGAAGTTAATATCGGCTATTTCTGCGGATTATTTCACAGTGAGGGATATCTTTATGTCTCAGAGCATAGAACAGTTCTGATTGTTGACTTCCGTTATTTTGAAGCTGCTCAGAAAAAGGCGTACTGTGATATATCTTTATGTCTCAGAGCATAGAACAGTTCTGATTGTTGACTTCCGTTATTTTGAAGCTGCTCAGAAAAAGGCGTACTGTGATGTCCTCTGTTTTTCAAAGCTTTCGGAGAGTATTTACGAGCTGTTGGAAAAAGACGGTATTGATACAGTAGCTTTTGAAAGCGAAAACATAACTGTCAGTCGATTAAATTTCTTTAAAGGAATTTTAGATAAAACGGGAATTGAAGTAATTGCAGACGAAAGTCTTGACAAACATATTTCCTCAATTAGGATCATCAAAAGTGAAGTTGAGCTTGAAAAAATACAGACTGCTCAGAAGATTGCCGAAAAAGCGTATTTTGATATGCTGAATATCTTAAAGCCCGGCGTTGCCGAGCGTGAGCTTTCAGCCTATCTTGAATATAAGATGAAACTGTATGGCGCTGAGGACATATCGTTTGATTTGATTACGATTACAGGAAAAAAGACGTCTCTGCCGCACGGTGTGCCCGCGGATGATCTTGTTAAAGAAGGAGATTTCTTTACCTGCGATTTCGGAGCTGTTTATGAGGGATATCACAGCGATACTTAGAGAAGATTAAGCCGGGGATAAAGTGCAGCGACGTTGACAAAACAGCGCGTGATATTATTTCGGAAGCGGGCTACGGAGAATACTTCGGTCATTCAACAGGTCACGGCGTTGGTCTTGATATCCACGAACTGCCGTTTGTTTCCTCAAAAAGCGATACGATTTTGGAGCAGGGAATGGTTATCACGGATGAACCCGGAATATATCTTCCCGATAAATTCGGCGTTCGTATTGAGGATATGCTCAGCGTTACCGAAAACGGATACCGTAATTTTGTTTCACTCCCAAAAGAGCTTATTATTATTTAGGTCTTGCATTTTAGTGCAAAATTATGTATAATGTATTTTAATGGATATACAGCGCAATTAATAATGCTGTAAAAGAAA
>OMXW01000035.1 GCA_900315085.1 uncultured Eubacteriales bacterium
CTTCCTGCGCGGCGTAATCAAGGGCAACGCTCCCGAAATCGGCGAGAAGGTTGCGATCTGCGGCGGCGGTAACACCGCTATGGACGCCTGCCGTACAGCCGTAAGACTCGGCGCAAAAGAGGTTTACGTTGTATACAGAAGAACAAGAAACGAAATGCCTGCCGACAAGCTTGAAATCGACGAGGCTGAGGAAGAGGGCGTAATCTATAAGTTCCTCACAAATCCGCTTTCGTTCAACGGCGAGGACGGCAAGGTCAAGTCGATCACTCTCCAGCTCATGGAGCTCGGCGAGCCCGACGCATCCGGCAGACGCAGACCTGTTCCCATCGAGGGCAAAACCGAGGAGATCGCTGTTGACAGCGTAATCCTCGCAATCGGTCAGAAGCTCGTTACAGACGACGTTAAGGAGCTCGAGCTCAACCAGCGCGGCAACATCGTGGCTGACGAGGACTTCTTCACAACAAGCATCGACGGCGTATTCGCGATCGGCGACGCTACAAACCGCGGCGCTTCAATAGCAATCGAGGCAATCGGCGAGGCTGACCGCTGCGCAAAGGCTGTTGACGCGTACCTCAAGGGCGAAAGCCTCGACACAAGAGTGCCTTACATCAGCAAGCGCGACGAAAAGACGATCGACTACTCCGACAGACAGAAGGAGAGCAGGATCAATCCAAAGGTTCTCGCTCCCGAGGTAAGAAACAAGAACTTCGACGAGGTTTCACTCGGCTTCACCGAGGAAGAGGCTCAGAAGGAAGCTCAGCGCTGTCTTGAGTGCGGCTGCCGCGAGTATTACAAGTGTAAGCTCTTGAAGGTCGCTCAGCGTTACGACATCGATCCCGGCCGCTTCAAGGGTGAGATGCCTCAGAAGTACACCCACGACGAAAACGCGTTCATCGAGCGCAACACATCAAAGTGTATTCTTTGCGGACTCTGCGTACGTTCCTGCCGCGAGGTTATGGATCTCCACTCCATCGGTCTTATGGGACGCGGCTTCAAAACTGACGTTTCTCCGGCGTTCTCACTTCCGCTCGACCAGACAAACTGCAACAACTGCGGGCTTTGCGTATCGCTCTGTCCCACAGGCTCGCTCACTGAAAAGTCAAGCCTGAAAAAGCAGGTTCCGCTCGACGAGATCTACACCGACGAAACCGTTGAGATCAACGGCAAAGAGGCAAAGGTCACCGTTGCAAGATACAACGGCAAGGTCCTCAGAGTTATTCCCAACGACGAGATTTCAAGAAACAGCGGTCTTACAAGAGACGAACTTTTCGCGCTCGTAAAATAATCAGTAAATAAATTCGGGTCGGCTCAAAACGATTGGTTTGAGCCGGCCCTTTTTTGTTGGAAACAATGTTTTCCCAACCGTATTTAATTATATTAAATTGTAGGGGCGACCATTGGTCGCCCGAGGGCGTTGAATCAAACGTATGTGTCAAAAAGAAAAAACGGACGTATACTAAATGTCGGTTCGCGGGCTTGCAATGCAAGCCCCTACAATTATATTTTGTCTCATGTCAGGGGAGCGCTCGGAATGACAGCTTTTTTGTTACTTCCTGATTGATTAGTGAAGTTTTGTTGAAAAATTTGTAATTGCTCTTGTTTATGCCGCCGCTTTTTGGTAAGATATAGCAAGGGAATCAATCCCAAATCAATACTATGGTGACGATATGGAAAACAATACAACTACTCAAAGCATTTACGGAGAACACAAGCCTGCTCTCGAAAATACAATGAACGATATTCTTGCTCATATCAAGGAAATCCGCGTCCAGATGAACGCTCAGCTCGGAATGGATCCCGTTGAGCACTGCCTCGGCAGAATCAAAAGCGAGGAAAGCATGCGCGAAAAATGCAGACGCAACAACTTTCCCGAGACAACTCAGTCCGCGCTCGAAGATATCTTTGACGCAATCGGAATCAGGATCGTGTGCGCCTTTGTTGACGACGTTTACACCATCCGCGACTGCATTGTAAATTCCGGCAAATACGAAATCATCCGTGAAAAGGATTATATTCGTCACTCAAAACCAAACGGCTACCGCAGCTATCATATGATATTGCGCGCGGGCGGTTACTTTGCGGAAATCCAGCTCAGAACGATTTCGATGGACACCTGGGCGGCGCTTGAACACCACCTCAAATACAAAAAGCAGATCGGCAGCAGACAGGCGCTTATTGTGAGCGAGCTTAAACGCTGCGCGGACGAGCTTGCGTCCACCGACCTTTCAATGCAGACTATCCGCGACATGATTTTTCAACTGAACGAGTGTGAATAATAATGAAAATATTGCTTGCTGAAGACACCAAAGACTTAAACAGAGCGCTTTGTGCAATACTGAAACACGAGGGCTACGACGTTGACGCCGCGTTTGACGGCGAGGAGGTAATGGACTTCATTGAGCGCGACAGCTACGACTGTCTTGTGCTCGATATAATGATGCCCAAAAAGGACGGAATTCAGGCTTTGACGGAAATCAGGGCAAAAAACATTATTACGCCCGTTTTAATGCTCACCGCCAAGTCAGAAATCGACGACCGCGTAGCCGGACTTGACGCGGGCGCGGACGACTACCTCACAAAGCCGTTTGCCATGAAGGAGCTGCTCGCAAGAGTAAGAGCGCTCACCCGCCGCAAGACCGAATACGGCACAAACGATTTAAAATACAACGATGTTCTGCTTTACGCTCAGACCTTTGAGCTTGCCTCCGAAAACAGCGTAAGACTGTCCGTCAAGGAGTTTGAGCTTATGCAGCAGTTAATGCTCAACAAGGACCGCAGCGTAAGCGTAGACTACATACTGAACAACGTCTGGAGCCGCGAGCCCGACGCCCAGCCCGACACAGTCGTACTGTACGTTTCATACTTAAAGCGCAAGCTCAGAGCGATCGCGTCCGATACGGTGATCGAGGGCGATGAAAATTCGGGCTACAGGCTCTCGTAAAGAGGTAATGAAATATGAATGAACGCGCAATAAAAAAGCTTCGGAGAAAATTCACTCTGACCGCGCTTATATCCTTTGTGCTGGTAATGGCTCTGATGTGCTCCACAATTTACCTTGTGAACTTTTTCTCCGCTAAAAAGCTTATCCAGAAGTCGCTCGATTTTATCTCCGACAACCACGATGTATTCTATTTCGCCGATTATAACGACACTGAAACCTCCGATAAAGTGAATAAGCTCAGCAGAAAAAAGAGCGACAACTTCTTTTTAGAGTTTTTGGAGGACATTTTCAACACAGGCGTTGACAGTTCCTCGGAATTTATCTATTCGCTCCGGTTTTTTACGGTGAGCTTTGATTCCGGCGGCAACGCAAAAAAAATAAGCACTAACCATATAGCGCTTATTGACGAGGACAAGGCGACCGAATACGCAAAGAACGCTTTGAACAGCGGCAAAGAATACGGCGATTTTGACGGCTTTTCGTACAAGGTCAAAAACAGCGGAAACGAAACTCTTGTTGTCTGCATCGATACGGGCAGTCAGATGGCTGACAGCCGCCGCGTAGGAAATATCGCGCTGGTGCTCACGTTCGTGGGTTCAATACTCGCGTACTTCTTTGTAAGGCTGATTTCGCTCCATATGATAAAGCCCGAGATTCGCGCCGTTGAAAAGCAAAAGCAGTTTATCACAAACGCCAGCCATGAGCTTAAAACTCCGCTCGCGGTAATCAGGGCGAACACCGAGCTTGAAATGATGATGCACGGCGAGGACGAGTGGAACGAATCCACAATGAATCAGGTTGACCGAATGACCGATTTGATCGGAAATCTGGTAACAATCGCAAAGGCTGAGGAGAGCGAAAACAGCGAGGAGCTGTCTGAGTTCAACGTGACCGAAACCGCTCAAAAGGAAGCGGATACCTTTGCTTCCCTTGCGTCAAAGGACGGTAAAACGCTTGAACGCGAAATCGAGGAAAACGTCACGATGACCGCCAACAAGGGACAGCTCAGTCAGCTAATGTCGCTTCTGCTCGACAACGCAATCAAGTACTGCGACGACGGCGGCACGGTAAAAATATCTCTTTCGCAAAAGGGAAAGGGAATAAAGCTGAACGTAAGCAACAGCTACGCCGCGGGCGAGAACCAGGACTACAGCAGATTCTTTGACCGCTTCTACCGCGATGACAAGAGCCACAACATCGACAAGGGCGGCTACGGCATAGGTCTTTCAATCGCGGACGGAATAGTGAAGCAGTACCGCGGAAAAATCGACGTAAGCTGGAAGGACGGAGTAATCGATTTCTCCTGCCACCTGAAAGGCTGACAGAAAACACAGTTTATCAACAAAAAAAGCACGGCTTCTGCCGTGCTTTTAGTTTGTCTTTAATTATTCAAACTCGATGTCGCCCTCATATTTCTGCTTGAACAGGTCAAACAGCTTTTCAAGAAGCTCCTCATCATCGATGCTGATGTACTCCTCGGTATCCTCGTCAAGAGCGTTGATCTTCAGGATAACAACCTCGTCGGCGTCCTCCTGATTTTCAATAAGAACAATATATTCGTCGTTGTCATACTCAACAACGTCCAGGAACTCAAATTCAACCTCGTTACCGTCCTCGTCCTCCAGGGTAATGAGCGCGCCTTCGTTTTCCATCTCTTCAAAAATCTCTTCGTTGGGCATATTGGTCTCCTTTCCGAAAGCAATGCTTTCTTACGATAAACATAGTATAGCAATATAAAACTAAAAAGTCAAGCAAATAACACTATCCGCATTATATTTTTGTTTTGAATTCAAAGCGGCATTTTGGGCACCGCACGGTGTGGACGCCCTTTTTGTTTTTAACTCTCAGGGTAGCCTTGCAGGAGGGACATTTGCGGTAGCGGTAGTCCTTTCTTTCCTTAAAACGGCGGATGGTGAACTTTATCCAATTTTTTACAGGCTCATAGATTTTTAGAAATTTGCGGTTCTCCGCGCTTCGCATTGTAATATTGCGCGACAGCATGCGGAAAATAATGAGCGCGATGAAAAGCATATTTATCAGGAAGATGATAAAATGAGCCAAGCGGTTGAACACGAAAAAGTTGATAATATAAATCGCAAAAACAAGCCCCGACAAAAACTTGTTCAGGGTATCGTAGCCGTATCTGCCCTGCATAAAAATCGCGAAACGCTGAAATAAATTCATCATAACAAATTCTCCTTAAATTATGTAGTCCGCGCAGAAGTACACATATTTTATGTCGCCTATCACCGCCGAGTGCTCGGTCTTGATCACAACGGTTTTGCCCTGCTCGGCGCTGAGCTGAGCGGCTTTTTCGGCAATTCCTCCGTCCTCGGGTGTGTAGCCGAACCGTTCGTAAAATTCCTCGATAGTCATCGAAATCGAGTTGTAGCCCTCAAACATGTGGAGCATTTCGTAGTCAACAAGCTTGTATTCCTCGCGCAGCAGAGTTATTCCGATATCAGCGTTGCGCAGCTTGTCAATGTAGTAGGGAGCGTCGTTTAAGAACATTCCGGTCTTTAAATAGCCGATAGAAACGGTGAGGTCGGAGTTGACGGCAATAGGAGCTGCTCCCGTGTCGCCGTTGATACCGCTGTTTATGTCCGCGCTGATGATGAAGCCCTGACAGAGGTTGATTTCCTCAATAACGTGCTTTATTTCGTCGCTAACCTCGCCGCGGAACCCCGTGCCGAGGATACAGTCAACAACGATGTCGTAGCCCGCGAATGGATCTGGCACGTTGATATTTTCCTCAACCGCTCCGAGCGAGAGCGCGGTTTTGTAGTAGAAAAGTCCGTCCTTTGAGAACTTTTCGCTCACCCTGAAAATCGACGGGGTAAAGCCGTTTTCGCAGAGTATGCAGGCAAGAGCGTAGCCGTCGCCGCCGTTGTTTCCGGAGCCGCATACGATAGCTACCTTGCCGACGAACTTTGCGGCGTTGAATATTCCCAGCGCGGCGCGGTGCATAAGCTCCGCCGAGGTGATTCCGTTTTCAATTGTCTGAGCGTCGCTCTGACGCATGTTCTCAACCGAGATAACGTGTTCTATGTTCATAATTTACTCCTTATTAGCGGCATTATACGCAACCTGCGCGGCTTCCTCGTCCGTGTTGCAGCTCAAAAGAAACAGCGGCACGCTTGAAAAAAGTCCGTCAAAAAGCTCAAGCAGCTTTTGCATATTCTCCGCGGTGTTCGGTACAAGCGTAGCTTCAAGCAGCTGTTTAAATACCCTTGCGGTGCTTACGCGCTCGGCGGTGTTTTTTTCGCCGCGCTGCAGTACATAAACCGCCTTTATCGGCACGTCAATATTTGTGCCTATCTCGGATTTGCCCATCCACGGGGTTGAGCATACCCAGAATTTTCCGTCGATGTTCCTTATTATCGGCTTGTCGTCGTTTATCATTGTCACCCTGTCGCCGAAGCGCTTTCTCCACAGCGCGGTGTGGGTAGACTTGCCGGTGCCGCTCAGCGCGGTAAAAAGATACGCCTCGCCGTCGAGCATCAGACTTGAAGAATGAAAGAACATTCCGCTGTAGTCCGAAAGCACGGTCTTGCAGATTTTTGTCAGAATGATCGCGCCCTCGGCAAGGTAGGGGGGACAGGGCTCTTTTTCTTCAATATAGCTTTTGACCTCCTCAGCCGAAGCCGACGCGTCAAAGTCATAATCGGCTGTTTGGCTCAGAAACGGAGCGAGCCGTTTTTCGGTCTGACTGTACAGCGGATCAATTTGTATGTTCAGTTTTGCAATCCTGTAAATCGGCATTTGCTTCTCCTTTTTACTGTGTTTCCAAACTAATTTTACCCTTGACAAAGAGCTTTGTCAATAGATAATTGAGCGCTCATGTTTTGAATTGAAAGTGCAAACGCCGCCGCGTGTTCCTTCTTGCCCGAAAAACAGGCTCCAAAGGCTTAAATTTCCTTTGGAGCATTAACGGTTAAAAAAGTATTAAGATTATGTAAAAAGTTTTAAAAAAGCTCTTGACAACTTCCCTTCGGGGGTATAAAATAGTAAAATGTACCATAATGGGGATATGTACCGAAAGTCTGCGATTTTTTTAACAAATAACCATTTGATAAGGGGATATTATCACAAAATATTATTCCTGTCAAGATGTATTTTTAATCATTTTTCGACGCGGATTTTGTTGATACTGCATAGCCCTTTTGCTGAAAAAAATTAAGGAGTGATACGCCTATGGTAAATGTCAAACCCGTAAAGCTTGGCAACACCGAGAGAATGAGCTTTGGCAAAATCGAAGAAGTAATCGATATGCCCAACCTCATTGAGGTGCAGAAAGCGTCCTACAAGTGGTTCCTCGAGGAGGGACTGAAGGATGTGTTCAAGGATGTATCGGGTATCACCGATTATCAGGACAACCTTGTGCTCGACTTCATCGACTACACGCTTGACGTCGATCATCCCAACTACAGCGTAATTGAATGTAAGGTGCGCGACGCCACATATTCGGCAGCGCTCAGGGTAACAGCCCGCCTTTTAAACAAGAGTACAGGCGAAATTAAAGAAAGCAACGTGTTTATGGGCGATTTCCCGCTTATGACACCAAGCGGAACCTTTGTTATTAACGGCGCGGAGCGCGTAATCGTATCGCAGCTCGTCCGCAGCCCCGGCGTTTACTACAAGATGGATCACGACAAAACGGGTAAGGAGCTCTACTCAACCACCGTTATTCCTAACCGCGGCGCGTGGCTCGAGTATGAAACCGACGTTAACGACGTATTCTATGTTCGAATCGACAAGAACAGAAAGCTCCCCGTTACCTCATTTATCAGAGCGCTCGGACTCGGCACCGACGCTGAGATTCTGGACTACTTCGGCGACGATCCCAGAATGAAGGCGACGATCGAGAAGGATCAGGCTCACAACATCGAGGAGGGCTTGATAGAGGTTTACAAAAAGCTCCGTCCTTCCGAGCCTCCCACAGTAGACAGCGCTCAGACTCATATCAACAACCTGTTCTTTGACGAGAACCGCTACGACATGTCAAGAGTAGGCAGATATAAATACAACAAGAAGCTCGGCATCGCAAACCGCCTTGCAAATCAGGTAATCACCGAGCCGATCGCCAACCCCCGCACAGGCGAGGTAATGGCTCTCCGCGACGAGAAGATCTCAAAGGAAAAGGCTCTTGAAATCGAGAACGCGGGCGTTTCGGTAGCGTATGTAAAGGGCGCGGACGAAACGATCGTAAAGGTTATTTCAAACGGTATGGTTGACATTTCCTGCTACGTTGATTTTGACGCCGAGGCTGAGTGCGAAATCAAGGAGAACGTTCGCTTTGACGTACTCTGCGAGGTTCTCGACGCAGCCGAAAACGAGGAGCAGCTCAAGGAAATGCTCCGCGAGCGCGCTCACGAGCTTGTTCCCAACTACATCACCGTTGAGGACATCTTTGCAACGATCAACTACCTCAACTGCCTTGCTCACGGCGTAGGCAACACCGACGATATCGATAACTTAGGCAACAGACGTATCCGCTGCGTAGGCGAGCTGCTGCAGAACCAGTTCAGAATCGGTTTTTCAAGACTTGAAAGAGTTGTGCGCGAGAGAATGACTACCCAGTCCCAGGACATGGATTCGCTCTCACCGAACACACTCATAAATATCAGACCCGTTACGGCGGCAATCAAGGAGTTCTTCGGTTCTTCACCGCTGTCACAGTTTATGGATCAGACAAACCCGCTTGCAGAGCTTACTCACAAGCGCCGTCTTTCGGCTCTGGGCCCCGGCGGTCTTTCCCGTGACCGCGCGGGATTTGAGGTTCGTGACGTTCACTACACCCACTACGGCCGTATGTGTCCTATCGAGACCCCTGAAGGTCCTAACATCGGTCTTATCTCATATCTCGCGTCATTCGCGAAAATCAACAAGTACGGCTTTGTTGAGGCTCCGTTCCGTAAAATCGACAAGGAAACAGGAGTTGTTACCGACGATGTTGTATACATGACCGCCGACATGGAGGACAACTACTATGTCGCTCAGGCGAACGAGCCGCTCGACGAAGAGGGCAGATTCGTTAATTCAAGAGTTGTAGGACGTTTCCGCGACGAGTTCGTAGAGCTTCCCGCAAAGCGCTTTGATTACATGGACGTATCGCCTAAGATGGTTGTATCCGTAGCTACGGCTATGATCCCGTTCCTTGAAAACGACGACGCAAACCGTGCTCTCATGGGCGCGAACATGCAGCGTCAGGCAGTTCCGCTTCTCCAGAGCCAGGCTCCTATCGTAGGTACCGGTATGGAGTACAAGGCAGGTACCGACTCCGGCGTATGTATCCTCGCCGAGGAGGACGGTATTGTAATGAGCGTTGACGCGCGCACTATCCGCGTTCAGTACGACAGCGGCAGGGTTCAGGACTTTGAGGTGATCAAGTTCCTGCGCTCCAACCAGGGCACCTGCTTCAATCAGCGTCCCATCGTTGAAAGAGGCCAGCGCGTAAAGAAGGGCGAGGTTCTCGCCGACGGTCCCGCAACCGACAACGGTGAGATCGCTCTCGGTAAAAACGCCCTCATCGGCTTCATGACCTGGGAGGGTTACAACTACGAGGACGCCGTACTTCTCAACGAAAAAATCGTACGCGACGATGTTTACACATCTATCCATATTGAAGAATTTGACACCGAGGCAAGAGATACAAAGCTCGGCCCCGAGGAAATTACAAGAGATATCCCCAACGTAGGTGAGGATATGCTCAAATACCTTGACGAGGACGGTATCATCCAGATAGGCTCCGAGGTCAAGGCAGGCGATATTCTTGTCGGCAAGGTAACTCCCAAGGGTGAGACCGAGCTGACCGCCGAGGAAAGACTGCTCCGCGCGATCTTCGGCGAAAAGGCAAGAGAGGTAAGAGATACCTCCCTGCGCGTACCGCACGGCGAATGCGGTACGGTCGTTGACGTAAAGGTATTTACAAGAGCTGACAGCCGCAACGAGCTTCAGCCCGGCGTCAACAAGGTAGTAAGAGTTTATCTTGCGCTCAAGCGCAAAATCAGCGTAGGCGACAAGATGGCGGGCCGTCACGGAAACAAGGGCGTTGTTTCGCGTATTCTCCCCGTTGAGGATATGCCCTTCCTGCCCGACGGTACACCGCTTGACATCGTACTCAACCCCCTCGGCGTACCTTCCCGTATGAACATCGGTCAGGTGCTCGAGGTTCACCTCGGCTATGCCGCAAAGGCGCTTGGCTGGAAGATCATGACGCCCGTATTTGACGGCGCTCACGAGCAGGATATCTTTGCGGCGCTCAAAGACGCGGGCTACAGCGAGGACGGTAAAACATGGCTTGTTGACGGACGTACCGGCGAACGCTTTGACAACCCCGTAACCGTAGGCTACATGTATTACCTCAAGCTGCATCACCTCGTTGATGAAAAGATCCACGCAAGAAGCACAGGCCCCTACTCGCTCGTTACTCAGCAGCCTCTGGGCGGTAAGGCTCAGTTCGGCGGCCAGCGTTTCGGAGAGATGGAAGTTTGGGCTCTCGAGGCTTACGGCGCGGCTTATACCCTGCAGGAGATCCTGACTGTTAAGTCGGACGACGTTGTCGGCCGTGTCAAGACCTACGAGGCAATCGTTAAGGGACAGAACATTCCCGCTCCGGGAATCCCCGAATCGTTCCGCGTACTCATCAAGGAGCTCCAGTCGCTTTCACTCGACGTAAGAGTTCTTGACGTTGAGGGCGAAGAAATTGATATCAAGCAGAAGTTTGAGGAGGACGAAAACCTCGCTGACGCTGCTTCAACCGAGTTTGAAGAGGACAACGTAATGACCTCGATGGACGGCTACACCCTCGACGAGGGCGGCGAGGAAGGCAATATGTTTGACGACAGCCTTGCCGACGAGGAGCGCGACGACGACATTCTGTTCGACTTTGACGACTTCGGTACAGACGAATTATAAGGAGGAAGTAACATGATAGACAACAATATTTTTGATTCAATTAAAATCGGTCTTGCTTCCCCCGAACAGATTAGAGCATGGTCTTACGGCGAGGTAAAAAAGCCCGAAACCATTAACTACAGAACGCTTAAGCCCGAGCGCGAGGGACTTTTCTGCGAGCGTATTTTCGGACCTACAAAGGACTGGGAGTGCCACTGCGGTAAGTACAAAAGAATCCGCTTCAAGGGCAAGATCTGCGACCGCTGCGGCGTTGAGGTCACACGCTCAAAGGTAAGACGCGAGCGCATGGGCCACATCGAGCTTGCGGCTCCCGTTTCACACATCTGGTACTTCAAGGGTATTCCTTCAAGGATCGCCCTTATGCTCGATGTTTCTCCCAAGGTGCTTGAAAACGTGCTGTACTTCTCACAGTACATCGTTACGGATCCCGGCGACTGCCGCGACCTTGCAAAGTATCAGTGCCTCAGCGAGACCGAATACAATGATATGCGCGAGAAGTACGAGGACGACTTCAAGGCAGGCATGGGCGCTGAGTCCATCAAAGAACTGCTTGCGGAAATCGACCTTGACGCTCTTGCCGCCGAACTCAAAGAGGAGCTTGAAGCCTCCTCAGGTCAGAAGCGCATCCGTCTGTTAAAGCGTCTTGACGTTGTTGAGAGCTTCAGACTTTCGGGCAACCGTCCCGAGTGGATGATCCTTGACGTAGTTCCCGTGATCCCGCCCGATATCCGTCCTATGGTTCAGCTTGACGGCGGACGCTTTGCAACATCAGACTTAAACGACCTTTACCGTCGTGTAATTAACAGAAACAACCGTCTTAAAAAGCTTCTCGAGCTCAACGCGCCTGAAATCATCATCCGCAACGAGAAGAGAATGCTCCAGGAAAGCGTTGACGCGCTCATCGACAACGGCAGACGCGGTCGCCCTGTTACGGGCCCCAACAACCGCGCGTTAAAGTCGTTGTCGGATATGCTTAAGGGTAAGCAGGGACGTTTCCGTCAGAACCTGCTCGGTAAGCGTGTTGACTACTCGGGACGTTCCGTTATCGTAGTAGGTCCTGAGCTTAAAATGTATCAGTGCGGTCTGCCTAAGGAAATGGCTCTTGAGCTGTTCAAGCCCTTCGTTATGAAGCGTCTTGTTGAAACGAAGGCAGAGCAGAATATCAAATCGGCAAGAAAAGCCGTTGAACGCGCAAAGGAAAACGTTTGGGACGCTCTTGAGGTTGTAATCAAGGGACACCCCGTAATGCTCAACCGTGCGCCAACACTTCACCGTCTCGGCATCCAGGCGTTTGAGCCCGTGCTTGTTGAAGGCCGCGCAATCAAGCTTCATCCGCTTGTATGTACAGCGTTCAACGCCGACTTCGACGGCGACCAGATGGCTGTTCACGTTCCGCTTTCCGCCGAGGCTCAGGCTGAGGCACGCTTCCTCATGCTCGCGGCTGGCAACCTTCTTAAGCCCTCCGACGGCCAGCCTGTTGCGGTTCCTACTCAGGATATGATCCTCGGTTCCTACTATCTTACGCTCGATAAGGACGGCGAGAGAGGCGAGGGCAAGGTGTTCCGCAACGTGGACGAGGTTATGATGGCGTACCAGACAGGCGTTATTGAGCTTCACTCAAAAATCAAGGTTCGCCGTGAGATGGAAATCGACGGCAAGCTTGAAACCGCAATTGTAGACACCACAATCGGCAAGATAATCTTCAACAATCCTATTCCTCAGGACCTCGGCTTTGTTGACAGAAGCATCCCCGAAAACAAGCTCAAATTTGAGGTTGACTTCCTCGTAGGCAAGTCGGGACTTAAGAAGATCATCGACGCTTCAATCAAAAAGCACGGCGCTTCGCGTACAAGCGAAATGCTTGACAACATCAAGGCGCAGGGCTATAAATATTCAACGATAGGCGCGCTGACCGTTGCCGTATGCGACGCGGTTATCCCGCCCGAAAAGAAGGCTATCATCGCAAAGGCGGAGGAAGAGGTTGACTCTATCCGCGACGAGTACATGATGGGTCTTCGCTCCGAGGAAGAGCGTTACGAGGAGATCCTCAACATCTGGGCAAAGGCTACGGACGACGTTACCGCCGCTCTGCAAAGGAACCTCGACCGCTACAACCCGATCTTCATGATGGCTGACTCCGGTGCTCGAGGCAGTATGAGCCAGATCCGTCAGCTCGCTGGTATGCGCGGACTTATCGCCAATACCTCGGGTAAAACAATCGAAATTCCTATCAGAGCTAACTACCGTGAAGGCCTGAACATTTTGGAATACTTTATTTCTTCGCGTGGTGCGCGTAAAGGTCTTGCCGATACCGCGCTCCGTACCGCTGACTCGGGTTACCTTACAAGACGTCTTGTTGACGTTTCGCAGGAGGTCATCATCCGCGACGAGGACTGCGGAACTCACGAAGGTCTTGAAATCTTCGACATCAAAGCCGGCGAATCAAACGTTATCGAAAGCCTGCACGAGCGTCTTATCGGACGTTACCTGCTCGAGGATTTCTGCGACGAAAACGGCAACGTCCTCGTTTCAAAGGACGTTATGATGGGCGAAAACGAGGCTGATATCATTGTCAACTCGGGCGCTCAGAGCGTAAAAATCCGTTCCGTACTTTCCTGCCGCGCCAAGCACGGCGCGTGCCGCAAGTGCTACGGCTCAAACCTCGCAAACCGTCAGCCCGTTACTGTAGGTGAGGCTGTCGGTATCATCGCTGCTCAGTCAATCGGTGAGCCCGGTACTCAGCTTACAATGAGAACCTTCCATACCGGCGGCGTTGCTTCGGCGGAGGATATCACACAGGGTCTTCCGCGTGTTGAGGAGCTGTTTGAGGCCAGAAAGCCAAAGAGCCTTGCAATCATCAGTGAAATCGACGGTGTGGTTCGTTTTGAGGAAATCAAAAACGCTCGTCACGCAGTAGTATTTAATAAGGATACAAGCGAAGAAAAGGCTTATCTTATCCCGTTCGGCTTCCGCGTAAAGGTTGCCGAGGGTCAGGAGATAAAGCGCGGTGACAAAATCACCGACGGTGCTGTAAATCCGCATGATATCCTCGATATCCTCGGTCCCGAGGCGGTTATGAACTACCTCATTTCTGAGGTACAGAGTACCTACCGTTTGCAGGGTGTTGAAATCAACGATAAGCACATCGAGGTTATCGTTCGTCAGATGATGCGCAAGGTCAAGGTTGACGACGCAGGCAGCACAAGCTTCCTGTCAGGTCAGACCTATGACAAGAACGACGTTCTTTATGAGAACGAGCAAATCAAAAAGCGTATCGCGGCAGGCGAAACCGACCTCAGAGAAGCTACATTCACTCAGCTTCTTCTCGGTATCACAAAGGCTGCTCTTGCAACAGACAGCTTTATGTCAGCCGCTTCGTTCCAGGAGACAACAAGAGTTCTTACCGACGCCGCAATCAAGGGCAAGGTAGATCCGCTCGTTGGTCTTAAGGAGAACGTAATCATCGGTAAGCTCATCCCCGCAGGTACGGGCATGCAGCGTTACGCAAGCGTTGAGCTTGAAAACACCAAGCCCGAGCTTGTGTCCGACGACACTCCCATCGAGGACTTTGACTTAATATAATTGTAAAAAAGGTTCGGCTATGCCGAGCCTTTTTTAGTGATTAGTGGTTGGTGATTAGTGGTTAGAAATTTGGTCGTGCAGACAGAATGGAGAAATCCCCTGTTCATAGAAGTTTGTTTCCTTTTTGTGGGATTATTTTTCAGAGTTTAGAGTTGAGAGTTTAGAGTTTTGGTCGTGCAGACAGGATGGAGAAATTTCCATTGTAGGGGAGACCCTCGCGGTCTCCCGATAGCTATGCTATAATTTGCCGGGAGGCTGCAAGCGCCTCCCCTACATTTTTATTTACAACTATGCAAAAAAACGGACGACCGTTGCGGCCGTCCGAATAGTGTAAATATTACGTTAGACAGAGAACAAAATCAAACAAAACATTGTTTCTATTGCCCTCACAACTTCCAACAGAAGATGTATTCTCGCGAAACACAGACGCTCCCTAACAAACCGACATCAAAAACGCGAAGTAAAATACTTGACGGAGAGCGGGGGGAGTAGTATAATAAAATGTGATTGGAATGATTTTATGAATAAGGTAAATGAAGTAAAACTCAGGCTTTGCTCGCTTTCGGTTTTCAGAGGTATTCTCAACCGCAGCGTTGTCAGGGCATATTACAATCTGCTGTGCGCGATTGAGGAAAAACCCGAGGTTTTTCTTAACCTTTACGGCAGCTTTTACTCGCTTATCAGCGAACGCGGCTGTTCTGACAAACTCGCTTATTCTCTCACCGAGGCGGCGCTTTTTGACGAAAACTGCTTCACCAGAGCCGC
>OMXW01000015.1 GCA_900315085.1 uncultured Eubacteriales bacterium
CAATGCTGACAAACAGATCGTTGTTGGTAACTTCAAAGGCAAGTACTGGGAACAGAAGGAAGCTCCCACAGCTCCCACATCAGCTACAGAAGCTACATCTCCAACAGTACAGCCCACAACAGGCGTATCAACTCCCGATGAGCCCTCATCATTCATCAAGGTTACTTATGATTCATCTTGGACAAAGGGTTCAGGCAAGGATTATGAGCTCAAAGTAACAAGCACTTCAAGATACTATGATCTTTCTAAGATCCTCAAGACAGTTAGTGTTGGCGGCAAGGTAGTTGACGCTGAGAACTACACTCTTGAGCCCCAGGATGACGGCAGCCTCATCGTTAAGGTAAAGGCTTCCTTTATGGAAACACTTGCTGAAGGCGAAAACGAGTTCGTTCTCCACTTCGAAACAGAAGCAGGTCAGAAGCTTGATCTTAAGCCTGTAGTAAAGGTTATCCCCGCTCCCGATGATAATGGTTCCGGTTCATCAACATCTGATTCATCAGGTGACAGCGGCAACGGCGGCAACAGCGACAACAACGGCGCAATCCAGACAGGTGCAACATCATTTGTTGTTGTAATGCTCGTAGCAGCTCTCGGCGTTGTAGCATTTGTATACTTCAAGCGCAGAAAAGCTCTCTAATATTTAAGCTGATCAAGGCACTCTCCTGACGGAGGGTGCCTTTTTTCATTTGTATTAATTCAAAATTGGCTTGTACACTTGATTTTTACGCAATATTGGTGTATACTACATTTGTATAATAATATCATATGGAGGATAAAAATGTCTAAAAGAATATTTAGTTCATTTATTGTATTAATTATTCTTAATATTCTGACCTTTCAGTCATTAGTCAGGTTCTCGGCGGCAAAATCCGAGGACTTTGTTACCGCTGAGCCTCCAACGGAACAAACCGAGCTTTCCGACGGCACGACCTCGGAATCAACACTGCCCTCGGAAATGGCAGTTGACGGCACAACCGTCCAGCCCACAACCTATGTAAAACCGCTCAAATATCCGTCGCTGTCTGTCAGCGCGATATCGAACTTTTTCGGCAAGGCTAACGCCGACTATAACCAGTACACAAGGGAGGTAGCGGTAACCTACTACCTCAAGGCGTCAAGGGGCGTAATGACAACCCAGTGGGACCTTTCCTACGATCCAAAGGTGCTCCGCCTCGATCCCAAAAAGAATACGGCAAAGAAAATCTGTCCCGTAATCGGAGAATTGGGAGTAGTTGAATTTGAGGAAGGCTATGTAAAATACAATGCCACAAGCGTACAGCTGTTCAACTTCTCCGCTGACGATAACGTATATGTAAAGCTGGTGTTCGACGTTGCGGACATTCCCGACAACGAGCCTCAGATTACAAAAATCGACCTCAGCATCGACATGCTCTGGCTCATGGACGACAATGAAAAATGCTTTGTAGTCAATAACTTCAACGTAGCCGACCTTACAAAGCTGAAGGTGAGCATTTCAAAAAAGACTTCAATTACCGAATCGAACTACGTTGAGCCTACAACCGACGTACCTTCAACAGCTCCCACCACAAAGGCACAGGGTACGCCCGACGAGCAAAACGTAAGCGAGCCGTCTCATGCTTCGACCGTGCCCGCGTCGCATGCCGTTGCAACAACTCCCATTGTAACAAAACCGGGCAATGTAAAGCCCGTGGATGAAAAGAACGACGCTCATCAGGCAAAGCCGAAGTCATCGAAAAAAACGGAGACGCCGGTATTGATTTCCCCGGGCAACCCGATAATAGCAATCGCGGTTCTGGTGCTTGCAATAGGCGGCATGGTGACGCTTTTGATAATGCGTAAAAAAGTAATGCTCAATTTAATGCTGAAAGATTAACAGGATAAAAGAAAACGCCGTTTCCAAAAAAGGGAACGGCGTAATTTTTAGGCTCAATGCGGAATAACCAACAAAAGGAGATTTCTCCGATCACTGTGTTCGGTCGAAATGACATGTAGGGTTGACCCTTGCGGTCACCCGATCCGCATCTAAAATTTAACGGCGTAATTTAATGCAACAAAAAAGAGCGGTTAAAAACCGCTCTTTTAGATGTAAACCTTAGTTAGCTCTTGTAACCTTACCGGAACGTAAGCAACGGGTGCAAGCATATACACGCTTTGGTGAACCGTCAACAATTGCCTTAACACGCTGAACATTGGGTTTCCATGTTCTGTTAGAACGTCTGTGTGAGTGAGAAACCTTAATTCCGAATTTTACATCCTTACCGCAGAATTGACACTTTGCCATACGTCTGCACCTCCTTAGTATTCTAAACTATTTTCCTAACTTTGTTATAATACCAGAAAACGCGGAAAAAAGCAAGTCTTTTTTTAAAATTTATTAACTTGTTTTTTTATAGTGTTTGTAGTATAATATAATATGTATATTTTTTACTATAGTGGAGGACTATATGCTTTCTCAACTTTTACACGGACGCCTCACGCTGCAATCGGCAGTAGCCGAGATTTTAGCGGTTCTGGTGATAATATTTCTTATACTTCCGCTTCACGAATGGGCTCACGCGCAGACAGCCTACTTCCTCGGCGACAAGGCGATAAAGAAGCGCGGCAGACTTTCGCTCAATCCGCTCAGTCACGTTGACCCGGTAGGCGCGCTGTTCATGCTGCTTGTAGGCTTCGGCTGGGCAAAGCCCGTACCCGTTGACCCGCGCAACTTTAAAAACCCCAAGGTCGGCATGGCGATCACCGCCCTGATGGGACCTGTATCAAACCTTGTTGCGGCATTCGTAGGACTTTTGATTTACTACACTCTCTGGGCAGCCACTCCCGGTTTATTCCGTTCGGAATTCGGCGGCTATGTTTATACCTTCCTGAACTTCTACATTCAGGTAAATATAAACCTTGCGGTATTCAATCTGCTGCCCGTACCGCCGCTCGACGGTTCAAAAATAATGTTCACCTTCCTGCCCGACAAGGCGGTCAACTTTTTCTATCAGTACCAAATGATTTTCTTCGCGGTTCTGTTCATTTTAATCTACACCGGACCGCTCACCGCAGTGCTCTCATTCCTGTCAAACAACGTCCTCTACGGACTTGACTGGCTTGCAAGACTGCCTTTCAACGCGTTCGGATTAGGTTAACGCCATGGAAACACAGTTACAGTACAAGCTGCCTGTTTTTGAGGGACCGCTCGATTTGCTGCTCACCCTGATATCAAAGAATAAAATCGACATCTACGACATTCAGATATCGGAGCTGCTTGACCAGTACATGGAGCAGATAGATAACATGCGCGAGCACCAAATGGACGTAGCCTCGGAATTCCTTACAATGGCGTCAAGGCTCGTCTACATCAAATCCGTAATGCTGCTCCCAAAATACGAGGAAGAGGCAGAGGAGCTCAAAAAGGAGCTGTCGGGACAGCTGCTCGAATACGCGGTCTGCCGCGAAATGGCAAAGAAGCTCGGACAAATCTACGACTTCGACCGATTTTTCCGCGAGCCGTCTCCCGTAGAGTTCGACATGACCTACAACCGTCAGCATCCGCCCGAGGATATCGTCAAGGCGTACATCAGCGCGGTAGGCAGAGGAAAGCGCAAGCTGCCTCCGTCCGAGCAGGCGTTTTCGGGAATCGTAGCCCACAAAATCGTTTCGGTAAACAGCAAGATCATCCACCTCATGCGCAGGCTCAGACGCGGCAAAAAGCTCGAGTATCACGAAATCTTCGAGGTCTGCGAGGGCAAGAGCGAGCTTGTTGCAACCTTTCTTGCCACGCTGGAGCTTGTAAAGGGAAAAAGGATAGTAATCGAGGGCAGCGGCGAAAACGCCGTGGTGCGCATGATAGAAAACGACAGGGAGTCAAACGATGGAACAAATGAATCTTAAAGCGGCAATTGAAGCTATCCTGTTCGCAAGCGGAGCTTCGGTTGAGCTTTCAAGAATAGCCCAGACGCTCGAAATCACGGAAGCTCAGGCGCAAAATGAAATTGACGCGCTGATTTCCGATTATAACGAGGCACAGCGGGGCATAATGATAATAAAACTTCACAACAGCTATCAAATGGTATCGCGCAAGGAATACGCTGAGCAAATCCGCACAATAATGGATTTGCGCCGCAATACACCGCTTTCACAGGCGGCGCTTGAGGTGCTCGCGGTTGTAGCCTACAACCAGCCCGTAACAAAGGCGTTTGTTGAGCAGGTGCGCGGCGTAGACTGCAGCGGAGTAATAGGAAGCCTTACAACAAAGGGACTGATTGAAGAAAAGGGAAGACTTGAGCTTCCGGGACGGCCGCTGCTCTACGGCACGACCGAGCACTTCCTTAGGTGCTTCAATATATCAAGCCCAGAGGAGCTTCCGCCTCTCCCGGAAAACGACGAGGAAAAAGCGGAGGAAAGCGAAAATAATTCCGCAGAAGAAAATAAAGAACCCGATTAAAAACTCACAGCGAGGTGATTATTCTTGATTGGCTGGTATATATTAATCGGAATAATCATTTTTATAGCGCTGTTATTGATGATACCGATCGGCGCGGCGGTAACCTTTGACAAGGATTTACAGGCGTTCCTGACAATCGGCTTCATACGGATAAGGCTGTATCCGCCAAAGCCCAAGAAGCCAAAAAAGAAAAAGAAGGAAACGCAGGAAAAGCCCGCCGAAAAAGAGGAAAAGAAAAAGGAAAAAAAGCCGAATATAATAAAGCAAAAAGGACTTTCGTGGCTGATAGACACAATCAAAAACGCCGCGATCCTCACCAAAGGCGTATTAAAGGACTTTTTTAAGCATTTAAAAATAAAACGGCTTCAAATAAGTATAACCTACTGCGGCGAAAATGCCGATGACACGGCGGTAAAATACGGCTACCTCTGTTTGTCGGTATACCCGGCGGTAAGTATTCTGGTAAAGGCGTCAAAATGCAGGCGATACGGCGTAGACATCCAGCCGGATTTTGACGCGAAGGGAAAGTCGGAATACAAAATCGACTTTCGCGCGAGTATCCGCCTGCTGTGGATTTTCGCTCTTGTATTCAAGCACGGCTTTAAGGCGCTCCGCCTGATATTAAGTCTGCGCAACAAGACGGAAAAGGACAAGGCGGCATTACAGGAAGAACAAGCAAGGATTTCAGAAAAAGGAGAGAATGTTATGGAACATCCTATCGGAAGCTTAATGAATATAACCATGGAAAAAATCAAGGAAATGGTAGACGTTAACACAATCGTCGGCGACCCCATCACCTCAGCCGACGGAACGCTGATCATCCCCGTTTCCAAGGTGAGCTACGGCTTCGCGTCAGGCGGCTCCGACCTCCCGTCAAAGAACGAGAAAAAAGACCTCTTCGGCGGTGGCAGCGGCGCGGGCGTAACAATTCAGCCAATAGCCTTCCTCACGGTTTATCAGGGCAACGTCCGCCTGATCAACGTCAACGGCGGAGGCGACGGAATCGAGAAAATCATCGACATGGTGCCAGATGTTGTGGACACGGTAAAGGGATTTTTCAAAAAGGATAAAAAAGCAGACGCGGCTCTGACCGACGACTTTTCCGAAATCACGATCGACGATATAGAGTAGTAAAACCGCTGCCCTTTGCATATAATTTGCAGGGGGTATCGTTATGAAAAAGCTGATTTCACTGTTCATCTGCGTGCTGTTTGCGTTCCCTGCGGCGGTTCACGCGGCTGAAAAACCCGACATAAGCGCTCAAAGCTATGTGCTCTACTGTCCGCAGAGCGGCAGCGTTATCCTTTCGGAAAACGCCGAAAAGCGTATGAAGCCCGCAAGCACCACCAAGCTTATGACAACTCTGCTCACCCTTGAAGCGGCTCAGCGCAAAAACACCGCGCTAACCTTTACTCGGGAGATGAGCGCGGAGGGCAGCTCAATGTACCTCAAATACGGCGAAAAGCTCAGGCTGAGCGACCTCGCCGTGGGAATGATGATGTGCTCGGGCAATGACGCGGCAAACGCGGCGGCGCTGACAATCGGCAAAAGCAGTGAAATATTCGCCGCTCTTATGAACAAGAGGGCAAAGCAGCTCGGAATGAAAAACACTCACTTTGTAACTCCGAGCGGACTTGACGACGACAACCACTACAGCACCGCACTTGATTTGGCGCTGCTGATGGCGGCAGGGCTTAAAAACAAAGCCTTCCGCGAGCTGACAGCTCAGAAAAGCGCAAAGGTCAGCTTTATAAATCCAAAGGATAAGACCGCCACCTACAACAATCACAATAAGCTGCTGCGGCTCGATCCGCGCTGTATAGGCGGCAAGACGGGCTACACTCAGGCGGCAGGCAGATGTCTTGTTTCGGCCGCAAGCCAAAACGGCGTAACGCTGATTTGCGTGACCTTAAACGACAGGGACGACTGGAACGACCACATCGCGCTGTACGACTACGGCTTTTCAAATATCTCGGCATATTCGCCTAAGAAAATCAACCTCAAAATCCCGTGCGTCGGCGGAGTATCCGACATCGTAAACGCGGTTTGCGGCAATGCCGAGCCTATTCTTTTGGGCGCGGACGAAAGCAAACGCGTAAAGCGTAAAATAGTAACCGAAAGCTTTCTGTACGCCCCCGTAAAAAAGGGCGGCACGGTGGGAAGCGTTGAATATTATCTCGACGGCAGACTGCTTAAAAGCTATAAGCTGACCGCCGAAAACGATATAGAAACAGAAAAGGTCAAAACAGGCTTTTGGCAAAAAATAAAGGAATTATTTAATTATGGCTAAAAAAGAAGAACCCGTAAGACTTCAAAAATTTATAGCGCAGTGCGGAATCGCCTCGCGCCGCAAGGCTGAGGAGCTGATTTTGCAGGGCAAGGTGAAGGTAAACGGCAAGCCCGCGATTTTGGGCGACAAGGTTACCTCAGCCGACAAGGTAATGCTAAACGGCAAGCGCATTGTCATGCCCAAAACAAAGTTTCGCTACATCATGCTCAATAAGCCGCGCGGCTTCATCACCACAATGAACGACGAGCGCGGAAGAAAATGCGTGGCTCAGCTCGTGTCAAACGTGGGCGAAAGAGTGTATCCGATCGGCAGACTCGACAAGGACTCCGAGGGAATGTTGGTATTCACCAACGACGGCGAATTTGCCAACAAAATAATGCACCCTCGCAACAGCATATATAAATTCTACCGCGTGACCGTCCGCCCCACGATAACCGAGGAACAGCTTATCAAGCTTGAAACCGGCGTTGAGATCGACGGACAAAAAACCGCCCCCGCAATCGTACACGTCGTACATAAGGAAGAGGGCAGGGTAGTGCTTGAAATGATACTCCACGAGGGCAAGAACCGCGAGATCCGCAAAATGTGCGACGCGGTAGGACTTGAAGTGGCGCGACTGAAGCGCACACAGATAGGCGGCGTAAAAATGGGAATGTTAAAGCAGGGCGACTGGCGCGACCTGACCGAAAAAGAGGTAAAAAACCTCACCGCCAATCCTATAGTAAACGGACGTATAATTTAATATTTTTAAAGTTAAGATGTCGTTCCACCGCGTTAATCGGAATGACATCTTTATTTAATTGAATAAAATAATCTCAAAAAAGCGGTTGTAATTTATAATGGAATTTGCTATAATAAGGGATGTATGAATTTAGTATGTGACACTATGTGTTTCAGTTATGGTATATAGCAATGGAGGAATCAAGTATGAGTATTGAAAAAATCAGTGCCGCCAAAGCTGAAATAGCTTCCACCTCCGCGTATAAGACCGTTACGGAGTTCTTTGACGCGGACAGCTTTTGCGAGATCGACGCCTTTGCCAAGTCGGGCGAAGGATTTGCCGAGGTAGTGGCAGGCTTCGGCACGGTTGAGGGTATGCCTGTATACGCGTTCGCGCAGAACAGCGACATCAGCGGAGGCGCGCTGAGCAAGGCGCAAACCGCAAAGCTTAAAAAATTATACGGACTCGCGCTCAAAACAGGCGCGCCAGTAGTAGGATTTTACGACAGTATCGGCGGCAGACTCAGCCAGGGCGCAGAGCTGCTCGGCGGCTGCGGCGAGGTATTAAAGCTCGCTTCAAAGGTATCGGGCGCAGTTCCCCAGGTATCCGTGATTTTGGGAACCTGCCTCGGCACAAACGCACTCAACGCCGCAAGCGCTGACTTTGTAATCATGACAGAGGACTCAAAGCTTTCGCTTGACGTAACAGGCGACAACGCTTCGGCAAAATATAACGCTGAACACGGCAACGCTTCAATTGTGGCTCAAAGCAGGGAACAGGCAATCGCAAAGGCAAAGGAGCTTCTGCTCTATCTTCCTTCAAATAACCTCGTTCCGGCTCCCCAGTCTTTTGACGAGCAGCCCGACGGTGAAAATACAAACTGCATCGTAAGCAAGCTCGTTGACGGCGGCTCAAAGTTCAAGCTGGGCGACGATTTCGGCGATACCGCGCGCACACGTCTTGCGCGTATCGGCGGACAGGTAGTCGGCGTAGTACGCACAACAGGCGGCAAGCTCGACTGCAAGTCGGCAAACAAGGCGGCAAAGTTCGTTCGCTTCTGCGACGCGTTCTCTATCCCCGTAATCACCTTTGCGGACTGCACAGGCTTTGAAAGCTTAAAGGCAGCGGCAAAGCTCACATCGGCATACGCCGAGGCTACAACCGTAAAAATCGCCGTTGTAGTAGGAAAGACAATCGGCTCGGCATATATCGCCCTTGCCGGCACAGGCGCAAACGCCGACGTTGTATACGCGCTTCCCGACGCGGTTATCTCACCCGTAAACGTTGAGGCGGCGGCATTCATCATGGCTGAGGACAAGATGAACGTTCCCGTATCCGAGCAGAAGGCGGCGGCAGATAAGTTCGCCGAGGAAAACCTTTCAGCCTTCAACGCGGCTCAGAACGGCTTTGTAGACGGAATCGTTGAGCTTCACGAGCTCAGAGGAACCCTCATTTCCGCACTCGATATGCTCTCAGGCAAGCGTGTACCAACGGTAGCCAAGAAGCACAGCACAATTTAATTCCAATAAAGAATATTACTTTTGACATAAAGGGGACTTAACAATGAAGAATTTAAGAATCACAGTAAACGGTACCGCATACGACGTTCAGGTTGAAGAGCTCGGCGAATCCGCAGCGCCCGCAGCCGCAGCACCCGCCGCTGCTCCCGCGGCAGCTCCGGCAGCAAAGCCCGCCGCACCCGCAGGCGCAATCGGCAGCATTGTCGTAAAGGCTCCAATGCCCGGTACGGTTGTTAACATTGTAGCAGCTCCCGGAAAGGCTGTTAAGGCAGGCGACGACCTCGTATTTATAGAGGCAATGAAGATGGAAACCCCCGTAAAAGCTCCTCAGGACGGCACAGTCGCAACTGTAGAAGTAAACAAGGGCGAGGCAGTAGACTCAGGCAAGGTGCTTGTAACTCTCAACTAACCTCTGATCAATTCATCTTTAAGGAGTAAAATACAATGGCAAAGAAAATCAAAATAACCGAAACTGCTCTGCGTGACGCGCACCAGTCGCTTATTGCCACCAGAATGACAACCGAGGAAATGCTTCCGATTCTCGACAAAATGGACGAAATCGGCTACTATTCACTCGAATGCTGGGGCGGCGCGACATATGACGCGTGCCTGAGATTCTTAAATGAGGATCCGTGGGAGCGTCTGCGCACGATCAAGGACCACTGCAAAAACACAAAGCTCCAAATGCTTTTCCGCGGTCAGAATATGCTCGGATACCGTCACTACGCCGACGACTGCGTTGAATATCTTGTTCAGCGTTCAATCGCTAACGGCATTGACATCATCCGAATTTTTGACGCGCTCAACGATATCAAGAACCTTAAAACAGCAATCTCCGCCGCAAACAGAGAGGGCGGACACGCTCAGGTTGCAATCAGCTACACAACAGGCCCCGTTTTCACCGACGAGTACTATGTTGAGTACGCAAAGAGAATTGCCGACGCAGGCGCGGATTCAATCTGCATCAAGGATATGGCGGCGCTTCTCACACCCACAAGAGCTGAAAGTCTTGTAAAGGCAATCAAGGCTGAGCTGCCCGAAATGCCGCTCCAGCTCCACACCCACTACACCTCGGGACTCGCTTCAATGTGTCTGTTAAAGGCTGTAGAGGCAGGCGCGGACGCAATCGATACCGCAATCAGCCCCCTCGCGCTCGGCACATCGCACGCGCCCACAGAGTCAATGGTAGCGGCTCTGCAGGGAACAGAGTTCGACACGGGACTTGACATCCGTCAGCTTGCGGAGGTTCGCGCTTACTTCATGACTCTCCGTGAGAAGTATCTTGAATCCGGACTGCTCGACCCCAAAATGCTTGCGACCGACGCAAAGGCGCTCATCTATCAGGTGCCCGGCGGAATGCTCTCAAACCTTTTGTCACAGCTCAAGCAGGCAGGCAAGGAGGATAAGCTCGACGAGGTACTCGAAGAAGTTCCCAGAGTAAGAGAAGATTCGGGCTATCCGCCGCTCGTAACGCCCACCTCACAGATCGTAGGTACTCAGGCTGTGTTCAACGTGCTCACAGGCGAACGCTACAGCATGTGTACAAACGAGTTCAAGGGCATGGTAGCAGGCGAATACGGCACAACTCCTATGCCGATTGACCCCGAATTCCAGAAGAAAATCTGCGGCGATATGGAAATCATCACAGGCAGACCTGCCGACCGCTTAGAGCCCGAGCTCGATAAGCTTAGAAGCGAGATTTCACAGTGGTCAGAGCAGGAGGAGGACGTGCTCTCATACGCTCAGTTCCCCAAGGTCGCGCTCGATTTCTTTGAGAAAAGACGCAATAAAAAAGCAGGAATCAACGGCGACCTTCTCGATAAAAAGAACCAAATCCACCCGGTTTAAGGGTAGTAAAAAAGAACGGCTTCGTGCCGTTCTTTTTTAGAGTTTAGAGTTGAGAGATTAGAGTTTAGAGTTTCGGTCGTGAAGATAGATTGATTTATTTAAAACGTTTGGTTCCCGACCGTATTAATATGGGTTTATTTGTTATGAATTAAAACTGTAGGGTGAAGTGGTCAGTGGTGTAGGGAACGACCCAAGTGTCGTTCCTATGTTACCGACATCGTACCGAAAAGTCAGGAATTACACAGGGGTAATTCCCTACAGATTTAAGTTTTACGTTAGTCAGTGAACCAAACAAACCAAACGTAGTTTCCATTGCCATCACAGCTTCCAATAGATTTCTAATTCCCGCGAAACATAAAACGTCATCTAAAAATGAACGTCAAGTACGCGACCTGGAAAACGCGTCTTAAAATATTTGACTTTGGGGGGAGATTGTGATAGAATTGAGAGTAGATTATAACGTGAGGTGATGAAGGTGACAAACGGCGACAGTCACGGGTCGGACGGGAGCATATTTAACAATAAGCGTACGAGCGTTGCTGTTACCTGCGCCGCTTTCATGCGCTGAATTTAAATAGCCGAATTCCGCCCTGTAGACTAAAACGGGGCGGTTTTTTGTTCTGTCCGTCCGTAATTCAATTTACGGAGGGGTTAATGTGAAAAAAGACGAAGAAACAACCGTTGTCGAGGCCGTAAAGCCCGACTACGAAAGCGAGATTATTAAAATAATCAAAGGGAATTATTCGCCCAGAGCCGCGCAAAATAAGCTTGAGGGCTACCACGGCAACGACGTTGCCGGAGCAATGGACGCCCTGAGCGTATCCGAGCGCAAGAAGCTCTACAGAATATGCACAGCCGAAATGCTTGCCGAGACGTTCGAGCATCTCGACGAGGACGAAGCAGGCGCGTATCTTGACGAAATGGATATACAAAAAGCGGCGGCAGTTGTGAGCAACCTTGAAGCCGACACCGCGACATATATCCTGCGCGAGATCGAACGCCAGAAGCGAGTGCTGATTATCGACGCTCTGCCAATGGATATCCGAAAGGATATTGCCTTGGTAGCCTCGTTTGACGAGGACGAAATCGGCAGCCGAATGACTACAAACTGTATTGTCATCCGCGAAAACCTCACCATAAAACAGGCTATGGACGAGCTTGTGAGCCAGGCTGAGGAAAACGACAATATCTCAACTATCTTCGTGACCGACTCGGACGGCGAGTTCTACGGCGCGATAGATTTAAAAGAGCTTATCATAGCAAGACACGGAACTGATCTTGACAATTTGGTTCAAACCTCGTTCCCGTACGTCTACGGCCATGAGGCGATCGACGACTGTATTGAAAAGCTGAAGGATTACTCCGAGGACTCCGTTCCCGTGCTCGACGACTCAAACAGATTTTTGGGAGTCATCACTTCGCAAAGTCTTGTTGAGGTAATCGACGACGAGATGGGCGAGGACTACGCCCGTCTGGCAGGTCTTATCGCGGAGGAGGATATCAAGGAACCGCTCAGCCAGAGCATGAAAAAACGTCTGCCGTGGCTGCTTGCGCTGTTCGCCCTCGGAATTTTGGTATCTACCGTCGTCGGCGCGTTTGAGCAGGTGGTAGCTCAGCTCACGCTGATTATGGCGTTCCAGTCTCTTATTCTCGATATGGCAGGTAACGTAGGAACACAGTCGCTCGCGGTAACTATCCGCGTGCTGATGGACGAAAACCTGACCTTTAAGCAAAAATCCCAGCTCGTTTTCAAGGAGGGCAGGGTAGGACTTTTCAACGGCATTATTTTGGGAATAATCTCATTTGTGCTTGTGGGACTGTTTATCATGCTGTTCAAGCACAGGGACATCCTGTTTTCATTCGCGGTTTCGGGCTGTATCGGTGTTGCGCTCATGCTGGCTATGCTCATTTCAAGTACAGTCGGAACTCTGATTCCGTTGTTCTTTAAAAGAATTAAAATCGACCCCGCGGTCGCTTCGGGCCCGCTTATCACAACGGTGAACGACCTTGTGGCGGTCGTAACCTACTACGGACTAAGCTGGATCCTGCTGATCAACGTGCTCCATCTGGCATAGAAAGGAAAAATTATGATAGATGAATTAACCTACGCCCAGCAAATGCTCACCCGCGGCGGATATACGCTGGTAATCTGCAGCGGCGGTCATGTTCATATCAGCGAGGAGGGCGGACTTGACTCTCTGCTCGAATTTTCGGACAGCACACAATGGGAGGGAGCTGTCGCAGCCGATAAGGTTGTAGGAAAGGCAGCGGCGCTGCTTTTCGCTAAGCTGAAGGTCAGCGCGGTGTATGCCGAAGTCCTCTCAAAAAGCGGAGCAAGAGTTCTGGAGAGCAATGACATCGCCTACCGCTACAATAAATGCGTGGGCAGCCTGCTGAATTCGGAAGGTACCGATTACTGCCCCTATGAAAAGGCGGTTAAGGACATTGCCGATCCAGACGAAGCGGTTATAATCTTAAAGAAATAAAATGAGCCGGCTCGGATCGAGTCGGCTTTGGTTTTATAACCGTCACAGCGCCCAGTCAATCGGCTCGGCGTTGTTTTCTTTTAAAATTTCATTTGCCTTGCTGAACGGTCTGCTCCCGATGAACGCGGGAAACTCAGATTTCCTGTTATTCGCGGAAAGAGGCGAGGGGTGGGTTGACGCGATAATGAACTTGTCGCTCCTGCCGGATTTTTTTACCGCTTTTTCGGCAAGCTCCAGAGCTGGACGTCCCCAGCAAAGGAAAACAATCGGCTGAGTCAGCGTGGCGCACACGTCTGTGATTGCGCCCGTCAGCTTCTGCCAGCCGAGCTTTTTGTGAGAATTCGCCTTGTGAGCCTCAACGGTCAGCACAGTGTTCAGCAGCAAAACTCCCTGAGCGGTCCACGCGGTCAAGTCGCCCGATTGGGGCATCTCGCAGCCGATGTCCGCGCAAAGCTCCTTGAAGATATTCCTCAGTGACGGCGGAAATTTAACTCCTTGCGGCACTGAAAATGACAAGCCCATAGCCTGTCCGTCGTCGTGGTACGGGTCCTGACCGATTATTACCGCCTTTAAATCGTTTGGATTGACCGATTCGATCGATTTAAAAACATTTTTCTTTTCCGGAAAAATAATCTTTCCCTCGGCTCTCATTTCGTCGGTAAGACTAATCAGCCTGTCACATTCAGCCTTTAAATCCTCGCCGATAAGCGAAAACCACAGTTCCTTGTTGTCCATAAATAACTCCCGATTTTTTCTCAATTATAACAGCGCGCGGATCAAAAGTAAAGAAAAATATTGAAAAGCCGCACACGTTCGGCTATAATATAAACATACAGAACCCCGAAAGGCAGTGACTTAAATGGGCAGAGCGTCCACAAAGGAAAATAAAAACATTTATCATATAACGCGCGACGAGCTGGGACTTAGCCGAGAAAAAGCGAGCGCACTGCTTGAAACGATCCCGCCCGAGCGAATCGAGAAGATTGAAAACGAACGCGCAAAGCCTCACCCGGACGAGGTTCTGCTGATGTCGCAGAAGTATAAAAAGCCGAGCCTGTGCAACTTTTACTGCGCCAACCAGTGCCCGATAGGACAGCAGTATGTCCCCGAAATCAAAATCAAAGATTTATCGCAGATAGTTCTTGAAATGCTCGCCTCGCTCAATAAGCTCGACAAGCGCAGGGAAAGACTGATTGAAATAACCGCCGACGGAGTGATAGACAGCGACGAGATGGACGATTTTGTCTACATCCAAAACGAGCTTGAAAAAATCTCGATAACCGTTGAAACTCTGCAGCTTTGGTCGGAAAAGATGATAGCCAACGGAGTAATCGACGAGCAGGAGTACAACAAACGCAGAACCGAATTAAAATAGACCGAACGCTTTGGGAAACCAAGGCGTTTTTTATTGCTTTTATTTTTCCGAATTAATAAAAATAGGACGGTTTATTTTGCTGAAACAGTCATTTATTTTTTGCCCCACATAATATATCATATAACCATAGCGAACAGAAAGCAGCGGGGTGAGAATATGAGCGTAAAAGAACGAATACTGGCGATAAAGCTGCTCGAGCAGCAGCGCGGACATAAAGAATTTATAAAAAACATCGGGCTGAGCATAAAAATAAAAAAGCGGCCCCAAAAAGAGGAACGGAGGTAAATGTAATGAAACAGGTAATTTACGGTTTTGTAAGAGCAGGAATGAACATAGCGGCAGTAGCTTTTATATGGGCGTTTATCGCCTGTTTGGTTAATCTGATGTACTAATTTTAAGGAGGCAGAGCAATGAAACAATTCAGGGTAAAATCAACAGGTCAAAGAGGTCACGGCATACTGACGCACTATCTTATCAGGGCGGCAATAACAATAGTTCTGTGCGCCGCAATAATCTCTCCGGTATTCATCTTCTTCAACTCAAAGTCAACTCAGACCGAGGAAGAAAAGGTAACTGACGTTTACATAACAAAAAAGCTCAGTGAAATCAGCGAGATGTCAACCTACGCCTACCAGTACACCAACAAAAAGGAAATCAGCAACACGCGCGAGATCTTCGGAATCAAGATACCGTTCACAACCAACCGCGTCAACATCACCTACAAGGGAATAATCAAGGCCGGCTACAACATGGACGAAATCGAGACCAAGGTTAACAACAAGAGTAAAAACATCTCGGTAAAGCTTCCAAAGGCTCAGGTGTTTGACAACTACATCCTCCACGATGAAACGAAAATCGAGGAAGAAAACAACATCTTCAATCCGGTTCATGTGGACAGCGCAACAAAATATTTTTCCGAAATCACGGCTCAGGAGCTTGACAAAGCAAAATCACTGGGCTTGCTTACCAAGGCGGAAAACAAGGCAAAATCGATAATCACAAATCTATTCACGGAATTTCCCGACTACAAGGTAAGCTTTGTATAGAATCGCAAAGGCGAGGACAGTCGTCCCCGCTTTTGTTTTTTTTTTAACTTTTTTCAAAAAATATTAAACCAAAATCATTTTTAATTCGTCTATTAAGTGAAAAAACAAAAAGGGAGGATTCATTATGAAAACCACAAAAAGCAAAAAAACAATCTTAAGACGAATCACATCAACACTGCTTGCTGTAACGCTCCTGTTCGGAATAGCCTGCATAGCGCCTGCTTCAGCAAGCGCGGCAGGTAACACGATCAGCGCGGCAACAAGCTACACAATGGGCAGTACCGTCAACGGAAGCATTACGAGTTCGGATTTGATTGACTATTACAAATTCACACTTTCAAGCTCAGGCACGGTAACGCTCAATTACAATTCAAACTTATTTTTTAATAAACTGGAAATTTACGACGCGTCGAACAGCAGGATTTGGAATCAAAATATACATTGGGATTATTCATTAAAATCGCTTTCTTATAACGAAAAGATCGCCTTAACTTCAGGAACATATTATTTTAAGATATCGGGCGAACCGGAAACCGGTAAAACTAACGGAAAATACAATTTCAAGTTTACCTTTGCGTCGGCAGGTGAGAGCTTCAGGGAGACTCAGGGCGGTTCAAACAATACTTTTGAAAAAGCAAGCTCAATTAATCTGAACACAAAATACAACGCTCAGCGTGCCGCAAACGACAAAATCGACTATTTCAAATTCACTCTTCCAAGCTCAGGCACAATATTATTTTCGTTAGATGCAAGCTTCATGGTAGCTCAAATGAAGATATATGACGCTTCAAAGAGAGAGCTATGGAGTTCCACGAGGTGTTGGGATTATTCGTCAAATACCCTGATTTATTCCAGACATTTTACCTTGACCTCGGGAACATATTACTTTGCAGTAACCGGTAGGAATGATTATCACAGTGATTATTTTGGAAAGTATAATTTCAAAATCAGCTTTGAGCCCTCAAACGAGACATTCAGGGAAACTCAGGGCGGTTCAAACAATACCTTTGAAAAAGCGAGCAATATCAGTTTAAACACAAGATATTATGCGCAGTACGCGATAAACGATAATGTAGACTATTTCAAATTTACACTTTCAGGTTCAGGCACAGTTACTCTCAGCTTAAACTCATATTTTTATGAAACTTACATGAAGCTTTACGACGCCTCAAGAAGAAAGATTTGGGAAAAAACAGAGTATTGGAATTCCTCAACAAAATCAATGGCATACAGTAATAAAATAACCTTAAATTCCGGAACATATTATTTCGAGGTATCAGGTTATGGCCACGTTGATATAGAGGATAAGTACGGAAAATACAGCTTCTCAATCGGAAAAGCGCTTCCCGCGCCCGCATCTGTAAAGCTCAACCGCGGAACACTCGGACTCGGAACAGGTGAGGTTTACGGCCTTTTAAAGACGATCTCGCCCTCAAACGCAAATCAGTCCGCAACCTGGACAAGCTCAAACACAAGCGTAGCAACAGTTGATTCAAACGGCAAGGTAACAGGCAGAAAAACCGGAACGGCAACCGTAACGGTAAGAACCTCAAACGGCAAGACCGCAAGCTGCAAAGTAACGGTCAAATACGCCCCCGCAAGCGTAAGCACAAATCCGGCAAAGCTTACTCTCGGTAACGGTGAGACCTACACGATTTCCGAGAACACAAGCGCAGGCTCATACGCAAACGCGGCAAACCTGAGATGGACAAGCTCAAACACAAACGTAGTTACCGTAACAAAGCAGAACGGAACAAACAAGGCTACTCTCAAAGCAACGAGAACAGGAACAGCGTACATCACAATCAAAACCTACAACGGCAAGACCGCAAGCTGTACTGTAACGGTCAAGTCCGCTCCAAAAACCGTAAGCGTAACAAAGACCTCGCTCAAACTCAAAAGGGGACAGACCTACACGATCGCAGAAAATACAAACGCAGGCTCATACGCAAACGCCGCAAACCTTAGATGGACAAGCTCCAACAACAGTGCAGCAACCGTATCAAAGAGCGGCGGCAACAAGGCAATAATCAAGGCAGTAAAACCAGGAACAGCCAACATCACGATCAGACTCTACAACGGCAAAACCGCAACCTGCAAAGTAACCGTTATTTAAAATCGCGTACTTAACGTTTGTTGTTAGATGACGTTTCTGTTTCGCGAGACAGAATAGAAATATCGGAAAATACGAGGGCAAAAGGAACTACGTTTAGTTTATTTGGTTCACTTACTAACGTAAAATATTTATCTGTAGGGAATTACCCCCTGCGTAATTCCTGACTTTTCGTTGAGATGTCGGAATCGTAGGAACGACACCGGGGTCGTTCCCTACACCACTAACCACTGTACACTATAATTGTAGGGTACGGTGTGCGCCCTTAACGTTTTTTTATGACTGTTTGTTTCTATAAAATTATCGGAAACAGCGTTTGGTTTTCTAAATGATGTTTGATTGACAGGTTGTAGGGTACGGTCTTGACCGTACCGCAAGTTACATACAAACCTATGATTCTTATATTCGGTTCGGTCAAGACCGAACCCTACAGTTTTTATTCATAATTTTTTCTCTGAACAATCCAATAAAATCACCCACACCTAAAACCGTCAAAAAATACAAATCTGTCGTTTGATTATGTAGATTTTTTAATAATGTTTACTTTTAGGACAGTTGTTACAATTGTTTTACATAATATTTTTGTTGCTTTTTTACATAAATTTTTGTAAAAACTAAATGACAAAAGAAATCAACAATTATGCAAAAATACAAGTAAAAATCGGCTCTTTGGCATAATATACAAAAAGGAAATTACTTTATTGTGCACATAGCAGATTGAATAAAATGTAATAATTTGTTATTGTTAAATTGTAAACGGGCATTAGTATGCTTGGTACGGTAATTTTATTTAGGAGTGAGAAAATTGAACAGGAAAATCACAAGTGTTGTGCTTGCGATCTGCATGGTTCTTTCATGCATTGCGGTGGGCAGTTTCACCGCGTCGGCGAGCACAGCGGAAAACGCAGTTTCAGCAAAATCTTCCGACTCAGCTGGCGCAAGCTACGGCTTGGCAAGCAACATCAAAGACGGCAACATTCTCCATTGCTTTGACTGGAAGTATAACGACATCAAGGCAGAACTCAAAAACATCGCTCAGGCGGGTTTTACCAGCGTGCAGACTTCTCCTGCGCAGACTCCCGACCCGCTGGGACAGTGGTACGGCCTGTACCTGCCCCGTGAATTCAAGTGCACCTCGGGTCCTCTCGGAACAAAGGCGGAGCTTCAGGCGCTCTGCTCCGAGGCTGAAAACTACGGCATCAAGGTAGTTGTAGACGTTGTTGCAAACCACCTCACGGGTGACCACGCGAACATTCAGAACGACCTTAAGGATGGTCAGTACTGGCATCCGGAGTTTGATGTTTCAGACTGGGGCGACCGTTATCAGATCACCATGGGTAAAATCGGTATGGCGGATCTTAACACCGGCCATAGCTATGTTCAGAACGTTGTTTATAACTATCTTCAGGATTTAAAAGGAATCGGCGTTGACGGCTTCCGCTTTGACGCGGCAAAGCATATCGGACTTCCCTCCGAAGGCGACGGATTCTGGGCGAAGATTTCACAGATCGGTCTTTACAGATACGGCGAGATCCTCGACAGCCCCGGCGGCGACGCAAACAACGTTATGAAAGAGTATGCAAACTATATCGGAATTACCGACAGTGATTACAGCGGCACTATCACAGGCGCTATCAGAGACGGACACACTGTTGAAAGCAACGGTAACTGGGTCAACAGAGGCATTTCCGGAGATAAGATCGTATACTGGGGCGAAAGCCACGATACCTACTCCAACGATCCGCCACCGAAGGAAGGCGGCTGGACAAAGTATCTTGACCAGAACATCATCGACCGTGCTTACGCGGTTTTAGGCGCAAAAGCAAATTCACAGAGCCTTTATCTTTCAAGACCTTATCAGAAGGACAAAACTTCCATTATGTCAGGTCAGAAGGGCAGCACTCACTTTACCTCTCCCGAGGTTGCGGCGGTTAACCACTTCCACAACGCTATGGTAGGTAAAAAGGAATATTATACCACAGGAAATAACTGCTTCGTAGTTTGCCGTGAGGGCGGCGCCGTTATCGTAGCGGCAAAAGGCTCAAACTTTGACGTAACCGTTCCCAACGGAGGTTCAATTGTAGCTCAGGGCAGCTATAAGGACGAAGTTTCGGGCGGTCAGTGGACAGTAAACGGCAGCAGCATCAGCGGTCATATCGGACAGTCTGGTATCGCGGTAATCTACAACGCAAAGCCCGCAGGTCCCTCAGCTTCCGTAACTCCCGGCACAACAAGCTACAAGACCGATTCTCTCACACTCACACTGAGCTATGACAACGCGACCTCAGGTCAGTATTCAATCGACAACGGCTCATTCCAGAGCTTCTCAAACGGACAGAAAATCACAATCGGCGCAGGCAAAGAGTACGGCACCGTAACAACCGTAAAGGTTAAGGCGTCGGGCAGCAGCGGCACATCTGACGTTGACACATACACCTACACAAAGGTTGATCCCAACGCGGTTCAGCAGATTTATTTTGATAACTCAAGCTACAACTGGTCAAACGTTTACGCGTATGTTTACGCAAACGAAAAGGGTTATGCGGAATGGCCCGGAATCCAGATGCAGAAGGATTCCTCAACAGGCTACTATGTAATTGACGTACCCCAGGGATTTGAAGACGGCAAGGTAATCTTCACCGAAAGCAAGGACACGGTAGATCACCGTTATCCGGCTGACCAGGAGCCCGGCATGGACTTAAACAGCCAGACTGTAATTTTCAGAGCAGGCAATAAGCTTGAGCCTTACAGCCCCGTTACTAAGCCTACTAATCCCACCACACCCACAACACCAACAACACCAACAACACCCGTTGGAAAATTAATGATTGGCGACGCTAACCTTGACGGCTCAGTTTCAATCAGTGACTCAACCGAAATTCAGATGCACGCGGCAAAGATGAAGAACCTTTCAGGCGACAACGCAACCGCGGCTGACGTAAACGGCGACAACAGCATCACAATCAAGGACGCAACAATGATCCAGCTTTACCTTGCTCGTCAGTACAACCAGTCAGGCAACTGCGGCAACATCATAGGCGAGGATCCCACCAATCCCACAACACCCACAAATCCCACCGATCCCATTGTTGACACAACAAAGGTATACTTCAAGAACACCAAGAACTGGAGTCCCGTAAAGGCATACTTCTGGAGCGACGCTAATCCCCAGATGATGAGCTGGCCGGGCAACGACATGACCGATGAAGGCAACGGCATTTACAGCGCGTCTATCCCGAGCGGCGCAACCAAGGTAATCTTCACCAAGGGCGACGACAGCGGAAAGACACCCGACCTTGACCTCCAGGCAGGCAAGATGTATGTTGACGGCAACTGGACAAATGTTATTGGCGGCAGTGTTGTAACACCCACCCACGGAAATGTTGACACCTCAAAGGTATACTTCCGCAACAGCAACAACTGGAGCCCCGTAGAGGCATACTTCTGGAGCGACGCTAATCCCCGGATGATGAGCTGGCCGGGCAACGACATGACCGACGAAGGCAACGGCGTATACAGCGCGTCAATTCCCGACGGCGCAACCAAGGTAATCTTCACCAAGGG
>OMXW01000134.1 GCA_900315085.1 uncultured Eubacteriales bacterium
GATTCCGCGCTTGATAACGGAAGAGACCAAATTCCTGTCCTCCGATGAGCGAGAAAGAAACACATATGTGGTCTAAGCTTTATCACAGTTTTGTCAGGCTAAACCCACGTTCGTCAGCTTATTGTGATAGTGAATATGATAGTTTGCTTCGAAATAGCGGTAGAGTATGAGGTGATTAAAGAAAAAAATTGCGAAAAAATCTATTTGGCGTCTGACGAGAAAAGTATTGTTGAGTTTTTTAATAAAAGATTTCCGGGTAAAGTAATCATAAATAAACGTATGTATTATGATGAAGCAGATGTTGATTATTGCAAGTATAACGTAGATGGCACGGATATTACCGGAGATTTGTTTTACAGAGATAATAATGAATACTTGATAGGTATCGAATACATTTCCTCTATGTATCTTGTATCGAAGTGCTGTTGCTTCGTTGGTGGAGCTTGCGGAGGAACAACTGCAGTACAGTATATAAACGGTAATCAATTTGAAAATAGCTATATTTTTGAGTTGGGGAAATATGGGGTATAATATTAGGAATATCAAATCAGATAATTATTTGATCAATTGTATATTTTACGTTTATGAGGTGTATTATGAAGGGTATCATCCTAGCCGGCGGATCTGGAACCCGCCTATATCCATTAACAAAAGTTACATCAAAACAGTTATTACCAATTTATGACAAACCAATGATTTATTATCCGCTGTCAGTTCTAATGAGCGCAGGGATAAGGGAAATCTTGATTATTTCTACCCCACAAGATACACCACGGTTTGAAGCACTTCTCGGTAATGGTCACCAGTTCGGAGTGAATCTTACATACGCTGTTCAGCCTTCGCCAGACGGTCTCGCACAGGCGTTTATTATCGGCGCGGATTTCATTGGTGACGATTGCGTAGCAATGGTTCTTGGAGATAATATTTTTGCCGGTCACGGTCTTTGTTTTTGGCTACTATGTTGATGATCCAGAGCGTTTCGGAATCGTTGAGTTTGACAAAAGCGGAAAGGCGGTTTCAATTGAAGAGAAGCCCGAGCAGCCGAAGTCAAATTACTGCGTAACCGGTTTGTATTTCTATGACAACAATGTTGTAAAATACGCGAAGAATCTGAAACCCTCCGCAAGGGGTGAGCTGGAAATAACCGACCTTAACCGCATTTATTTGGAAAACAACGCGCTCAACGTTGAGCTCCTTGGTCAGGGCTTTACGTGGCTCGATACAGGAACGCATGAAAGCCTTGTCGAGGCCACCAACTTTGTTAAGACTATGGAAGACCACCAACACCGCAAAATCGCTTGCCTTGAGGAAATTGCTTATCTCAACGGCTGGATCTCGCGTGAGGAAGTCCTTGAAGTCTACGAAGAATTAAAGAAGAACCAGTACGGACAGTACCTGATGGACGTACTTAACGGAAAATATATCGATGAACTTAGATGAGGTGCCATAAATGATAATTATCGTTACAGGCGGAGCAGGCTTTATCGGCTCGAATTTCGTATTTCATATGTTGAACAAATATCCCGATTACAGGATAATATGCCTTGACTGCCTGACCTACGCCGGCAATCTTTCGACACTTGCTCCGGTGATGGATAATCCGAACTTTCGCTTTGTCAAGGAGAGTATTACCGACAGAGACGCTGTGTACAAGCTCTTTGAAGAGGAGCACCCGGATATCGTCGTCAACTTTGCGGCTGAAAGCCATGTTGACCGTTCAATCGAGAACCCGGAGATTTTTTTGCAGACAAATATCCTTGGCACACAGGTTTTGATGGATGCTTGCCGTAAATACGGCATAAAGCGTTATCATCAGGTGAGCACCGACGAGGTTTACGGAGATTTGCCGCTTGACAGACCCGATTTGTTTTTTACGGAGGAAACACCAATACATACCAGCAGCCCGTATTCTTCATCAAAAGCAGGCGCTGATCTGCTCGTGCTTGCCTATCACCGCACCTACGGTCTGCCTGTAACGATCTCGCGCTGTTCCAACAACTATGGACCGTATCACTTCCCTGAAAAGCTGATTCCGCTGATGATCGCGAACGCTTTGGCAGACAAACCGTTGCCTGTTTACGGCAAGGGCGAGAACGTACGCGATTGGCTTTATGTGGAGGATCACTGCAAGGCGATCGACTTGATTATCCACAATGGCAGGGTAGGCGAGGTGTACAATGTCGGCGGTCATAATGAGATGGCAAATATCGACATTGTGAAGCTGATTTGTAAGGAGCTCGGCAAGCCCGAGAGTCTGATCACCTTTGTTACCGATCGAAAAGGCCATGATTTACGCTATGCAATTGACCCGACGAAAATCCACAATGAGCTTGGCTGGTTGCCCGAGACAAAGTTTGAGGACGGCATAAAAAAGACGATTCAGTGGTATCTTGACAACAAAGACTGGTGGCAGGAGATCATCAGCGGCGAGTATCAGAATTATTATGAGAAGATGTATGGTAACAGATAATGAAAATTTTTGTAACAGGCGTTTGCGGTCAGCTTGGATTTGACGTTATGAATGAGCTGAAAAAACGCGGACATGAGGCGTTTGGTTCCGATATAATCGAAAAAGACGAAAAAGATTACATACGGCTCGATATTACAGATAAGTCTGCTGTTGAAGCTGTTTTATCCGAAACGAAACCTGACGCGGTGATTCATTGCGCGGCTTGGACGGCGGTTGACGCTGCGGAGGACGAGGAAAACAAGGCTAAGGTTTATGCTGTCAACGTAACCGGAACAAAAAATATAGCCGATGTCTGTAAAAACCTCGGCTGCAAGTTGATATACATCAGCACAGACTATGTTTTCAATGGACAGGGAACAGAGCCTTGGCAAGCTGATTGCAAGGATTTTGACCCTCTAAATTATTACGGTCAAACAAAGCTTGAAGGTGAGCTGGCGGTTGTTGAAACTCTTGAAAAGTTTTTCATTGTCCGCATTGCTTGGGTGTTCGGTCTGAACGGAAAGAATTTTATCAAGACGATGATAAATGTCGGTAAAACGCACGATACCGTTCGCGTTGTCAGTGATCAAATCGGCACGCCGACCTATACATA
>OMXW01000061.1 GCA_900315085.1 uncultured Eubacteriales bacterium
CTGCTGTGGCTGTTGATACTGCTGATTAAAGTTCTGCTGTGGCTGTTGATACTGCTGATTAAAGCCCTGCTGCGGCTGCTGGAACTGCTGATTAAATCCCTGCTGCGGCTGCTGGAATTGATTGTTCATTCCCATGCCCATGCCCATGCCGACCATCGCAGCGCCCATAAAGCCGGGGTTCTGACCGATAAATCCAACGCCGACCATGTTGCCGCCTCTGAGAGCGTTAACGATCTCGTTAGCCTCCTGCTCATACTGACGGTAAGCGTCGGTGTAGCGGCTGTCGGGACGGTTGTCGGTAAGCTCAAACTTGATCTCATTGAAGTAGGGCGAGCTAACGTTGATTTGAATAGTGAACTCATACGATTCCTCGTAGCGCGGAGGATTGTACGAAATCCTCTGACCGTCGGAGGTTCTGCGGTAAATCTCCGAGCGGTGCTCCTCAACGTCGTATCTTACGTTGCTGACCTGAGAAATATCGATGATATCGGCGTTTTCCTCGCGGAAGTCGCTCTTTTTGCTGACAACGAACTTGCCCTGATTGTCGTCAATATGTATCTTTGTGCGTCTGCCAAAGCTTCTTGTAACGTTGAAGCGGTCAAGATTCTGTCTGTTCTGCTCGCGGTACTCGATCTGCGCCTTGATTTCGCTGACGGTAGATTTTTTTCTGTCGGTAAAGAAGGGCGAAAGCTTCTTTTTGCAGTTGGCGCAAACGTTGCCGTCCTCAAGCTTGCTGAATGTAAGCATGCCGACCTTGCCGCCGCAGATATCGCAGAATTTCTTTTCAAAAAGTCCCATGGTAAAGTCTCCTTTTCAAATTTATTTATCCGCTTTTATTATACAATATTATTTTGAATTAAAAAACGGACTGACAAAAGTCAGCCCGTCAATTTTCACGTCAATCAGCCGCAGCAGCCGCAGCCGTCGTTGTTGCCGCAGCCACAGCCGTTACCGCCGTTGTTTCCGCAGCAGCAGAGGATGAGGATGAGAAGAATAATGCATCCGCAGCCATTGTTGTTACCAAAGAAATTCATCAATCTTTCCTCCTTTCGTTTACACTACATACTATTGTGAAAGGAGAAAGTTGTTACAGGGAATTTTTAGAGGTTCCCTAAAGCTTTATACGTTAAAGCGGAACAGAACCACGTCGCCGTCCTTCATAACGTATTCCTTGCCCTCGCTTCTGACAAGACCTTTTTCCTTTGCGGCTGTCATGCTGCCGCAGGCGATAAGGTCGTCGTAGGCAATGACCTCGGCTCTGATAAATCCGCGCTCAAAGTCGGAGTGTATCTTGCCTGCCGCCTGAGGAGCCTTTGTGCCGTTTTTGATAGTCCAGGCTCTTACTTCCTGCTTGCCGGCGGTGAGGTAGCTGATAAGACCGAGCAGGGCGTAGCATTCCTTGATTAGACGGTCAAGACCGCTTTCCTCAAGTCCCATGTCCGCAAGGAACATCTGCTTTTCCTCGGCGTCCATCTCAACGATTTCTTCCTCGATCTGCGCACAGATGGGTAAAACGCCCGCGTGCTCCTCGGCGGCGATCTTCTGAACAGCCTTGTAGCCCTCGTTTAAGTCTATTCCGCCCGAGAAATCCTCGTCGCTCATGTTTGCGGCGTAAATCACGGGCTTGTTTGTCAGCAGTGCAACCTCGCTGAGCAGAGCCTTTTCCTCGTCGTCGCACTCTACGCTTCTTGCGGGCTTGCCCTGTTCAAGAGCGTCAAGTACGCGCTGATAGAAGTCGATGTCGCGCTGATATTTTTTATCGCCCTTGAGCATCTTCTTTGTCTTGTCAATTCTGCGCTCAAGCATTTCAACGTCGGACAAAATAAGCTCAAGGTTAATTGTTTCAATGTCGCGCTTGGGGTCAATGCTGCCCTCAACGTGAATGATGTCGTCGTTCTCAAAGCAGCGCACAACGTGAACGATCGCGTCGCACTCGCGGATATTTGAAAGGAACTTGTTTCCAAGACCTTCGCCCTTTGACGCGCCCTTGACCAAGCCAGCAATGTCAACGAACTCAATTGAAGCGGGGGTGTATTTGTCGGGGTCGTACATCTCGGCAAGCACGTCAAGACGCTTGTCGGGAACCGCTACAACGCCCACATTCGGCTCAATTGTGCAAAACGGATAATTCGCGCTCTGAGCTCCCGCGTTGGTGATAGCGTTAAAAAGCGTACTTTTACCAACGTTCGGAAGTCCTACTATACCTAATTTCATCTCAAAAACTCCTTGCTAATTTTTCTATAATATAGTATCATAAAACGTAGAAAAAAACAAGAACTATTGCAAGGTGATTTTATGGACAACAAAAAAGTAACAAAAACTATCCGCGTTGAGGAGGAGCAGCTTGCCTGCGCAATGGGCAGCGGAAGCCTGTTTGTGCTTGCAACTCCGGCGGTAGTCGCGCTCATGGAGTGCGCGGCGGCAGAGCTTGCTCAGAATATTCTTGACAGCGACGAGCTTACGACCGTGGGCACTCAAATCAGCATTGAGCACACAAGCCCAACTCCGCTCGGAGCCGAGGTGACCGCCGAAGCAGTTCTGCGCGAAAGCGACGGAAGATTTTTCTATTTTGACGTAACCGCCTACGATAATAAGGGCGAAATCGCAAAGGGTACCCACACGCGCGTAAGCGTAAAGGCTGTAAAATTCCAGCAGAAAGCCGACGGTAAGTTTGATGAAGTATAAGTATATTCTTTTTGACCTGGACGGAACGGTTACTCAGAGCGCGCAGGGGATCCGCGCCTCGCTCGAGCACGCGATATCACAGCTCGGAATACAGCCGCCGAACCTTGACGACTACACGCTGTATATCGGGCCTCCGCTGATAGATACCTTCCTAAATCTCTGCGGACTCGGCGAGGAGGAAGCGGAGCGCGGAGCTGAGCTCTACCGCGAATTTTACAACGCTCACGGCAAATACATGAACAAAATCTACGACGGTATCCCCGAAGTCCTCGCTCGGCTCAGAAGCGAGGGAGCAAAGCTTGCGGTCTGCACCTCAAAATATGAGAGGTTCGCGGAGGAGATCCTTGAAATCCTCGGAATTCAGGACTCCTTTGACGCGGTCTGCGGCTCAAATCTCGACGGCAGCCGCAAGGATAAAAAGGATTTGATCCCGTACGCTGTCGAAAAGCTCGGCGGAAGCTTTGAAGCCGACCGAAATGCCGCCGTAATGCTCGGCGACACCTGGTTTGACGCTCAGGGCGCAAGGCTGTGCGGAGTTGATTTTATCGGCGTGGAATACGGCTACGGCGCAATAGAGGCAATGAGGGAGCAGGGCGCAAAAAGTTTTGCAAAAACACCCCCGGAGCTTCTTTCACTTCTTAAATAAGCGTGAATAATTCGGCATGTCCGCCGCATATAATTGTGCGGAGGGCTTGCCATGCTGTATCTGAATTTTCAACTAAAAAAATCCAAACCCGCGCTTATCGCCGCCGCTGTTATCCTGACGATATTCATAATTGCCTGCGTGATATCATATTCCGCGACGCAAAAGCTGTCCGACACCGCCACGCGCGATGAGGCAGGGGAGTACTCGCTCGTCGTAAAGGACGACGCTCAGGCGGAAAGCTTCTTAAAAAGCTTTGGAGTAGACTCGGTGCTTGAAAAGACGGGCGAGGAAAAAATAATCATTCCAAAGAAGTTTAATTCTTTATACGAAAAATATAATGAAATGCAAAAGCGCATAGGGCTTGATTTAAGCCGATACAAGGGCAAAAGCGCGCTTAAAGCTACATACAAAATAAAATCCGACAAAGCCGATTACGCGGTTCTGCTCCTGCGCGGAAACAGGGTTATCGGCGGACATTTAACATCACTGGAGTACGGCAAAGGAAACCTGCCGTTGGCTTAAAAATATGGAAAGACTTGATAAAATACTGACCGAACGCGGATTTGGAAGCCGCAAAGAGGTTCAAAAGCTGATCCGCTCGGGCGCGGTGACGGTAAACGGCGAAACCTGCAAAAAGCCCGACACAAAGCTTGATTTGCAAAAAGACGATGTCACGGCCTCGGGCAGAGCGGTAGGCGCGGACAAGTACATATATATAATGATGAACAAGCCTGCGGGCGTAGTCAGCGCAACTCAGGACAACCGCGACAAAACGGTAATCGATATCCTGCCTGCCGAATACAAACGCCCGGGATTATTCCCTGCCGGACGGCTGGACAAGGACACCGAGGGACTGCTGATTATCACAAACGACGGTGATTTTGCCCACAAAATGCTATCGCCGTCCAAAAAGGTGTACAAGCAGTACGAGGCGGAGCTTGACGGAGAAATCACGGACGATATTATCCGCGCGTTCAAAGAGGGGATAGTGTTTTCCGACGGCGCAAAATGTCTGCCTGCGGAGCTCAGATTTGCCGATGAAAAGGACAAAAATAATGCTGTGGTAAAGATTTGCGAGGGCAAGTTCCACCAGGTTAAAAAAATGTTTTCATCATGCGGATTAAGAGTTGTGCACCTTAAACGAATATCAATTGGAAATTTGTATTTGAGTAGCAAATTAACCATAGGAAGTTGTAAATTATTGACAAAATTGGATATAGAGGCAATTTTTATGGGCAATATACACTAAAATAATGGTTAATATTTTACTCGGTATTGAAATTTAATAAAATATCAATAAAATCTTTAGTCAAATTCAGTATAGTAAAAAAGTGCTCAAAGTGGTATATTATTAGTGTAAATAATAGTTTTTACTATATAAATGGAGGTTATTCATATGGCAAGTCTATCATTAAGACACATTTACAAAATCTATGACGGCAATGTAACTGCCGTTAAAGACTTCAACCTGGAAATCGAGGATAAGGAATTTATTATTTTCGTAGGTCCTTCCGGTTGCGGTAAATCCACAACACTGAGAATGATCGCAGGTCTTGAAGATATTTCAAAGGGTGAACTCTACATCGGCGATAAACTGGTTAACGACGTAACACCTAAGGACAGAGATATCGCAATGGTATTCCAGAACTACGCTCTCTATCCTCACATGACTGTATACGACAACATGGCGTTTGGTCTTAAGCTCAGAAAAATGCCCAAGGATGAAATCAGAAGAAGAGTTGAAGAAGCAGCTCGTATCCTCGGCATCGAGCAGTTCCTCGAGAGAAAGCCGAAGGCTCTCTCCGGCGGTCAGAGACAGCGTGTTGCGCTCGGTCGTGCAATCGTTCGTGATCCTAAGGTATTCCTTCTTGACGAGCCGCTTTCAAACCTCGACGCAAAGCTCCGTGCTCAGATGCGTACCGAGATTTCAAAGCTCTATCAGAGACTCGGAACAACATTCATCTATGTAACCCATGACCAGACAGAGGCCATGACAATGGGTACAAGAATCGTTGTTATGAAGGACGGTATCGTTCAGCAGGTAGACACACCTCAGCATCTGTATGACCTCCCCTGCAACATGTTCGTAGCAGGCTTCATCGGCTCACCTCAGATGAACTTTGTAAACGCGTCAATCGGCAAGAAGGGTTCAAACTACACCCTCAACTTCGACAAGTACGAGGTTCCGCTCCCCGCAGACAAGAGCAAGGACGGCAAGCTCGACGCGTATGTTGGCAAGGAAGTTATCTTCGGTATCCGTCCTGAGCACGTTCACGACGAGGAAGAAGAGCTTGCAAAGGCAACAATCAAGTTTGACGCAAAGGTTGACGTAACCGAGCTTATGGGCGCAGAGATTTACCTCTACGTTACAATCGCAGGTCAGCCCATCACCGCAAGAGTTGAGCCTACATCAAAATCAAAGGTTGGCGACGACATCGACGTATGCTTCAGCCTCGACAAAATCCACATCTTTGATAAGGACACAGAGCAGATCATCACAAACTGATAATTTAATATGTGATTTACGGACGGCAGGTAACTGCCGTCCTTTTTTTCAGACGTCATCCTGAGCGTTGCCGAAGGATTTCCAAGTCAAACAGCCTACGCTTTCCTTAACAATTGGCTCCCCTGCGTAAGGGGAGCTGGCGCCGTAGGCGGCTGAAGGGTCGCTTGAACCGGGGATTTTGATTATCCGTATTATGTTAAAATACCCCAAACAAATTGTTACAAAATTGTCACATAATTTTCATATTAACGTGTTAAGATAATCACAATAAAGGGCAGCAATACGCCGCAATTGTTTATATCATTAAATATTTTCTTAAAAAAATCTAAAAAATTTGTTGATAGAGGTTGATTTTTTCTTCATTTTTGTGTAATATGTATATGAGAAGAATTGCAATTTAAAGAATTGTAATGTAAAATACGCATAGAAAAAGAGGTTGAAACTATGTCTAACAGATTATTTCAGGGAATTGTGCATCAGATGAAGGATGCAATTGACAGAACAATAGGCGTAATTGACGAAACATCGGTTGTAATTGCATGCTCTGAGCTCGGAAAAATCGGAGAAGTCAACGAAAGCATCAACTCCGAAACCCTCAGCTCAACAGCTCCGTTTGTAATCAACGGCTACACCTACAAATCCTTCGGCAGCAGCGCAAAGTACGACTACGCCGTATTTGTACAGGGTACAGACGAGTACGCTCAGAAGTACGCTCAGCTTTTGTCTGTTTCATTTGCAAGCATCAAGCAGTATTACGATGAAAAATACGATCGCTCAAACTTCATCAAGAATGTTATTCTCGACAACATTTTACCCGGCGACATTTACCTCAAGGCAAGAGAGCTTCACTTCAACAGCGAAGTATCGCGCGTTTGCCTGTTGATCAAGATCGTTTCAAAAACAGACGTTTCAGCCTATGACATCGTTCAGAACCTCTTCCCCGATAAAACAAAGGACTTTGTAATCAACATCAACGAGGAAGAAATTGCCCTTGTAAAAGAGGTTAAATCCGACACAGAGAGCCGCGACCTTGAAAAGCTCGCAAGCTCAATTGCCGACACACTTTCAAGTGAGTTCTACACCCACTGTGTAGTCGGAATCGGAACTACCGTAACGGGCATCAAGGACCTTGCGCGTTCATTCAAGGAAGCGCAGTCCGCTCTGGAGGTTGCCAAGGTATTTGACACCGAGCGCACGATCGTAAGCTACGACAATCTCGGTATCGCACGTCTTATCTATCAGCTTCCCACAACACTGTGCAAAATGTTCCTCAAGGAAGTATTCAAGCGCGGTTCAATTGAGAGCCTCGACCAGGAAACACTGTTCACGATCCAGCGTTTCTTCGAGAACAACCTCAACGTATCAGAAACCTCGCGTAAGCTGTTTGTACACCGCAACACACTGGTATACAGACTTGAAAAAATCAAGAAGCTCACAGGTCTTGACCTGCGTGAGTTTGAGGACGCTATCGTATTCAAGGTAGCGCTCATGGTTAAGAAATATCTCAACGCAAGCCCAACAAAATATTGATAAATTTTACGGCAAAGCGTTGACAAACGGTCCTGAACGCCTTATAATAAGGCATTCAGGGCGTTAGCATTTTTAGTGCAATTCTACATGTTGCTTATTAATCCGTAAAAACTAGGATTATTTTTGGGGCATTTGCGCCAAACAGCGCCAATGCCCGAGAAACCACAACACAAAAAGGTGAATTTATGATTGAATTTGAGAATGTTTCAAAAACATATCCCAACGGTACCCACGCGCTTCACAACGTAAGCCTGAAAATCGAAAAGGGCGAATTTGTGTTTATCGTTGGTCCGTCGGGCGCGGGTAAAAGTACGTTCCTCAAGCTTATCATGCACGAGGAAACTCCGTCCGAGGGAAAAATCGTCATCAACGGCAACGACGTAACCCGTCTGCGCCGCCGCGACGTACCGTATCTCAGACGTCACATGGGCATCGTATTCCAGGACTTCCGTCTTATCGAGAAGATGACCGTGTTTGATAACGTAGCGTTCGCAATGCGCGCGGTAGGCGAGGGCAACGCGACGATAAAAAAAAGAGTTCCATATGTGCTTGATCTCGTTGGATTAAAGGACAAGATGAAGAACAAGCCGAGCGAGCTTTCAGGCGGCGAGCAGCAGCGAGTAAGCCTTGCACGCGCGCTCGTAAACAATCCGGCAATCATCGTTGCGGACGAGCCCACAGGTAACGTAGACCCCGAGCTTTCACATGAGATCCTCGAGCTGCTCACCGAAATCAATTCAATGGGCACAACGGTGCTTGTTGTAACCCATGAGCACGAGCTTGTCCGCGAGTTCCACCAGAGGGTAATCGCAATCGACGGCGGACGGATCGTATCCGATTCAGCCTCGGAATACTCTGTAGAGCCGCTGAGCTACACAGACGATATTCCCGAGAGCGAATACGAGCCCGAGGTTGACTACACAGCTTCCGAGGAAGCGCAGGAGGAATATTCCGACTACGCGGCGTCAGAGGAGCAGGAAGCCTACACTTCCGACTATCCCGAGTACACCGAGCCTGAAATTCCCGAAGCGCCTGTTGAAGAAACGACTGAGGAAGAGGAGTTTATCGACGTAAATTCATTTGCTTCCGAACCGCTCCTTGAGGCTGAGGAATATGAAATCAACGAATACAAGGGCGCGCACTACGCCGAGGAAGATGAGGACGACGCTCCGCACTATCCCGACAACGTGCTGAAAATTCCCGACTGAGTCGGAGACCCCCTGAAAGGATAATTATATGAAAGGTTTTGGCTATCTTGTAAAGGAAGGCGTCAGAAACGTCTGGAGCAACCGAATTATGAGTATCGCGTCCGTATGCGTGCTTGTAAGCTGTCTGGTGCTCACGGGCGCGGCGGCACTGTTATCAATTAACGTGCAGTCAACGGTAGACGCCGTAGGACAAAATAACGAAATCAAGGTTTTCATCAAAGAGGAGCTCAGCCAGATTGAGGCAAAATACATCGGCAGAGAAATCGAAAAGATGGACAATGTAAAGGAAGTTATCTTCGTTTCGAGCGAGGAAGCGCTTGCCACCTACAAAAAGCAGGTAGGCGAACAGCTTTTTGAAAAGCTCGGCGAACGCAAAAAGGTACTTCCCGACAGATTCCGCGTTCAGATGAAGGATTTGTCAAAATACGACGAAACAGTAAAGGAAATCAAGGCAATAAACGGCGTTGACAGCATTTCCGACAGAAGATCTTTCGCTGAAAAGTTGACAAAAGTAAGTAATCTTGTTAATATAATAGCGGTGGGTGTTGTAATCGCGCTGATAATCATCTCGCTGTTCATCATCGCAAACACAATCAGAGCCACCATGTATTCAAGAAGATTTGAAATAAGTATCATGAAATCCGTCGGCGCAACAGATATGTTTGTGCGAATGCCGTTCCTTGTTGAAGGTATGGTGATCGGAATAATCTCAGCGGCAATTTCAACAGGCGCGCTTGCCCTGCTGTATAACGCGCTGGTAAGCGTAATGCTCAAAACCAACCTGCCGCTCGAATTCCTGTCGTTCACAGACGTAGTTCTGCCGCTTGCGCTCGCCTTCGTAGTAGTAGGCGTACTCGTAGGCTTCTTCGGCGGCTTCATATCCATTCGCAAGTACCTCAAAAAGGAAGGTAATGAAATTCTCGGATGGTAACGGGAAAGGAGTAGTATATGAGAAAATTCAAAACGATTCTTTGTTCGCTTCTCAGCCTGTGCATAATCGCGTGCCCCTTAGCCTCATCAATCACGGTATCGGGCGCGGAGGATATCGACACTCTCGAAAACAAGCTTGACAAGCTGACAAAGCAAAGTCAGGAGTATCAGAAAACTCTTGACGACACCAAGAACGATATCAGCGAGAAAGAGGCTTACAGCGAAGCTCTCGTAGGCAAAATTGACGTTCTCAGCCAGAAAATCAACGCCACAAACCAGTCAATCAACAAGCTCAACACAGGCATCGCCCAGAAGAAGGAGCAGATTGACAAGGGCAATAAAGATATTGACTCTCAGGTTGACGCGCTTATTGACCGTCTTAAGGCAATCGACAAGGCCGGCAGTGCCAGCGACCTTGAAATCGTACTCGGCGCAAAGGATCTTTCCGACTTCATCGATAAGGTAAACCTTGTAAAGACAGTTTCAAACATCGACAAGGAGCTTATTGACAACATCAACGACAAGCTCACCGTTGTAAACAAGCAGAAACAAGAGCTTGAAAAGGACAAGACCGAGCTCGACAAGGAAAAGGATTCACTCCAGGAGGACCTTGACGACCTCAACGGCACACTTGAGAAAAACAAGGAGCTTCTCCAGGACCTCTACACCAAGAACGAGAACGCAAAGTCAAAGCTTGACGACGTATCGGGCAAGATCGCGGATCAGGAGAAGGAAATCAAGGCATACTGGGAGGCTGACGCAAAGAAAAGGGCTGCAGCTTCAGCCGGCGGTCATGTAGACGTAACCGACCGCGTAACTCATTACGAGAAAAGACAGCAGCAACAGCAGTCAAGCAGCTCATCTTCAAGCAGCTCAACCAAGAAGTCAAGCAGCAGCTCTCAGAGCTCACAGCAGACGCAGCAGTCACAGCAGATTTCAGAAAGTTATGATGAACCGCAGGCAGATACTCCAACAACAGGCGGCTTTGTATGGCCGTGCCCGGGTATTTACTACCTGACAGCCGAATTCGGCGAGGACAGAACTACATACGCTCACGGCGCAATCGATATCGGATGTCCGATGAACTCAACGGTTGTAGCAGCCGAAAGCGGCACCGTATCATACACCTGCACATCATGTACCCATAACTGGGGTAAAGCCGGAAGCTGCGGATGCGGCTGGGGCTTCGGTAACTTCGTGTGGATGGATCACGGAAACGGCAAGGAGACGATCTACGGTCACCTTACCACAGTACTTGTTAGCCCGGGACAGTACATAACAAAGGGTACTGTAATCGGCTACTCAGGTTCAACAGGCTACTCAACAGGACCTCACCTCCATTTTGAGTGCCGCTACAACGGCGTCAAATACGACCCGATGTCAGAATATTAATTCAATCA
>OMXW01000038.1 GCA_900315085.1 uncultured Eubacteriales bacterium
ACCTAAATCTAGCGTGTCTGCCAATTCCACCACAGGCGCTTTTTTATAAAATCAGGTCGAAAAACCCGAAATTTATCTCATATTTAATTGTTACACCGAGGTGACGTTACCTAAACCCGGCGCGTCTGCCAGTTCCGCCACGGGCGCATAAATGGTGGGATTAAGGGGAGTCGAACCCCTTGGAGTGTTCTCTATGTCATCGTCCGATTTGGTTTCAAAGCTTTGCACTGTTACGAACCCCACGTACTCCCGTAATATCCACCAGTGACGTTGTCACAATAAAATCAAAAATTTCCATTAGCATCATTCCTGACATAGTAAATTTTAATGAAAGGTTTTCAGTAACTTCAAAGTTCGCTTCTATTGAAAAGCAAGAAAGAGCAAGAAGTATCAGACTCAATAGGGACAAATATTCTGTTGTATTATAAAAACAATTATTTACACCGAGGCGACATTACCTAAATCTTGCGTGTCTGCCAATTCCACCACGCCCGCGTTTATTTGATTACGGATAATATTATACACAATTTATATTCAAATGTCAAATGCGCAAAATAATGCCGCCGTTTTTGGGAACACTAACGACGGTGATTTTGTGCGTAGATTCAAAATATTAAAAAAGCACGGCGCACTGATGGTATTTGGCGGACTGGCTTACGGACTGATTGAGATTTTATGGAGGGGCAAAACCCACTGGTCTATGATTTTGACGGGCGGATTTTGCTTTTCCGCGCTGGTCGGCATCTACAAAAAATGCGCGCGGATGTTCATAGTCAAAAAATGTCTGCTCGGCGGCGCGCTGATTACTTTCTGCGAGTATTTGTGCGGCACGGTGGTAAACATCAAACTAAAACTGAACGTATGGGATTATTCAAAATGCCGCTTTAACGTCAAGGGGCAGATATGCCCGTTTTACAGCGTGCTTTGGTCGCTTTTATGCCTGCCGATTTGCGCGCTGAGCAGAGTTATCAACAGAAAAGAGCTATCTGATGATCCGCCCCAGCCGAGCCGTAACAAGCTGAGCGGCAAGTCCGGTAAAAGCGCCGGCAAGGCAGCCTGACACAATCAAAAACGGATAGTAGGCGATAACCGAGGGAGTTTGCAAAACGATAAGCGCGGCGATGATTTGTCCCGTGTTATGGAGCACCGCGCCGAAAACCGACGCAAGCCAAAGGTGTTTTTCGTCAATTACACGCCTGAGCAAAAGCATACCCAGCAGGCAGAGCACGCTGCCCGAGAAGCTGTAAATAAGCGCCATGAAGTTGCCGCTGAACACCGACGCGAGCAAAATCCTGACCGTTACGAGCAGCATAACTTCATAAGGTTTGTAGCGGTAAACCGCGTAAACGGTGACGACGTTTGCAAGTCCGAGCTTTATTCCGGGAATCGGGAACGGGTTTGGTATTTGAAGCTCGACGATAAATATAACGAGCGACACCGCGCAGAGCACGGCAAGCTCGGCTATTCGTCTTGGTTTCATAATCTCCCCTCCCTTTAAGCAGTATAACAATGCGCAAATTGCATTAAATATCATGAATCTAATAATAAAAAAATTTGAAATAAACGTATTTTTATGCTATTATGAACCATACAAAATTTTTAGATGGTATTAGCATGAAGCAAATCAAAAAAGCAGTATCCGTGTTTGTTTCGGCGCTGATTATGGCAGGGATCGTAACAACGGCTCCGTTTACCGTTCAGGCGGCTCCTACAGACTGAACGCAACGCTGAGCGAAGTCGAGGGAAAAACTGTAGGGAATTACCCCTGTGTAATTCCTAACTTTTCGTTGCAATTTTGGCAACGTAGGAACGACACAGGGGTCGTTCCCTACAAAAGGGGATTTCTCCACGCGCTTCGCTTGGTCGAAATGACATTTTCAGGTAATAATCGCTTAATGCGACAGCCCCTTTAATTTGCCACCGCGTCAACGTCGTTGTCCGACGCGGCGAATCTTATTACAAGGTGGTTTGGCAGGCAGACGATCGGCATTGCCAACGAGCTGAGCCAGCCCGTGTGAACGCAGGTTTTGTCGGGACATTCGGCTGACTTCACCCGAATTTTCCCGTCCTTTATTTCAATTGTATTTTTACTGCCGCCGTACTCTATATCAAAACATTCGTCACCAGCGGTTTGCAGGTCGATCGTGCGGATAACCTTGTCGTTCTGAGTTATCTCAACAACGCTTCCGCCCCTTGAATTCAATACAAAGACGCTCCCCGCAATGCCTATAATCAGGAGAATGGCGGCGACAGATACAAGGATTTTGTATTTCATAGTGTCACCAAACTAATTATAGCATTACGGGGAGTATGTGTCAATTTGAGAATATCAGGGAGCTGTTTTATATGTCATCCTGAGCGGTGCCGCAGGTTTCCTTTTTGGGGGATTCCTCCGCGTTGGTCGGAATGACATTTTTATTTTATGTTCTGCTCCTGCCACATTTGGAGGGTTCGCGCAATTGGGAGGAGGACTGTTTCCCGATTGCGCGGAATTTTAATGGATGCAAAAGAGAAGTAATCAGATAGCTTCAAAAGCTTCGCTTAAATCGTAGATAATATCGTCAATGTGCTCTGTGCCGATTGAAAGACGAACCGTGTTGGGGTAAATGCCCTGCTCGGCAAGCTCCGCCTCGGTGAGCTGAGAGTGTGTTGTTGAGGCAGGGTGGATAGCGAGCGACTTAACATCGGCAACATTTGCGAGGAGCGAGAAGATTTGCAGATGGTCAATAAACTTCTTTGCCTCGTCTTCGCCGCCCTTTACCTCAAAGGTGAAGATAGAACCGCCGCCGTTGGGGAAGTACTTGTCGTAAAGCGCCTTGTAGGGCGAGCCCTCAACTGAGGGATGATTTACGCGCTCAACCTTGGGATGATTTTTAAGGAAGTCAATTACCTTCTTGGTGTTCTCAGCGTGACGCTCAACGCGAAGCGAAAGGGTTTCAAGTCCCTGCAGGAAGATGAACGCGTGGAACGGAGAAAGTGTTGCGCCTGTGTCACGGAGAAGAATTGCGCGAATGTATGTTACAAACGCCGCTCCCGGAGCCGCCTGAGTGAATACCGCGCCGTGATATGACGGGTTAGGCTCTGAGAACTGCGGGAATTTGCCGGACGCCGCCCAGTCAAAGTTACCGCTTTCAACGATCACGCCGCCGATTGCCGTGCCGTGACCGCCGATGAATTTTGTGGCGGAGTGTACAACGATGTCCGCGCCGTACTCGAACGGACGGAGAAGGTAAGGAGTTGCAAAGGTTGAGTCAACGATAAGCGGAATACCGTGAGCGTGAGCAACCTCGGCAAGCTTTTCAATATCTATGATGTTTGAGTTGGGGTTGCCCAGAGTTTCAATATAGAGCGCCTTTGTGTTTTCGGTGATAGCCGCCTCAAACGCGCCCTCCTCGTCGGGATCAACAAAGGTCGTTGTGATGCCGTAATCGGGCAGTGTGTGCTCAAGCAGATTGAAGGTGCCGCCGTAGATAGTCTTTGCGGCTACGATGTTGTCGCCTGATTTTGCGATTGCCTGAATCGTGTAGGTGATGGCAGCTGCGCCGGAAGCAACTGCAAGAGCTGCTGTGCCGCCCTCAAGAGCCGCTATTCTCTGCTCGAATACATCCTGAGTGGGGTTTGTAAGTCTGCCGTAGATGTTGCCTGCGTCGCGAAGTCCAAAGCGGTCTGCTGCGTGCTGGCTGTCATGGAAAACGTAAGAGGTTGTCGCGTAAATCGGAACCGCTCTTGCGTCGGTTACGGGGTCGGGATTTTCCTGACCGATGTGAAGCTGTTTTGTTTCGAATTTTAAGTTTCTTTCTTTAATTGTGCTCATTTTATATATCTCCTTTTGATGTCAGTTTTAAAGTTATTACGGTCTAAATAAAGGCTGAGCTTTACATTCGGCTGTCATAACAACATCTGTTGAGATAAAAGTTCATTTCAATCACTCCATAGCCTATAGGATTAATAGGTTTTAGCGTGAACATATAATAACACACAAATTCTATCTTGTCAATAGGTTTTGTAAAAATATTTTTTATGAATCCAAACAAAAAAAGATGTCATTCCGACTAAGCGAAGCGCATGGAGGAATCCCCCAAATAGGAAACCATAGTTATCTCATTGGGGGATCCTTCGACTAAATCGCTTTGCGATTTTGCCTTTGGCACCGCTCAGGATGACATCTTATTGTTAGTTCTGTTAATACGCCGCCATGAGCGGTGAAAGTCCGCCCTTGAGCGAACCCTTTTCCTGCTCGTCAATAAAACGGATAGCCTTGCCGCAGCCCATAATTACGCAGTCGGGCGCGTATTTGTGCACGCGAACCCTGAGCTTTGTTGATTCGCTCACGAGCTTTGCAAGTCCCGTAAGCTTTGACAGTCCGCCCGTAAGTATTATTCCGTCGTTATAAATATCGCTTGACAGCTCGGGAGGAGTCTGCTCGAGCACGTCGCGGATGGCGAGCACTATTTCGTTCGCGATTTCCTCAATCGGCGGCTTGATGTCGTCATAGCCCACGTCTACAAAGCGCGGAAGTCCCGAAACCGCGTCCCTGCCCTTCAGCCTGAACGTTTTTGGCTCGTCGGGGATAATTACGCAGCCCACCGCCTGCTTGCATTTTTCAGCCATATTTGTGCCGATGATAAGGTTGTACTTTTTACGGATGTATTTTACTATTTCCTCGTCCATTGCGCTGCCGGCTCGCTTGACGCTCTTTGAAATTGAAAGTCCGCCGAGCGACAGCACTCCGATATCGGCGGTGCCGCTGCCGATGTCCGCAATAAGCGTTCCGTGTGGCGAGGTGATATCCACTCCGCAGCCCAGAGCGGCTGCCTTTGGACTTTCAATAAGGTAAACCCTGCGAGCGCCCACGGTGCTGACGGCGTTTACGACCGCACGTTTTTCAACCTCGGTGAGCTGACACGGAATAGCGGTAACAACGCGCGGCATAACTATTTTGACCGTGCAGACCTCTTTTAGCAGGATTTCAACCATGTTCTCAACCAAGTCCGACTGAGCGATAACTCCGCTGTCGAGCGGATGAGCGGCACGGATCCCATAGGGCGTTTTGCCGATCATATTATACGCCTCGTTGCCCACTGCAAAGACCTCGCGTGTGTCAACGTCGTAGGTTATAACGCTCGCCTCGTCGAGCACCTTGCCCTTTCCCTCTATGAATACTCTTATTCTGTCTGAGCCTAAATCTATAGCTATATCCATAATGTTCTCCTGTATTATGTGGTGTAAATATTGTCGTCGCGCCGCAGAAATTCACGAAGCGCGGTATAGCGTTTTGTACGGCGGTTGTTGTTTACCATCTGCTCTACCGTGGCGGGATTACCGACGAGCACAAGCGTCTTTTTGGCGCGGGTCACGGCGGTGTAGAGCAGGTTGCGGTAATAGAGCTGAGAGGGACCGGGGAACATCGGTATCACTACCGCGTCGAACTCGTTGCCCTGACTTTTGTGCACGGTGATTGCGTAGGCAAAGTCGAGCTCGCCTGCCGCCTCAAAGCTGACCGCGGCGGTTTTGTCGTAAAAGTTGATTCTGATTATCTTTGTTCTGCGGTCGATTTTCTCGATTATTCCGATGTCGCCGTTAAAGATTCCCTCGCCTGTTTCGCCGTTTTCGCGGAACCAGCGAATGTCGTAGTTATTTTTTATCTGCATGACCTTGTCGCCCACACGGAAGGTCTTTGAGCCGATTGTGACCTCAGCCTTTTCGTCGGAGCGCGGATTGAGCCTTGCCTGGAGCTTGTGATTAAGCTCCGCAGTGCCGAGCTCGCCCTTTTTTGAGGGCGAAAGCACCTGAATATTCTCAAACGGAGAATAGCCGTAGGCGGAGGGCAGCCGGTTTGCGCAAAGGTCAACGATAACGTCGGTCACAACGGTTTTATGGTTGCGGTAAAGGAAGAAGAAATCCCTGTCGGTGCTGTTGAGCACCGGCATCTCTCCCCTGACTATTTTATGAGCGTTTGTAACGATCAGGCTTTGCTGAGCCTGACGGAAGATTTCATTTAGCGTTACAACGGGGATGACCTGGCTGTCAATGAGGTCGCCGAGGATATTTCCGGCGCCGACCGACGGAAGCTGGTCGCTGTCTCCTACCAGAATCAGCCGACAGCCGATTGGAAGCGCGCGCAGAACGCTCTCAAAAATCCGCGCGTCAACCATTGACACCTCGTCTATTACAAGCGCGTCGCATTTGAGCATATTGCGCTCGTTTTTATTGAAAACAGGGTTGTCCTGCTTGTCCCAGCTGACTTCGAGCAGGCGGTGAATAGTCTTTGCCTCGTTGCCCGTGAGCTCGCTCATTCGCTGTGCGGCTCTGCCTGTTGGAGCTGCGAGCAGAACTTCCTTTCCCCTGCTCTGCAGTATCTTAATTATCGCGTTAAGCGTTGTGGTTTTTCCGGTTCCGGGGCCGCCTGTCAATACGAGCATTCCCTCGGTCAGAGCGGAGGTTATCGCCTGCTTCTGCAGGTCGGCGTATACTATTCCGTCGCCGCTCTCGCACATCGAGATCGCCTCGTCGATTCGGCTGATTTGCTCGGCGGAAAAGCCCAGCATAAGCTTTATACGCGAGGCTATGTAGGTTTCGGTCAGGTGCATATCCTGAGTAAAAACAAAGTCCCTGCCGCCGATAGTATCAAGAATAAGGGTGCGGTCAAAGAGCATATCGTCCATGCAGTTTTCAACGGACTGCATGTCCACCGACAGAAAGCCCGAGGTAATATCAAGCAGCTTGTTTTTTGGCAGGCAGGTGTGGCCGTTGCCCTCGTTATGTCGGAGCACATACACGATTCCCGCGCGCAGCCGCACCTCGCTGTCGGGCATTAGATTTTCCCTTTTTGCGATTATATCCGCGCTTTCAAACGAAACGCCCAGACCGCCCGAACAGAGTATGTACGGATTTTTCTTTATCTGCTCAACGCTGCCTGTGCCGAGCGCGTTGAATATTTTAACCGCGGAGGTATTTGAGATCCCGTATTCGCCGAGGTAGAGCATAAGCGTGCGAACGCCCGTGTTTGCCTTTAGCTGGGCTGAAAAGTCAAGAGCCTTTGCTTTTGAGATACCCTTGAGCATTGCCACGCGCTCGGGCTGATTCTCGAGAACGTCAAGGGAGGCTTCTCCGAATTCCTTTACTATCCGCTGAGCGGTCGAAGGGCCTATTCCCCTGATTGCGCCCGAGGAAAGATAGCGCAGGATATCCGCGCTTTCGGTGGGACGGCATACCTCGCAGACCTTTGCCGAAAACTGTCTGCCGTATGAGCGGTGCTCGGTAAAGCTGCCTGTCAGCTCAACGCTGTCGCCCGCGCTGACCTGCGGCATTATTCCTACCGCGGTGATATAGTCGTCTCCGTCCGAAAGCTCAAGTACCGTGTAGCCGTTGTCCTCGTTGCGGTACACGACGTTTTCAACTACTCCCTCCAGCCGAAGCAAGGCTTGTTCTGTCATTTCATCTTCCCCGATTTATGTTAGTTAAACAATCAATGTCAACAACTTAAATATATTCTTTTGCAACTCACTGTGTAGGGAAGGCGCTTGCCGCCTCCCGAAAATTTTGCGCATAGCTTTGGGAGGCGGCAAGCGCCTCCCCTACGATTGAGGGTTGAATAAAATTAAGTAATTAACAATAGTTATACAATAGTAGTATACCTCAAAAAACAAAAGATAACAATAGTTTTGTCAGCGGTTTTGGCAGATTTCGAATTTTCGTGCGAATTCCTGCTTAGTCATAAGGCGGATGTTACCGCAGTCCTCACAGATTTGCTCGCAGATTTTCCGCGTTTCATCATCCATTCCGCAGTCAAGACATACCGCGTAGCTGCGCCTAAAGCGGCGGCTGCTGAGCTTTGAAGCCGCGCCGCGCAAAAGCTGCTCGGCTGTCTCGGCGTTATTCCCCACGGGCGCGACGAATACGATAAGCGCGGAGTCGGCACTTCCGAAAAGCTTTTCGGTAATATATTCCGCCACGCTTGCAGCTCCAATTACCGCGAGGACAACGAGTATTACGGCTGACGCAAAATTCATAAAATCACCTCGGTTTATTCTATTTGGGATTTTTGAAATAGTGATGAATATCCGCGCCGAAAATGCCGATAATAAAAGCGAGAGGTGAAAAATATGAACAACAAATACGTTAACCACTGCATTGAGTGCAGCGTAACAAACTGCAAGCACCACAACAAGACTCAGAACTACTGCGCGCTTGAGGCAATCAGCGTAGGCACGCACGAAAGCGAGCCGAAAACGCCGTCATGCGTAGACTGCCGCAGCTTTGAGGCAGAGGAAAAAACATCGGGAATTTTTTCGTAACACGGAACAGGGCTGCCGCAATAGCGACAGCCCTGAAACTGTATAAAAGACGAAAGGTAAGTTAAGAGAACATGATTTGACTATGAACAAAAAGCCTCCTTTGTTAAAGGAGGTGGCGCGCCGCTTGCGGCGTGACGGAGGATTTGCCTGATGACGTTATATTTCATCAAATACCTTTGACAGAACGGAAAAGTCAGCGCAGTTAAATCCTCAGTCAATCCCTTTCGTGATTGACAGCTCCTTTAAAAAAGGAGCCTTGCTTACCGTCATCTCGATAATTAACAATTATTAAAACAGAATACATAGTTATTATGCGCGCCCCTAAAATTATGTCTCCAATTTAATAATTACCGCCTCGCGTGGGTTATTGATTCTCGGTATGGATACCGGGTTTGAGCAGCCCGCGCTCACCACGAGCCGATTATCATACACTCCCCAAAAGTATTTTGGGAACAGTCCCACAGCCGGCGAAATCAGCCCCTTGCCGAATATCCGCACCTGTCCGCCGTGAACATGTCCCGACAGAACCAAGTCCACGTCTGATTCGCTTATCATGCCGTCGTAGTATTCGGGGTGGTGGTTGAGCAGGATTTTAAAGCCGTCCTTTTTAGCAAAGCTTCTGAACCACTTTCCGTCCCTAACCGTTGAAAGGCCTCCGATGCGGATTTCCTGATTATTGATAACAGCCGTTTCGTCGGAGTTGTCGAGCAGATGGATTCCGTTCTCCTTAATAAACTCGTAGTCCTTTTCGTTAAGCCTGCCCTCGTGGTTGCCGAGGCTCATATATACCGGCGCAAGCTCTGCCGCGTTTCTGAGGAAGCGGTAAGAGTTTTCCTCATCGGGATAATTTTTGCGGTCAAAGAGGAACCTCAGCAGATGACTTGCGCGCATTGCCACCTCGGAAAATATCTTGTGACCGATGCTGAAATGATCGTAATATGTGTGAACATCATCCGTGTGCCGTTCCAATGTATCGCCTGCCACGGCTATAATATCGGGCTTACTGCTCTTGATAAGCTCAAGAATATCATCCGCGTTCCGCTCGTGGATATCCGCCGCAAGGGCGATTGTAAGCGGAGCCTTTAGCCCCTGTTTGCGGATTGTGTATTGGGTAAGTATCGGTTTTTTACTCATAACTCACACTCCGTTAGTATTATATGCCGAATACGCGAAAGTATTATTTCCAGAAGCTGAGCTGTGAATCGTCGAGGCCGATATCCTTTGCCCTGAACGTGGGATTGAGTCTGCGTTTCTTTTGGCTTTCAAAGTCCCTGAGAGCCTTGATTGCGATTCCCGACAGAATAAGACAGCACGGGATATTGATAAGCGTCATTCCGCCCATGGTGATATCCGCCATTGTCCACGCAAGGTCCATGGGAGTTATTGCGCCTACAAAAATCACTGCAACGCATACAAGATAGAACACGCGCATGAAGTTTTTGGACGGCTGACGTTTTTTATTGAGATACGCAAGAGCGTTGTCAACATAGTAGAGGTTGCCTATCAGAGTGGTGAACGCAAAGAGCACCATTGCGACCGTGATAAAAATCGGGCCGAAGTCTCCGAAAACCGTTGAAACAGCGCTCTGAACATACGGCGCGCCCGAAGCTTCTTTTGTATTGGCAACGCCCGAGCAAAGGCACATGAGAGCCGTTGCGGTGCAGAGAAGCATTGTGTCTATGTAAACGGAGATAGTCTGAACCAAGCCCTGCTTTACGGGGTGGGTAACGTCGGCTGAAGCCGAAGCGTTCGGAGCAGAACCTACGCCCGCCTCATTTGAGTACAGTCCGCGCTTGATTCCGTAAACCATACATGAGCCGCTGAGACCGCCGAATATCGCCTTGAAGTCAAAAGCGTCGCGGAAGATATTGGCAAAAGCCTCGGGGAAGTAGGTAATATGAGCAAAGATGATTACGAGTGAAATAATTACATAAGCCACGCCCATTATGGGAACTACCTTTTCGGTGAGCTTGATTATTCTGCTGCCGCCGCCAAGCACGCAGAAGCATACCGCCAGCGCAAGAACGCCGCCCACGATAATGGGAGTCCAGGTTTCGTCGTAGAAGCTGTATACAGCGAAGGACGACTGCAAATTGTAGGAGCAAAGCAGGTTAAAGCCGAACGCGTATGTAGCTATGAGGAAAATACAGAACGCTCCGGCGATTACCGGAAGATGAAGCGCCTTTTCAATATAGTATGCAGGGCCGCCGAAGCTGTTGCCTTCCTTGTCCTTCTGCTTGAAAATCTGAGCCAGCGTACTTTCAATAAACGCCGAAGCCGCGCCGATAATGCACAGCAGCCACATCCAGAAGCACGCGCCGGGGCCTCCAAGACAGATCGCGGTTGAAACGCCTACGATGTTGCCCGTGCCAACGCGCGAAGCTGTTGAAACCATGAGCGCCTGAAACGAGGAAACCTTTTGCGCGGACGCGGGTTTCTCCACGATAAGCTTACACGCGGTGCCAAACAGTCTGAGCTGCACAAATCTTGTGCGGAAGGTAAAGAACAGGCCTGCAGCCGTCAAAACGATGATGAGTATCGGGTAATACATCACGTCGTCGATTCCGGTGAAGAAGTTAGTGATTTGTTCCACCCTTGAAACCTCCTTGTTTTTCGTGTAGTGAGTTGTTTTTAGTATACCATAATCCTGTTGCGTTTATTATACCTTATTTTACACCATAATAACAAGTGAAATTGCAAATTGTTTTGAATATTTACAAGATTGTTATTGATTTTTTATTGCATTTTAATAATAATATGCTATAATTGATTTTGAAAAAAATCAAAAGGGAGATCAATTATGTACAAAAAACTGATTGCGGCGCTGCTTTCCGCGTCCGTGCTCGCTTCGGGCTTCTGCCTGACGGGATTTGCACAGGTAGCACCCGCGCAGGATAACACCCTCGTTGAGCAGGAGGCAAAAAACTACCCCGAGGTCAACCTGCTGCAGAACCGCACGGACGGCGTAAAGATAGGCTGGACAAGATTTGACGGCGCAAAAGCATACCGCGTGTTCTCGTTTGACGGGGCAAAGTGGAGAAGCATAGGAGTTTCAAACTGTCTGAGCTTTGTTCACAAGGACGTAAAGCACGGTCAGACGCTCACCTACACCGTTAGGGCGACGGATGAAAACGGCAGATTCATCAGCGATTACAATAAGGAGGGCTACAAGCACACATATTCACTCGTTCCGGAAATCACCGGCATGACTAACACCGCCACAGGCGTTGAAATAAGCTGGAAAAAATGCAAAAACGTGGCAAAGTACCGCGTGTTTGTGCTGGACGGAAGCTGGAAATCGGTAGGCGTTACAGCGTCGGACTCACTTGTATGCGACAAGCTTAAGGACGGAAAAGAGTACACCTTTACCCTGAGAGGTCTTAACAGCGACTCAAGCTTTGCAAGCGCGTACAAAGCAGACGGCTGGAAGCACACCTTTAACTCCCCCGTAACCCTGAGCTCCGCCGACAACAGCGCCGACGGCGTTGCGCTTAAATGGAAAACAAAGGCTTCAATTGAAAAATACCGCATATACCGCAAGGCAGGCAACGGCTCATGGGCAAAGCTTGCGGACGTGACAAGCGGCTCATACACCGACAAAAACGTGAGCTCGGGCACAAAATACAGCTACAAGCTGCGCGGGATCAACTCGGCGGCTACGCGCTTTACCGCGTACTACAGCAACGTAAAGACCGTAAACTACGTTAAGGCTCCAAAAATCAGCTCGTTTGAGAACAACTCGGGCAGCGTAAAAATAAGCTGGGACGGCTCAAAGGGAGCTGCAAAATACTGCGTATTCTACCTCAACGGCAACAGCTGGAAAAAGCTCGGTGAAACCGCCTCAACCTCATTCACAGACAAATCGGTAGGAAATTTGCAGACAAAATGCTACACGGTAAGATGTCTTGACAAAAACTCCAACTTTATAAGCGGCTTTTACAAGGACGGCTTTGAGAACACCTACTACGCTCCGCCAAAAATCACCTCTGTTTCAAGGTCGGGTTCAAACAATATTGTCCGCTGGAACGCTGTGAGCGGAATCACAAGCTACAGACTTTACCGCCGCACCCTCAATTCAAGCTGGAGCAGGCTCGGCGACACCTCCGCCACCTCATACACCGACACGTCCGCAAAGTCAGGCAGCGTTTACACCTACACCCTGCGCCTGTTCAAAAACGGAAAATCAGTGAGCGGCTACCTAAACGACACTCTCTACTACTATAACGGCTCGCTTGCCGACGGAAAAATCAGCATAAACGGCGTGAGCTACACATTCAGCAATGGCAAAATCCGTCAGGGCTTTGTAACTATCAACGGCGGAAAGTACTACTACAACGATCAGGGCATTCTGCAGAAAAACGGCATCGTGGGCAACAGCAAGGACGGCTACTACTACGCCGACAAAAACGGCAGAGTTGACACAAGCTACCGCGGCGCTGTTACCTCTGGCGGATATGACTGGATAGTATTCAGCGGAAAGGCTACCAAGGTTACGACCGAGGCTAACCGCACCATGTTCCGCGCTATGAAGCTTGCCGCAAAAATCACAACAAGCAGCATGAGCAAGTCGGAAAAGCTCAGAAAATGCTACGTCCACATCCGCGACAGCTATGTTGAATACAACACGCGCGTACCCGACTACACGGGCATGGACTGGCCTGTTGTTTACGCAAACGATATATTTGTCCGCAAGGGCGGCGACTGTTTGAGCTGCGGCGCGGCGTTTGCGTATCTTGCAAAGGCTGTGGGCTACGACAATGCTTACGGCTGCCACAGCGGCGGTCACGGCTGGGCTGAGGTTGACGGTAAAATTTACGATCCCGAATGGGAACGCCACAGCGCAGGCTCATACTACGGCTTAAACTATAATGAATGTACAAATCCAAACTACCGCGCGGCAATCGCTCCGGGTTACGCGTGGATGCACGTTAAAATTCAGTAAAAAATTTGCGGGCTATCGCATTAAGAGTCAATAACCCCAAGATGTCATTTCGACCAAGCGAAGCGCGTGGAGAAATCCCCAAATGCAATAACAAATTGCTTCCTATCAATGGGATTCCTCGACTGCGCTCGGAATGACATGGTTGTATTTGGCTTAGTGCGACAGCCCGTTTTTTCAAAAATAACTATTGATTTTAATGCGACTTTATACTATAATAATCACAGCAATATGTTGTTTTAACAACAAAGGGAAGTACATATGGATCATCAGTTTTTAAGCAACACGGCTCTGTTTGAGGGGCTGAACGAAAACGAAATCAACTCGGTGCTGTCGTGTCTTGAAGCGCGCGAGGTAAGCTATTCAAAGGGCGGCTCAATTATCCGCTCAGGCAGTGAAACCGAGGTTTTGGGGCTTGTAACGCGAGGCAGCGTCAACATATATTTCAAGCTTTTTCAGGGCGGTAACCGTGTAATCGAAACCGTTTTTGCCGGCGGTGTTTTCGGAGAAGCTTTTTCGTCGCTGAGCGACAGGGAAATGATATGGAACGTTGACGCGGCGGAGGACTGCACTGTACTTCTAATCAGCGCCGACAGGCTGCTGACAGTCTGTGAAAACGTATGCTCATTCCACCAAAGGCTAATACGAAATCTGTTCACGATCACATCCCGAAAGAACTCGGAGCTTAGCGCAAAGCTGATGCACACCGAGTCAAAATCTACGCGCGACCGCCTGATGTCCTATTTCTCGGAGCAGTCGCACAAAAGCGGAAGCGTATATTTCACCGTCCCCTATTCGCGTCAGCAGCTTGCCGACTACCTTGGAGTAGAGCGCAGTGCTCTCTCAAACACTCTGTCAAAAATGCAAAAGGACGGCATAATCCAATACCACAAAAACAACTTCAAATTTTTTAAGTCGCGTTTTTAAAGTCGCGTACTTAACGTTTGATAGGACGGTAACGTAAAGCATTTCGCGAGACAGAATAGAAATATTGGAAAATACGAGGGCAATATAATTATTTCACTATATAACGTTATTGTATTAATTGTAGGGGCGTGCATTGCACGCCCGCTAACCGTATTATCCTATCATACCGATTTTATTTAGGAAAACAACGTTTCCTATCCGCGGGCGACCAATGGTCGCCCCTACAGCTCTCAACTCAGGAACGACACAGGGGTCGTTCCCTACATTTATTTATTGATGTCATTCCGAGCATAGCCGAGGTGATTCCCCTGACAGGAAACCAAGTGCAATTGTAGGGTACGGTCTTGACCGTACCGCAAGTTATAAACAGACCAATAATTCTCAACCACGGTTCGGTCAAGACCGAACCCTACAATTATCGGTGGCGTTGTCTTTTTCTTTGTCATCGTCTTTATCTTTTTCTTTGTCTTTATCTTTGTCTTGGCTGCAAACGCATGCAATTGCATGCGATCGCAGAAAAGGGTTCTGTTTGGGTTAAAAATATAATCGATAAAAAAATACGGTCGGGAAAACACCGTTTCCAATTACGGAAACCTGTCTTCCCGACCTTAATTTTTCCACTTTCAATTTTCAACTGTAAAAGCTTTTAGCTGGCGCAGAGCTCAGTGAGTCTGTCGCGCATTGCGAGAAGCTCGTCAAGCTTTGGCTCATAGTCTGTTTTTGTGCGCGCGCGAAGAAGCTCGGTGATTTCAACCGACTTGTTATACATTGGGGTAAGCGAAAGATTGCCGAGCACACCCTTGAGCGCATGCGCCGCCTCAAACGCTTTGTCAAGGTCGTTTCTTTCAAGAGCGTCCTTGAGCACTTCAAAGTTACTTTCGTTTGGAATCATATTAACAAGCTTGATATACAGCGCTTCACTTCCGCAGCAGCGCGAAATACCTTCATCGGTATCGGCTCCGAAGCCGTTAAGTTTTTCAACAGTAACCATACTATCTCTCCTTACTTTCATTATCTTCCGCGCGGCTGATCCGTGCGGACTAAGTATAAAAAAGTATCTATGCGAATTTTTGCGTTTAACAATAAATTTATGCTATTTTTGTATATTATAATACTTTTTATTCCAAAATACAATGTTTAAACGTAAATTAGTAGTAGAAAATCATACTGTTATTTATAGCTTTAATTGTAGACATTAGACAAAACATTGCCATTATTTTATGCAGAGTATCTGGTTTTTTCTTTTTTGTAACTATAATATGCTCTAAAGGGTCAGCATAGAATTCCGCACGAAAACATATGCCGACCCTGAATTTGAAAACTTTATACTAACAGAGCAAATCTCCGAGCAGCTTCATCATTTCGGGGATATCGTACGGCTTTGCGAGATAGCCGTCCATTCCCGCCTCAAGCGCGATTTTCTTATCCTCCGCAAACGCGTTTGCCGTTACCGCGATTATGGGGATAGAGGCTTTTTTGGATTCAGGGAGAGAGCGGATTAATTTTGCCGCCTCATAGCCGTCCATGTGCGGCATTTGGATATCCATCAGCACTATGTCGTAGTAGCCGCTGTCAGCCGCCTTGATCATATCTACAGTCTTTTGACCGTCGTCGGCG
>OMXW01000068.1 GCA_900315085.1 uncultured Eubacteriales bacterium
AAAAATCAGCATTACAAGCAGCAGCGTTATTACCGCCACAGCCGAAATCACAACAACAAGAATTGTGTTTGTGCGCTTGTTGCCTGTGCCGCTGCCCTCTCGCACGGGTACAAGTCCGGACTTTCTGAGCGCGGTCACAACGCCCTTATAGAGCAGAAGTACCAACGCGGCGTTAAGCGATGCTTTGAGCAGGTTGAACGGGATCAACAGCGGCATGAACATTGAAAGAACCATCTCACGGCTTACTCCCATGTAAAGCGGAGTTACGATATAATTCCATAAAAGCATAATAGCCGTCATTGAGAACACAGCCGCAATCAGTCCTACAATTGCGCGCGTCATTGTCTTTTTGCGAAAATAGATGACCGAAGCGATACCGACGAACATTCCAGAGGACAGGAAGTTCATCAAAAGTCCGATGGGACCGGTTGAGCTGACCGTTACCATTTCAACAAGGCAAACGATGAACGACATGATAAGTCCGGCGATAGGCCCGAAGATGAACGCGCCGATCGTAATTATCACGTCCTTTGGCTCGTATGTCAAGAATCCGCCGATTCCGGGGATCCTCAAAAACATATCCGCAGCCACGGCGAGCGCGGCAAGAATTCCCATTGCCGCAAGGTTTTTGATGTTGAATGTTGATTTTGTCATTATATGACCTCCTTAGAAATTTCAAGGAGCCTTCGAAAACAAAAATCCCGCTGCCAAAGGGCAACGGGAATCGTCTGCGCATGACCGAAAAACCGCGGCGCGGCTTTTCTGTTTCGCATCTTCTTTCATCCGGACTATGACCGTCGGTGCCTGAATTTCACAGGCTCGGCAGGCAAAACGCCTGTTCGTGGACTATACCACCGGTGGAGAATTTCACTCCGCCCCGAAGACAACCTATAGTACTATTATAGTACACATTTTGCTTTTGTCAACACCTAATTGCGAATACCGCCGAATTAGGGCATGCGGTATCATCAAAAAACATTGACAAAATTCACATTCGGTGAGATAATAAAAGGGTATGCAAATCAGATAACAAAGGAGCGATTTTATGGCAAAGGAGCTTGCAAAATCCTATCAGCCGTCCCAGTTTGAGGACAAAATTTACGACTTCTGGATGAAAGGCAATTACTTTCACGCCGAAGCCGACAAAGATAAAAAACCGTACACAATAGTTATGCCGCCGCCTAACATCACAGGTCAGCTTCACATCGGTCACGCGCTCGACGAAACTCTGCAGGATATTTTGATTCGCTGGAAGAGAATGTCGGGCTACAGCGCGCTGTGGCTCCCCGGCACCGACCACGCGTCGATTGCCACCGAGGCAAAAATCGTTGAGGCTATGCGCAAGGAAGGCGTTTCAAAGGACGATTTGGGACGCGAGAAGTTTTTGGAGCGCGCGTGGGAATGGAAGCGCGAATACGGCGGAAGAATCACCCGTCAGCTCCGCAAATTAGGCGTTAGCTGCGACTGGGAGCGCGAGCGTTTTACAATGGACGAGGGCTGCTCCGAGGCTGTCAAGGAGGTTTTTGTAAAGCTCTACAACGACGGCAAAATCTACCGCGGCAACCGTATGGTCAACTGGTGCCCCCACTGCAACACCTCGATTTCAGACGCAGAGGTCGAATACGAAGAGCAGCAGGGACATTTCTGGCATATTCTTTATAAAGTTAAGGAAACAGGCGAGATGCTTGAAATCGCCACGACACGTCCCGAAACAATGCTCGGCGATACCGCCGTTGCAATCAACAAGGACGACGAGCGCTACAAGCACCTTCACGGCTGCCATGTTATTCTGCCGCTTATCAACAAGGAAATCCCTATCGTATGCGACGAGCACGCCGACATGGAAAAGGGCACGGGCGTTGTAAAAATCACTCCTGCGCACGACCCTAACGACTACGAGGTAGGTCAGCGCTGCAGTCTCCCGATCGTAAGAGTATTTACCTACGACGGTCACATGACGGGCGCTGAGGACGTTGCAAAATACGAGGAGCTCAAGGCTAAGGGAAGCCTTGCCGAAAACGAGCCCGAGGTTCTTGACTGCGGAAAATACGCCGGAATGACAACCGCCGAGGCAAGAGAAGCAGTTGTTGCCGATTTGGAGGCGCTGGGTATTTTAAAGGAAGTCAAGCCCCACACCCACGACGTAGGCACCTGCTACCGCTGTCACACCACTATTGAGCCGATGGTTTCAAAGCAGTGGTTCGTTAAGATGGAGCCGCTTGCAAAGCCTGCTATCAAGGCGGTCAAGGACGGCGACACAAAGTTTATTCCCGAGCGTTTTGAAAAGGTTTACTTCCACTGGATGGAGAACATCAAGGACTGGTGTATTTCTCGTCAGCTGTGGTGGGGACACAGAATTCCTGCCTACTACTGCGACGAATGCGGCGAGGTGACCGTAGCAAAGGAGATGCCCGAGAAGTGCTGTCACTGCGGCTGTACCCACCTCACCCAGGACGAGGACACGCTTGACACCTGGTTCAGCTCGGCTCTCTGGCCGTTCTCAACTCTCGGCTGGCCTAACGACACCGAGGACTTAAAATACTTCTACCCCACCAGCACTCTGGTAACGGGTTACGATATCATCTTCTTCTGGGTTGCGAGAATGATTTTCTCAGCCCTTGAACAGACGGGCGAGGCTCCGTTTGACACCGTATTCATTCACGGTATTGTTCGCGACGAGCAGGGCAGAAAGATGTCCAAATCGCTCGGCAACGGCGTTGATCCACTTGAGGTTATCGAGAAATACGGCGCGGACGCGCTCAGATTCCTGCTTGTTACGGGCAACTCACCAGGAAACGACATCCGCTACTCAGAGAAGCGCATTGAGGCTTGCTCAAACTTCGCTAACAAGCTTTGGAACGCTTCGCGCTATGTTCACATGAACATCGACGACTACGACGTAAAGAACGAAATCCCCGAGTCGCTCACAACCGAGGACAAGTGGATCCTTTCAACGCTCAACACCGTTGCAAAAGAGGTAAACGAGAACCTCGACAAGTTTGAGCTGGGTATTGCCGTTCAGAAGGTTTACGAGTTTATCTGGGAATGTTACTGCGACTGGTACATTGAGCTTGTTAAGGCAAGACTGCAGAGCGACGGCGAGGACGCTCAGAACGCGCGTCAGGTGCTTCTGTATGTACTCGATCAGATTCTCCGTCTGCTCCATCCGTTCATGCCGTATGTAACCGAGGAGATCTGGCAGACTATCCCCCACGAGGGCGAAACAGTAATGCTCTGCGATTACCCGAGCTACAAGCCCGAGCTTGACTTCCCAGAGGCTGCCGCTGAAATGCGCCGCATTATGGACGCTATCCGCGCGATCCGCAACCGCAGAAGCGAAATGAACGTTCCGCCTTCAAGAAAGGCAAAGGTTTACGTTGCTACAAAGTTCCCCAAGACATTTGAGGACGGCGCGGCGTTCATCATCAAGCTCGCCTCCGCAAGCGAGGTTGAGGTTGCCGACAGCTTTGACATTGACGGCGCGGTCACGGTTGTAACAGCCGACGCCAAGATTTACATTCCCATGGAGGAGCTTGTTGACAAGAAAGCCGAGCTTGAGCGCCTTAACAAGGAGCTTGCTCAGGTTCAGAAGCGCCTTGCACAGAGCGAAGGCAAGCTTAATAATCAGGGCTTTGTATCAAAGGCACCTGCCGCGGTAATCGAAAAGGTAAAGGGACAGGCTGAAAAGGAGCGCGAACAGATCGCGCTGATTGAAGCCGCTATCGCCGCGTTGAAGTAAACGTATCAATATAACAATGAAAAATTGAAACATCGTAGGGGCGAACCTGCGTGTTCGCCCTTGAACCGATGTTTGTTTACGTCCGTTTGTACCTGTGTAAGCAAAGGTTTAATCTGCGTTCTATGGCGCACACATAGGTGCGCCACTACGTACTTTCAGAAAGCTATGCCTAATATTTGGCATTTAATTAAAACATAAAACACAGTTTATCAAAAATCAAAAGGCTCCGAACGGAGCCTTTTGCAATATGAAACCGAGGATAACGATGTTTTTCAAAAAGAAACGTAAAAACCTGGACGCCGCTGTCATAATCGACTTAAAGCGGTACATTGACTCTTTTATAAACGAAACAGAGGACGCGATTGAAGAACCTGCGGATTTTGCTCCCGTTCCTAATGAACGTCATAGCGGTTACAAAATGAGCGGCAAGGCGCGCAGCTCTATGCCGCGTCCGACGGAGGATTTCAAATGCGGCGCGCCCGTTTTATCTGCTCCCTGCCGTGCTCCTCAGGATCTAAGCGAAAGACTGAAGATTATTGACGAGAGCTTTTCGGAAATGCTGTTCCGCAAAATTGACGAGAAAAATATGACCGACGCGCAGTGCTACAAAAAGGCCGGGCGCGACCGAAAGCTGTTTTCAAAGATACGCAGTCAGCAAAATTACAAGCCGAGCAAGCAGACTGCCGTTGCGTTTGCGCTTGCGCTGGAGCTTGATCTTAACGAGGCAAAAGAGCTGCTGACTAAGGCAGGCTTTGCGCTTTCTCACAGCAGCAAGTTCGATATTATTATTGAATACTGCATTCAAAACGGTATATTCGACCTTTTTCAGGTTAACGAGGCGCTGTACGAATTTGACCAGGTTACCCTGTAAAAACAAAAAGGTTGGCTCAAACTCTGTTAGTTTGAGTCAACCTCAGACTGTAGAAAAAAGTCAAATCGTAAAATATAATAAACAAAAATTAAATATCGTAGGGGTGAACCTGCGTGTTCGCCCTTGAACCGACATTTATTTACGTCCGATTATATCTGTGAAAACAAAGGTTTAGTTTTCGTTATATGGCGCATACATGGGTGCGCCACTACGTAATTTCGGAAAGTCATACCTCATATTTGATATTAATTTAAAAACAGAATACACAGTTTTTCAACCTCATTTTTTCTGTTAATTTACCATGTCATAATACACGCTGAGAAAAAGCTCGTAGAACTCCTTTTCCTTAAGGGTGAATTCGGCGTATTTTCCATTCAGCTTTGTATCACCGGCAATCGATTTAATATCAGTCTTTGGATTTCCTCCCAGTGTAACCTCTTTGGCAAGAAACGAAATCCTTGACGCGGATAGGTTTGTGGCAGAATATGGAGCTGACGCATTAAATACATCAACCGGAACAGAAAGATTCTTCTTTGTAGCCTTTAGCATTCCGCTCATAAACGAGGTGGCGTAAACCTTCTGTCTTTCGTTTCGCAGCAGGTTCGCCTGCGCATTGTCATGTGTTCTCGCTCTTACAAATCTCTCGGACTGCCTGCCCATCAGGTGGTAGCTCTGACCCTTGACAAAGGTTTCGATTGTTTCGGGAGAAACTACGTCAACGCCGCCCACACTGTCGTTTACGGCAACAATGCCGTCCATATCAAGCGCGAAATAGGTCTTGACCGGCATATTGTAAAACAGCCTTTCAACAACTGTCTTTACGTTATCACAGCTCTTGTCCTTTCCGTCGCCGTATGCGTAGGCAAGACAAATCTGTTGCTTTTTGGTGGTTGAATATACTCCGTCCGCCGTATAAATCGGCACGTCGGTCATAAGGTCACGCGGAACGTTTATCATCGTGATTTTTTTATGCTTTGTATCGTACGCCATCATTACGATTACGTCTGCCTGTCCCTGAGTTCCGTAGTCGGATACGTCGCCCAGGTCGCGTTTATCGACGCCCATAAACAGCAGGTTGGTGACGCTTTCGTTAAGCCTGTAGGTGTGACCGTTATAATGCACATAGCGGCCGCCGTCGTCAACCTGTACGCCCTTTGGAGCGGTGATATTGTAATCGTCCGGGAAAAGCTCGCTTTGTCCCTTGAAAATCAGATATAATGCAGTGCCTGCAAAAATGAGGATAATTGCGAGTATTCCGCACACAAAGCCGATGAGGAATTTCTTCCACGTCTTCATCTTTTTTCTTTTCTTCGCCCGTCGGATCGTTCCCGAGGCAGTGCTTCTGTGCTTTGCTCGCTTCGGCTTTAAAAATATATAGTCCTCTGCGTCGTCCTTGACGGTTGTGTCTTCCTGCTCAACAGGCAGTCTTTCTCCGGTGAGTCGGATATCCTCGGGGCGGGTATTTACCTCTTCGCCCTTCGTAAGCTCCTGATTAGTCGGTATGCTCATCTTTTACAAGTACCCCCTGAACCAGATATCGGCCTGAGCCGCTGTTTAGACATGTGCTCAGTACAATCATTTTGCTGTCCATGTTAAGCTCAATTCCGCTTCTTACATTTCTGTACATTGAATGCGGATTCTTTGCGTTGTCAAGCCATGACTTGAACACATCATCATCTCTGAAATCAAACGTGTTGATAATATGTCTGTTATCATATGAGGATGCCGAAACGATCTTATATGTCAGCTTTCTGTTTTCACCGTAGATGTAGACATACGGATGAGAATCAAAGAAGCTTGAATCGGCAAACATATGAAGATTGGCAAACATTGCTCCGCTTGCCATATTGTGACCGTACAGCACCGTTACCCTGTCGGTCCAGTCCTTTTTGTTGCACGACTGGGTGTAGATTGCCCCGGGGAAGCTGTAGTTTTTATAAACATTGTGGTCAAGATAGAAATTATCGTCCTCGCTGTTTTGGAGCACTGGATAGTTGATGTTTGTGTCGGGAATGTAAATCCACGCGTAGATATCGGAATTCTGCGCTTTCAGCTCATCAAACGAAACGGGTGTGTCCACGTTATTGACCTTTACCGACACGGTCTGGTCAACCTGCTCGGGACTTGTTGTTCCGCTTTTGTTTTCAAGGTTGCCGGTGTAGCCCTCTGGATTGTCGGGCGAATATGTGGCTCCGTCGTCGGTTACGCCGCGGGCAAATGACGACGCAATGCTTTTATACTCGTCCTCAGAGCTTTGATTGTTTATCATTCCGTAAATCAGATAACCGACCGCTCCGACAAAAATCAGAGCGAAAACGACGATAATTGAAATCAAAATCGCATTTTTCTTATTTCTCAATGTTTTCACCTCACAAAAGAGAATTAAACAAATTCAATAAAAAAGCCTCTGCATAGCAGAGGCTGTAACTCCGAAAATTATTTTTTAGAAGTCTTTGCAAGAGCGACTGCAGCTGAACCGCAAGCAAGAGCCGAGAAGCCGATGATTGCGAAAACCATAGTATCGTCTGTACCTGTCTTAGGTGATACAGGATCCGTAGTGGTCGCGCGTGTAGGAGCAGTTGTGTCAGGCTGAGTTGTAGCAACCGGGCTGTCAACGTTTACCGCAAACGCAGGAACTACAGAGAACATCATCAAAGCAGCGGCAGCAATAGCCGTGATAAACTTTTTCATTAATTATTCCTCCTATATACAAAATATCGTATAGATAAATATACTTTTAAACTTGTATTAAGATTATATCATATTTAGGAAAAAAAGTAAAGAACAAATTTTTAATTACTTTATCAGAAAATTTAACAGAAAATGTAGCATTTTATTAGCAATTTAGCCAAAAGCATAGTTAAGCAGTCGGTTTCTATTGCATTAAATCCGTAAAAAATGTATAATTAATTAAAATTAAAACAGAAAGGATTTTTGATATGAACGTTTCCGAGCTTCAGCAAAAAATCTTGGAATTAAAAAAACAAAACGACGTATGCGTACTGGCTCACAGCTATGTGGCGCGTGAAATCTGCGAGATCGCCGACTTCACCGGCGACAGCTACAAGCTGAGTGTTGACGCTTCAAAGGTAAGCAACAAAAATATACTCATGTGCGGCGTTCGCTTTATGGCGGAGACCTGCAAAATCCTTTCTCCCGACAAAAGGGTTTATCTTGCCCAGCCGATTGCGGGCTGCTCAATGGCGGATCAGATGGACAAGCAGCTTATTTCTCAGGTCAAGGAGAAATACCCCAACCACACCGTTGTTGCATACATCAACACAACCGCCGATTTAAAGACAATCTGCGACGTATGCGTAACAAGCTCGTCAGCGGTAAAAATCGTAAACAATATTGAAAACAAGGATATCCTGTTTATTCCCGACTGCAATCTTGGTGCGTATGTGGCTAAGCAGTGCCCCGACAAAAACATCAAG
>OMXW01000032.1 GCA_900315085.1 uncultured Eubacteriales bacterium
CGTCCCGACAACGCCTCGCTGATTTACGACATCGAAGGCTATAAGTGGCACGACTCCGAGTGGCTCGATCGCAGAGCTAAAACCGACCTCACCAAGGCTCCCGTGAACATCTATGAGCTTCACGCGGGCACCTGGAAGCGCAACGAGGACGGAAGCTACTGCTCCTACACTCAGCTTGCGGACGAGCTTGTGCCCTACATGCAGGAGATGCACTACACCCACGTTCAGCTAATGCCCATAATGGAGCACCCCTTCGGCGGAAGCTGGGGCTATCAGACAACGGGCTACTTTGCGCCCACCTCACGCTACGGCATGCCAAAGGAATTTATGTACTTTGTAGACAAGCTCCACCAGGCGAACATCGGACTGATTCTCGACTGGGTGCCCTCAAACTTCCCGAAGGACAGCTTTGCACTGGCAAAATTTGACGGCACGGCGCTGTATGAGGACGAGGACCCGCGCAAGGGCGAGCGGCCGTCGTGGGACACCTGCCTGTTCGACTACTCCAAGCCGCAGATCGTAAGCTTTTTGATTTCAAGCGCGAACTTCTGGCTCGAGGTATACCATGCGGACGGAATACGCATCGGCGCGCTCTCGTCAATGCTCTATCTCGACTACGCAAAACAGCGCGGCGAGTGGATCCCCAACGAGCTGGGCGGCAAGGAGAACCTTGAGGCGATCGAGTTTGTAAAGAAGCTCAACACCATAGTTCACGAAAACCACAAGGGCGCAATAATGTGCGTTGAGGAGGTCACCTCGTGGCCTAAGCTCACCCACAGCATAGAGGACGGCGGACTCGGGTTTGACTACAAATGGAATATGGGCTGGATGAATGATATGCTCCACTATATGACGCTCGATTCAAAGTGGCGGCCGTTCAATCACGACAACCTGACCTACAGCTTTTTCTACGCGTTCTCGGAGCACTTCCTGCTTCCGCTCTCGCACGACGAAGCGTCGGGCGGCAAGGGCTCACTGCTGAGCAGAATGCCGGGCGGAAACAAAAACGGCTTTGCTGATTTGCGCGCGTTCATCACCTACATGTACGCCCACCCCGGCAAAAAGCTTGTTTTCATGGGTATTGAGTCCGGTCAGAAACAGGAGTGGAACGAGGAAACGGTGATCGACTGGGATATTACCGAGGACAACGAGAAGCTCCACACATTTTTCAAGGAGCTCAACGCTCTCTACATTGAAACCAAGCCGTTTTATGAGCGCGACACGATCTGGAAAGGCTTTGACTGGATCCACCACGACGACTTCACGAACTCGGTGATCGCGTTCAAGAGAAGCGACGAGGAGGGCAATGAAATAATCGCGGTCTGCAATTTCAGACCGGAAAAGCACGAAAATTACTTTATCGGCGTTCCAAAGGACGGCGTATACGACGAGTTCTTCAACTCCGACGACGTCCGTTACGGCGGCACGGGAGTCAGCAACGGCCATCACATAGTACCCGAGCCGATGAAGATCCACGGCTGTAATCAGGGCGTAGCGCTTACGCTCCCGCCAATGAGCGTAATGTACCTGAGATTGGCTGAAGAAGCGGAGCAGAGTTGATTTGAGCAGAGTTGATTTGTAGGGTTCGGTCTTGACCGAACCGAAAGCTGTGAACAAACCTTATGATTTCAATCGCGGTACGGTCAAGACCGTACCCTACAGAACGCAAATAAAACGATTATTCGTTTTACAATAAATAAGAAAATAAAATTCAAATTCAAAATAGGAGGTTATTGCATGCAAATGTTCCCAAAACAGGAGGTTGTAGCTATGCTTCTTGCAGGCGGTCAGGGCTCACGTCTTGGCGTGCTTACAAAAAAGCTGGCAAAGCCTGCCGTACCTTTTGGCGGAAAATACAGAATCATTGATTTTCCGCTGTCAAACTGTGTAAACTCCGGCATCGAAGCAGTGGGAATCCTTACACAGTATCAGCCGCTTATCCTTAACGAGTATATCGGAAACGGTCAGCCGTGGGATCTTGACGGAATGCACTCAGGCGTTAACTGTCTCAGCCCCTATCAGGCAATCCAGGGCGCAGACTGGTACTCGGGTACTGCAAACGCGATTTTCCAGAACATTAACTATATCGAGCGTTACGATCCCGATTATGTTGTAATTCTCTCGGGCGACCACATCTACAAGATGGACTACAACAAGATGCTCGAATACCACAAGGAAAAGAACGCGGCGTGTACGATCGCCGTAATCGACGTTCCAATGGAGGAGGCTTCGCGCTTTGGTATCCTCAATACATACGAGGACGGCGAAATCTACGAGTTCGACGAAAAGCCCGAGCATCCCAAGAGCACAAACGCGTCAATGGGTATCTACATTTTCAGCTGGAAAGAGCTCAGAAAGTACCTGACCGAGGACGACGCTCTTGAAAATTCAAGCCACGACTTCGGCAAGGACGTGCTCCCCGCAATGCTCAACGCGGGCGAGAGAATGTTCGCGTATCCGTTTGAGGGCTACTGGAAGGACGTAGGAACCATCGACAGCCTCTGGGAGGCTAACATGGATCTGCTCGATCCCAACGTTACCCTTGACCTCAAGAACATTTACTCACGCAACCCGATGATGCCTCCGCACTATGTGTCACCCGACGCCAATATTCAGAACTCGCTTGTTGCGGACGGCTGCAACGTTGAGGGCGACCTCGAGTTCTCGATCCTGTTCTCGGGCGTAACCGTAGGAAAGGGCGCAACCGTTAACTCATCGATCATCATGCCCGGTGCGGTAATTGAGGAAGGCGCGGTAGTAAAATTCGCGATCGTTGCCGAAAACACCGTAATCAAGAAGGGCGCAAGGGTAGGTCAGAAGCCCGAGGAAGTTGACGACAGGGACAACTGGGGCATCGCGGTTATCGGCGAGAACACCGTTATTCCCGAAAACGCCTTTGTTAAGGCAAAAGAAATGATAGACAGTGAGGTGGCTGCAAGTGAGAAGTAATGATGTTTTAGGCTTTATTTTTGCCGGCACACTTGATGACAAAATTCCCGAGCTTGCCGCGTCGCGCACAACCGCAAGCGTACCCATCGGCGGAAAGTACAGACTCATTGACTTTGTGCTTTCAAACATGTCAAATTCAGGCATTAACAATGTCGGAATCGTTGCAAAAAGCAACTTTTTGTCGCTGACCGACCACGTTGGTTCAGGCAGCGCGTATGACCTTTCAAAGAGAAGAAGCAATCTTACCCTGCTCACACCCTACGACGGTAAGCCCTTCTCAAACTACGTTGAAACTATCTACAACATGCACGGCTACATCGAGCACTGCCGCGAGGAATACATCCTTCTTTCTCCCGGCAACGTTGTAACAAACTTTGACTACAACGCTCTGTTCGATTATCACTCAAAGAGTGACGCCGACATTACACTTATCTACAAAAAGGGCGTTGTACCCGCAGGCTACGACCGTCCCGTTACACTTGACGTTGCCGACGACGGCAAGGTTACCCAGGTGTTTGTAAAGCCCGACGTTCCCGACGAGGTAGTTAATCACTTCTACGGTTCCGTTCTGCTCAAAAAGAGCCTTCTCATGGAGGAGATCCGCAAGGCTCTCAGCTTAAACGAGCTTGACATCAAGAAGATTTTGCAGCAGGCAGTCGGCAAATACAAGGTTTGTGCCTTTGAAAACAAGGGCTACACAGGCATTATCAGTTCAATCAACTCATATTTCGACTTCAACATGGACCTCATGAAGAGAGAAGTAAGAGACGAGCTGTTTAATCCCAAGCGTCCGATTTATACTAAGGTAAGAGACGATGCTCCCTCACGCTACGGTCTTGAAAGCAGAGTTAAAAACTCAATCATCGCTCAGGGCTGCGTAATCGACGGCGAGGTTGAAAACTGCGTTATTTCAAAGGGCGTTTACGTTGGCAAGGGCGCTAAGCTCTCAAACTGCATCGTAATGCAGGACACCAAAATCGGCAAGGAAACAAACCTTAACTATGTTATTATCGATAAGGATGTTACCATTAAGGACGGACGTTCGCTGATGGGATTTGGTTCTTATCCGATTTATATAGCAAAGAAATCAGAAGTATAATTGTAATTAGGAGGAATAACCAATGAGAATTTTATACTGCGCGTCCGAAGCGAATCCATTCTGCGGCAGCGGCGGTCTTGCCGATGTTGCGGGCAGCCTTCCGCATACCTTATGCAGAAAGGGCCAGGATTGCAGAATTGTCGTTCCGCTTTACGGCACAATTCCCCAGGACCTCAAAAATCAGATGAACTTCATCACAAACTTCACTGTTCCCGTTGCATGGAGACATCAGTACTGCGGACTGTTCTGGGCTCGCTGGAACGACTGCACCTACTACTTCATCGACAACGAGTACTATTTCAAGCGCGGCACACTCTACGGTCACTATGACGACGCTGAGAGATTCGCGTTCTTCTCACGCGCGATCCTCGAGATGCTGCCCTATATCGATTTCCATCCCGACATCATCCACTGCAACGACTGGCAGACAGCTCTTGTACCCGTTTACTACTATCTGTTCTATTCGCACAGACCTTGGTATTACAACATCAAGAGCCTGTTCACCATCCACAACATCCAGTATCAGGGTGAGTACGGCTGGGAAGTTAACACCGAGTGCGTAGGTATTCCCGCAAACGAGTGCGGAATCCTTGAGATGAACGGCAAGCTCAACATGATGAAGGGCGCAATTGAGACCTCTACCCGTGTTTCAACCGTATCTCCGAGCTACGCGGCGGAAATCAAAGACCCGTGGTACAGCTGGGGACTTCATGACGAGCTCAACCTCCGTCACTACAAGCTCTGCGGTATCAAGAACGGTATCGACCTCGCAAGCTACGACCCCGCAACCGACTACCAGATCTATGCAAACTACACCAAGGATGATATGAGCGGCAAGGGCGAGTGTAAGCGCAGACTTCAGGAAAGACTTACCCTCGAGGTCAACTGGAGTATTCCGATCGTAGCAATGGTAACCCGTCTTGTATCCCACAAGGGACTTGACCTTGTTCGCATGGGACTTGAAGAGCTCATGAACACCGAGAACATGCAGTTTGTAATCCTCGGTTCAGGCGACAAGGAGTATGAGGACTTCTTCAACTACATGCAGTCCAAGTATCCGGGCAGACTTATCTTCTGCCACGGCTTCGTACCCGAGCTTGCAAGAAAGATTTACTCAGGCGCAGATATCTTCCTGATGCCTTCCGCTCAGGAGCCCTGCGGCCTTTCACAGATGATCGCTCTGCGCTACGGCACTATCCCCGTAGTTCGTGAGGTAGGCGGTCTTAAGGACTCAGTATTCGACTCAGCCGACAACTACGGCAACGGCTTCACCTTCAAGAACTACTACACAGCCGACATGCAGCACGCTGTACGCCGCGCATTGTGGGGTATTCAGGACAACGAAGGCTGGCACCAGCTCATGTGGCGCGCAATGATGAGCGACAACAGCTGGGAGCGTTCCGCTCAGGACTACATCAACGTATACAGCGACACCCTCAACTGGGCATAATTCAAGTCGCGTACTTGATGTCGGTTAGTCAGGGGATGTCGGCATTTCGCGAGAATATGTAATCTAATTCAAACTTTGAGTGCAATATAAACAACGATTAACTGTTTTGCATCCTCAAAAACGTAGGGGCGGTCTTTATGACCGCCCTTTTCGATAAATAAAAAACACTGTAGGCGCGCCCCTTGCGGTCGCGCCAAATAGAAAAGATGTCATCCTGAGCGGTGCCAAAGGCAAAATCGCGAAGCGATTTAGTCGAAGGATCCCCCAATGAAATAACAAAAGGTTTCCTATCTGGGGGATTCCTCCGCGTTGGTCGGAATGACATCTTTTTTTATTCGTTATGCTCTTCTTCTCCTTTAAAGAAGCTGCAGATCCAATAATAAATCGGAACGGTTAAGAATATTACCCAGCCGAACGGCCAGCCGCCGCAGATATTAAAATATCCGAAGAGTATGTACACTGCCGCAACCAAAACGGGGTAGGCGAAGTGCGAGGCGTTTCTTTTGAAAACAGCGTCAACAAGCGAGTAATAAATCGGGATTGCAAGGAAGCAAATCCAGCTCAGTCCCCAGCCGTAGCACTCGTTGCTGAATCCCCACGCCAAAAACGCAATCAATGACACAGCCCAGAACGGGAACATTTTAAAGAATTTATGCGCGCGGCTTGAGTGATGCTCCTTGTTGAGATTTTCGTCAACCATAACGTGTCCGTTTTCATCTGTATAAACTCTGTTTTTGCCCTTTTCGTCAACATGTATTCCGTCCATCCCAACGTGCACCCTGTCGCCGTCCTTCTGGCGGACATTCACACCGTCCTTAAATGAGATATGAACCGAATCGCCGTCTTTGCTGTCAACATGTATTCCGTGCTTAAAGGAAACCTTGTCATATCTTTTATAAGTGGTATTTTCATCAGGCTCGGCATATTCCTGCTCGGGCTCGGAACTGTCGCTTTCGGGAGCTTCCTCAGTTGCCTCCGCCTTTTTGCCGGTCAGCATTTCGTCAAGGCTCACCCCGTAAATTTCCGCAAGGCGAATCAGATTATCTGTATCGGGCGACGCCTCTGCGCGCTCCCATTTTGAAACCGCCTGCCTGCTCACTCCTATTTTTTCGGCAAGCTCCTCCTGACTGAGATTGTTTTCTTTTCTATACTGCAAAAGTCTGTTTGCTGTTTCAATGTTCATACAAAAACCTCCTTCGTTATGACATAATTCTATCACGCAACCGTAAAAAGTTCCATACATTCCGCTTTACAAAGCCGCAACCGACGGTTGCAGGGGTGTAAACTCACGTTGCAGTGCCGCTTTTTCGCTTATCTAAGTAATCCTGCAAAATAATTGTGGCGGCAACCTCGTCCACCACATTTTTGCGTTTTTTGCCGCGCGTATTTGTGGTGTTCAGATAATTATGCGCGGTAATTGTTGTTCCGCGCTCGTCCTGCATAACCGTATCAATTCCCGTAAGCTCCGAGATTTTCTGAGCAAAGGCTCTTGCGTTCTGAGCGCTTTCGCCCTCTGAGCCGTCCATGTTTTTCGGCAAGCCCACCACAATTAACTCAGCCTTGCACTCTTTAGCCGCCTGAGCAACCTTTTCAGGCAATTTATTCGGAGATTTTTCAAAGATGACCGTGTAGGGTGAGGCTAAAAACTCGGATTTGTCGCAAACCGCAATTCCCGTTCTTGCTTTTCCCAAGTCAACCGACATGATAATCATAATAAAAATCCTTTCAGCTTGATATATACATTATAATTCAAAACCGTAAAATATACAATATATTTATTTTAGCTATGCGCTTCTTTACGCTGATTTTGCAAAACAAGCTTAAAAAGCTCATTCAAGGAATGACAAAACTATTTTGCTGTGTGGGTTATAATTATGTCAACAAAAACAGTAAGGATGTTGAAAATGATGCACTCGACCGGACGCGCGCGTCACACAAGGGCGAACGCGCAGGATATAATTGTAAAAAGGGCGGTAACAACCGCCGTCTACGCGGCTTTGGGGGCGGTGATTTCGCGCGGAGCGGTGCTCGGGAACCTCGCGCCGTTCGGAGTATCGTTCGCGGCGGCTGTCCCCGACAAATACGTTTTGCCGTCGCTGTTGGGCGCTGCGTTCGGCTATGTGCTGATGATCCCAACCGACAGCTTCCGCTATATCGCGGCGGTGGCGGCTGTGGGCGCGGCAAGGTGGCTGCTCGGAGAATTTGACAGGATCCGAAAAAGCAGATTTTTTGCCCCGATAACCGCGTTCGCGGCGGTGCTCTCAACGGGACTTGCGCTGCTGTTCGGCGGCTTGGGCGGAATCGACTCATTCACGGTCTGCATGCTCGAGGCAGTGCTCTCCGGAGCTGTCGCTTATTTCCTTGCGACCGCGGTCAGGCTGTACGACGAACGGCGCAGCCTTGCCGCCTGCTCAATGCAGGAGAGCGCGAGCATGGTCATGACCGCCTGCGTGCTTATGCTGTCGCTTGTCGGTATCGCCATAGAAGATGTTTCTCTCGGTCGGATTGTAGCCATCACGGTAATTCTGCTTTGCTCGCGCTACGGCGGAGTAGGGGGCGGCTCGGTCAGCGGAATAGCCACGGGCGCGGTGTTCAGCCTTGCGGATTTAAACAACGGCTTTATCTGCGGCGGCTTTGCGTTCGGCGGACTTATGTCGGGACTGTTCGCGCCGCTCGGGAAAATCGGCTGCGCGGCGGCGTTCACCGTTTCAAATTCGCTTATGAGCCTTGCTTTCGGCAGACAAAATGTGCTCGGTGCCACGCTGATTGAAAGCATAATCGGTTCAGCGGTGTTCCTGCTTCTGCCAAAGGAACTGAGCAACATAATAACTCCCGTTTTCAGCCGCGAGGAAAGCGCTTCGCTCGGAGAAACTCTGCGCAGGAATATCGTAATGCGGCTCGATTTTGCGTCAAAGGCGATCTCCGAGGTTAGGCGCGACGTCCGCGACGTATCGGAAAAGCTCGGCGAAATGTACTCACCGTCCTTTGACAAGGTGTGCGAAAACGTCGCCTCAGAGGTTTGCAGCGGCTGCGGAATGAGGATGTACTGCTACGAGCACGAGCGCGGAGTGACCCGCGACGACTTTTTCAGGCTTGAGGAACCTCTCAGGCAGCAGTCAGTGATCAGCGACGCGGACGTTGAAAAAACCTTTGTGAAGGCGTGCTGCAAAAAGGGCGAAATCGCGGACAGCATGAACGTAAACTACCGCAATCTGCTTGCGGCTCAGGAAGCGGCGCGCAGGGTAGCTGAAATCAGAAGCGCGGTAGCGGGGCAGTTTTCGGGAGTGAGCGATATCCTCAGCGACTTATCCGAGGAATTCCGCTCAACAATGCGCTGCGACAATGACGGCGCGGAACGGATTTCTGCGGCGCTCGCGGCGGCGGGATTTCCTGCCGAGGAATGTATCTGCCTTATCAACGACAGCGGACGCGTCAACGTTGAGCTTGAATTTTCGGAAACCGAGGAGCGTATCCCAAAGGGACTGCTTATGCGCGAGGTCAGCAAATGCTGCGGCAAGCGGTTCGATTTGCCGGTGTTAAGCCGCGCAGGAAGCAGAATCCGCGCCGCGCTGTGCGAAATGCCGCTGTACGATGTTGAAATAGGCAGCGACCAGCACATTGCCAACTCCGGCAAGCTTTGCGGCGACTGCATCGACTATTTCAACGACGGCTTCGGTACTACCTACGCTCTTATCTGCGACGGCATGGGCACGGGCGGACGGGCTGCTGTGGACGGAAACATGGCGGTGTCGGTAATGGGCAGGCTGCTGCGCTCGGGGCTGACCGCTTCAAGCGCGCTTCAAATCGTGAATACCGCGCTCATGATAAAGAGCGATGATGAAAGTCTGTCAACCATCGACTTGGCAGGAGTTGACCTTTACAGCGGCAGGGTTCATTTAAAGAAGGCGGGCGCGCCCGTGACCTATATCAAAAAGGGCGGCCGCGTAATAAAAAAAGAAATGCCGTCGCTGCCCGCGGGCATACTAAACGGCATTAGCTTCAAAACAGATTCAGTTAAACTAAACGCAGGAGATATGGTGGTTATGGTGTCTGACGGTGTAGTTACAGGTGCTGACAAATGGCTTGAAAAGCTGATTCGCAGCTGGAACGAGGGCAGCACGCAGGAGCTTGCCCGCGCGGTTGTTGAGGAGGCGATAAGGCGCAGGGCGGACTGCCGCGACGACGATATTACAGCCGTTGCGATCCGCCTGACCGACGCGGAATATTGAAGATAGAAAAAAAGATGTCATTCCGAGCAACACTCAGGATGACATCTTTTCTATTGCCTGATTAAAAAATAGAGGGCTGTCGCATTAAGCCTAAAAATACCATGTCATTCCGAGCGTAGTCGAGGAATCCCCCAAAAAGGAAACAGACTTCTATATCAAGGGGATCTCTCCGCGAGCTTCGCTTGGTCGAAATGACATTTTTTAGGTAATAACGCTCTGTTAATCATTTTTGATAAACGCCCGCGTAAACGGGAATATTTGACTCGTTGTCAACCAACATAAATATGAACGGCTTATCAAAGCGCAGCGTTTTGTTGCTGTTCAGCTTTGTGTCTCCGCCGCCGGATTTCAGAGCGGAAATATCGGCGGTATTTTCCGATGCGCCGTTTAGTATTCCGTTTGAAGAAATCGTGACCGACGGTTCAAGCTCGTACATTTCATCGAGCTTTAGCTTATTGGCTATGTTCATGGTTTTGAATTTGGCGTCCTTTGAAAACAGCGTGCTGAATCCGCAGGTGCTCAAAATTCCCGAAAGCGGTTTTGCCTCGCTGCCCGAATCAACCGAAAACTGCGGAAGCTCCGCTTTGACGTTGTTCTTTATGTTCATGCTGTTTAGCAGTGAGTTGTACTCGGCTACGTCAAACAGCTTCAAATAATCCTCAAGCGTGGTTTTGCCCTTTGGCATGATCACAAGCAGCTTCAGAGGATTTTTTGAGGTGTACTTCATGACCGCCTCAGCCTTTTCGGTGCTCAAATAATTTTCGTCAGAGGTCATAAAGCTTGTTTTTTTCTTTCCGTCAGCTCCGTTGAACTCTCCGTCCTTGATATTTTCGCGGGAGTAGGGGACGAGCCACGAATCGGACACGCTCACAGCCGAAACGCTGTACATCGAGCTTTTTTTATCCGCGCCGACAGCTGCGTTCGGAACATATTCGGCAAACAGATTTTTCTGTTTCTGCGCAAAGTCATTGTTTGAAAAATCCGAGCGTATAATATTGAAGCCGTAAAAATCTGCGTTTGTTTTAAAGAACGCTGAGGTCAGCTCGTTGCCGCTGTTGATAAACAGGTTCTCAAACAGGCTCGCGTGCTCTGCCGACAGAGGATCAAAATCGCTTTCGCGTTCGTTTTTCTTTGGAAGTCCGACTTCCTCCATGCGGCTCTTGAAGTAAGACGCGCTCTGGTTGATCTCCTCGGTCGTCAGGTTTTCAAAGCTCAGAAGAATCTCCTTGCGCAAATCCGCTGACGCTCCGTTTGCCAAAAGAGATAGCTGCAGAGCCGTTGACGAGGGCGAGAATACAAACGACTCGCCGTTCTGCTGACTGAATTTTTTGCGCAGCATATTAAAGCTCAGGCTTTCAACAGCGTTTGTGTAGCTGTTGTAGCTTTTGGGCGGCTCTGATGCGCCGTCCGCGTAGTTATATGTCACCGCTGTGTCCGTATCGCGCTTCTGTTCCTTTGAGATGATCTCGCTGTCGGAAAACTTTCCGGGATCTCCGCAGGAGGTCAGCGTTAATGTAAGTGCCAAAAGCGCGGCAATAGGCAAAGCTTTTAGTTTCATTTTTGTACTCCGTTAATTTTTAGTAAGCTCCGCAGCGAGCTTGTAGATGTCCTCGGCTGCCTGCGGGCGTGCGAGCTTTTCGCAGTTTTCTTTCATTTCTTTCAGTCTGTTTGGAGAATGGAGCAGTCCGAGAATCTGCTGAGCGCCCAGCTCCTTGTCAATAAATATCGCGGCATTCTGCGAAATCAGGAATTTTACGTTTTCAAGCTCCTGGCCGGGGAACGCGCTGTAAATTGCCATCGGCAGGTGGCAGGCAAGACTTTCGGTTACGGTAAGTCCGCCGGGCTTTGTTACAATCAGGTTGGAAACGTGCATGTAGTCCTCAACGTTGTCAACAAAGAACAAAAGCTTTGTTCTGTCGCTTGTGCCAAGCTCCGCAATGTGCTTTTGCAGCTTCTCGTAAAGCTTTTCGTTTTTGCCCGTAATTACAATGAGCTGTAAATCGGAATCAGCCTTTGCAAGCTGCTCGTAAAATCTTAATACGCCCGTTACGCCGAACGAACCCGCCATAAGCAGTACGGTGGTTTTGTTGGGGTCCAATCCCTCGCGCGCGCAGATTTCTTCCTTTTTGCCGGGCTCCGTAAACTTATCAAAGGTCGGGATTCCCAGCGGATAGATTTTTGACTCGTCAACGCCGTATTCCTCGTGAAGCTTTTTTGCCATCTGCGGCTCGGCAAGCACATACGCGTCGATGTTCGGCGATATATAGGTGCGGTGACTGTCGTAGTCGGTGATAAGGCTGATTGCCTTGATCGTGATTTTTCCCTTTTTCTTGAGCTTTGATACCATCGCGGAAATAAACGGATGGCACATGATCAGAACGTCGGGGTTATATTCCTCAATCGTTTCAAGCAGCTTTTTCGCCATCATCGAGTTTGACTTCATTACCGTCTTGTAAAACTTGTTTTTCTGGTCGGTGATCTTGTAGAACTTACCGTACACCTTTGGCGTTTTGGTCGCCATGATGTAGTAGCCCTTGCACACGGTCTTGTCATATACCTTTCCGATTGAGCGAAGTCCGTCTACAACATTGACGGTTGACTCGGGATTGACCTCTTTGATTTTTTCTTCAAGCGCGGCTGCGGCACGCTTGTGACCTCCGCCCGTTGACGCAGAGAATATTAATATATTCATAATCAAAGCCTCTTTTCTTTTCACTTAATAATCAGTTTTAATCCATACTGCTGTCATTTTAATAAATATACTATATACTATTATAAGGAATCTGAAATCTTTTTCAACAGATATTTTAAAAAATTTGCCTATTTTTATTTATAAGCGGCAGATTTTGACGGATTTCACTTTACAAAAGCATTTAATAACCATATTTGGGGCAAAATTGTCAAGTATTATTTTTCCACAAAAAATAATTAAAAACAATGAGTTAATATTTGTGATTTGCCACTTTATTTTTTTGTATTTATATAGTAAAATAAACATGAATAAGAATATTACTTTAATTTGACATATTTCAGGGGTGGGTTATGAAAACAGGTCAGTATCACGGCACTGCTGCTTCAGACAACTATGTTGACATTTCAAGCGGCAGAGCTGTTTTTCAGCCTGAATATTCAAAAGGCGGAAAGTACGGAGCCAAAAAGAGCAACAAAGGCAAGGTTGCCGCAATAATCTCCGTAGCAGTTGTCGTTGCGGCGGCAATCGGCGTTGCAGGCTTCTGTCTTATGAATGGCGGCGGTAATAAAGAGCCTGAAAAGAAAACTCCAGTTGAGTTTACATTCCCCGGAACAGTGATTTCGGGAGTAGATATTACAGGCAAAAACTTCAAGGACGCAAAGGCGATTCTTGAAAAAAACAAGAAAAAGTTCATCACACCCGTTAAAATCGATATAAAGGTTAACGGCGAAACCACTCAGCTGACTCAGGACAACTTCAACTACACCTACGACATTGACAAGGTGCTTGAAAAGGCAAAGGCTGAGGCTGAGAGCGAAGGTCAGACAACCGCAACGTCTGAAACTGATAACAAAAAGGAATACAAGGTAACCGCGACGGTCACAGCCGAGTCGATTTCGAACAATGTGACGAATATCGGCGACAAAAACGATAAGGACGCGGTCAACGCGTGGGTATCAAAGTTCCATCCGTATTCCGACAAAAGATTTGAGTATCAGGACGCGATCGAGGGCTACAAGGTTGACAGAAACGACCTCAAAAATAAGCTGATAGAATTCTTTGCCGGCGGCAAGAACTACTCCTCAATTGAGGCAAGCGGCGAAACCACAAAGGCAGAGGTGAGCACGGACTTCTTAAAGAAGAACATCGTAAAGCTCGCCACCTACAAAACGATTTCCTACAACACCACCGACGGTACAACAAATATGAAGGTCGCGCTTGATTCGTGCAGCGGCTCAATCATCGACCCAAACGAGATCTGGTCGTTCAACGAGTGCACAGGCGACTCTAACAAGACCGAAAACGGCTACAAGCCCGCGGGCGTGATCTCCGAGGGCAAGTTCACAACGGGCGTCGGCGGAGGTATCTGCCAGGCAAGCTCAACTATCTATAACGCGGCGATCAGAGCCAATATGACAATAGATTCAAGAAGCTGTCACCAGTACGCTTCCGCGTATGTTCCCACGGGACTTGACGCGACAATCGACTATCCGCGCCTTGACTTAAAGCTCCAGAACACCTCTGGCTACCAGATGTTCCTTGAGTGCAAGGTTGACGGCACAACGCTTTACGCCACATTCTGGGGATATCACAGCCCCAACTACGACGTGATCAAAACCCGCAACAAGGTAGAAAGCCGCGGCGACAAGACCTACAAGGTCAGAGCATGGCGCGACTACTATAAAAACGGCAAGAAGGTTGACGAGGAAGAGCTTTTCACCTCAACATATGATTACGGCGGAGCGGTTGACTTCATCGACGCAAGCACAGACGACGGCGCTGAGGATGTAGGCAACTCAACGGCAGGCGATTACTCGGTACAAACAACGACCGAGGCGGCAGATACGGGCACGTCGGACAATCAGACAAACGATACCGACACGAATCAGAATAACAACGATTCGGCTCAGGACAGCACTACGGCGGTAGTTGAGGGCACCGAAAGCCCGAACACTGATACGCAAAACGTAGATACGTCGCTTACAAGTACAACAGGTTAATAACAGAGCGTTCCAAAACGGAGCGCTCTTTTTTTGTCAAAATTTACAAATGAATAAATCACCCCGTATTTTGAAAACTAAAAACGGGGTGATTTTATGATAGAAAAAATCGGAAGGGCTACTTTGCGATTTCAAAATATGCCGTCCGTGGCAGGTTATGCCTCGGTAGTCGGCAAAAAGGAGCTTGAAGGCCCGCTCGGAGAAGGCTTTGACCGTTCAATCTCTGACAGCTATAACGGCTGCGAAACCTACGAGGAGGCAGAGGCGAAGATGCAGCGCAGCGCGCTGAATATTGCCGCGGGCAAGTGCGGAATCGAGATGGAGAACATCGACTGCGTTTTTGCGGGCGATTTGCTCAATCAGTGCATAGGCTCAAGCTTCGGACTGAAAAACCTCGGTATTCCGTATCTCGGACAGTACGCGGCGTGCTCAACAATGGCGCAAAATCTGATTATGGCGTCGGTGTTCGTTGAATCGGGAGCGGCGAACATAGCGGCGTGCGCCACCTCGTCGCATTTCTGCTCAGCGGAGCGGCAGTACCGTTTTCCGATGGAATACGGCAGCGTGCGCACTCCGACCGCTCAGTGGACGGTCACGGGCGCCGGAGGCTGCTTGCTGACAAGAGCAAAGTCAAAACTAAGAGTCGCGGCGGCGTCCGTCGGCAAAATAACCGATCTTGAGGTCACCGACGTTAATAATATGGGGGCGGCAATGGCGCCTGCCGCAGCGGAAACAATACTAAGCTATTTCCGTGACACTCAGACCTCGCCGGAAGATTACGATATGATATTTACCGGAGATCTCGGGGCGGTGGGCAGCAAGGCGTTTTATGAGCTGCTCAAAAACGAGGGCGTGTTCCTGAAAAACAGGCACAGAGACTGCGGAATGATGATTTTTGACCGAACAAGTCAGGACGTTCACGCGGGCGGCTCGGGCTGCGGCTGCTGCGCGTCTGTGCTGTGCTCGGAGATTCTCAACGGCCTCAGAGACGGTAAATATAAAAACATATTGTTCATGGCAACGGGCGCGCTGCTCAGTGTTACCTCCGTGGGACAGAAAAAAACAATACCGTCAATCGCGCATTTGGTTTATTTCAAAAGTGAACAGTGAAGAATAAAGGGGCCGGCCAATCGGTCAGCCCCAATATGTTAGGTCTTTCTAATTCGTTGAAATTAACAAAATAATACAATAAAATTCTATACAGGCGTGAATTGAAAAAGCTATGGCGGTGTGATATATTATAATTAGTGAAATCGATTACAAAATAATTCACGGCAATTCGGGGCGATGTTTTGGAGTGTCGCCTTTTATGATTTTGCAGATATAATAAGGATTTCGCCCTGATTGAAAAATGCCGTGTTACGTCAGGAGGAGTATTATGCAAACGACTTTGGTTATCGGACATAAAAACCCCGACACAGACTCAATCTGTTCCGCCAT
>OMXW01000017.1 GCA_900315085.1 uncultured Eubacteriales bacterium
CCTGTGAACGCCGAGCTGAAAATATCGCCCGTGCCGTGGAACGCCGCGTCGATCTTCTCCTGCTGATAGTTGTAGAACTCATCTGTTTCGCTGTCGTAAACGAGCACGCCGTAGCTGCCGTCAAACGCCGCGCCGGTGAGCACAACCTTCTTTGCGCCCTGAGCCGCAAGCTTCTTTACAACGTCCTTTGCGAACTCTTCATCGTATTCCTCGCGGTACTCGGTATCCGTCAGGAAGCAGGCCTCGGTAATGTTGGGCAGAACGATGTCAGCCTTTGCGCAAAGCTTAGCCATCTCCTTTGGAAACTCGCTGTCAAACGCGGGATAGAGTTTGCCGTTGTCAGCCATCGCCGGGTCGATAATCACAAGGTTGCCGTCCTGCTTTAAGCTCTCAATCAGAGTAATAACCTTTTCAATCTGAGCCGCGTTTGCAAGATAGCCGGTGTAGAACGCGTCAAATGTAATTCCCTCGTCCTTCCAGTGTTTGGCAATCGGAAGAATCTGGTCGTCAAGATCCTTGCAGGTGAAGTTCTTGAACATTGTATGAGTTGAAAGAACGGCTGTAGGAATAATAGCCGCCTCAACGCCTGCCGCCGAAATAATCGGAAGCGCAACAGTGAGCGAGCATTTGCCCACGCATGAAATGTCCTGAATTGTTACTATTCTTTTCACAATAAATAACCCCCTTATTGTGCCTGTAGTATAACACAAAAACTGTACCTTGTAAAGTACACAGTTTTTTAAAAATCTTAATATACAGTTTATTTTAAGTCGCGTACTTAACGTTTGATAGAATATTAACTTCAGGCGTTTCGCGAGACAGAATAGAAATATCGGAAAATACGAGGTCAAAAGGAACAATGCTTGGATTAATTAGTTCACTAAATAACGTTATTGTATTAATTGTAGGGGCGTGCACGCCCGCTAACCGACGTTTTGTTTACGTCCGTTTTTTCGGCGTAACTCAGACGTTATGTTCACCGCCCTCGGGCGACCAATGGTCGCCCCTACAATATCTGAGCTTGCTTCTAACCGCTCACATATTCTTCTTATTTTTCCAATACGGAAGTTTAATGAACATGAAAATGTGTTATACTATAAAATTGAGATAATATATACCAATGATTTGGAGTGATAATATGAGCAACCTCAAAAGAACCAAGCTTGCCGAGGGCGTGCACTTCAACAGCGTAAGCGACAACCGCTTCAAGACCATGCTGATTGAAGCGAACTTCGTCATGCCGCTGAGCGCTGAAACAGCGTCGGCAAACGCTCTGCTTGTGTATGTGCTTTCACGTTCCTGCAGGGAATATCCTACCTACCGCGCGCTGTGCAAAAAGCTCAGCTCGCTTTACGGCGCGGAGCTTTCCGCCGCATCGGGAAAATCGGGCGACCGCCAGCTTTTGACATTAACTCTAACGGGAATTGACGACCGCTACGCGCTTGACGGCGAGAGCATAGCCGAACAGCTTTCCTCGCTGTTGTGCAGTGTAATATTCGAGCCGAACCTCAACGGCAGCGCGTTTTTGCAGGCAGAAACCGACCAGGAGCGCAGACAGCTCCTTGACGATATCGACTCGGAGTTCAACGACAAGCGCGTTTACGCAATCGGACAGATGATAAAGAATATGTGCTCTGACGAGGTCTTCGGAATCAAGCGTTACGGCACGGCTGAGCAGGTAAAATCGCTCACGCCGGAAGATTTGTACGCCGCGTGGCAGAATGTGCTCAGAACCGCTCAGCTTGAAATAATGTACGTCGGCGACAGTGAGCCCGACAAGGCGCTTTCGGTATTTGCGGAGGCGTTCAGCGGAATCGAACGCGAGCCGCATAAGGTTGAAACCGAGGTCATCGCCAAAGCGGAAAATGTTAAGCGAATCACCGATGAAATGGACGTTTCGCAGTCAAAGCTCGTAATGGGCTTCCGCGGAGAGCGCGCACTGCCCGACAAAAAAGCGTATGCCTCACAGCTCATGGCGGCAGTTTTAGGCGGCACGGCTACCTCAAAGCTGTTCTGCAACGTCCGCGAAAAACAGAGCCTCTGCTACTACTGCGCGGCGCGCTACGACAAGACCAAGGGCATAATGATAATAGACAGCGGCGTAGAGGGCGAGAACATCGAAAAGCTCGAGCGCGGAATCATGAAGGAAATCGAGGATTTAAAGAACGGCGAAATCACCGACTTTGAGCTTGAAGCAACAAAGCTTGCGGTAATCAACTCCTACTACTCCTCAAACGACACCGTGCGCGGAATAGATACATGGTATATGAACCGCATATTTGAAGGCGAAATCAAGTCAATCGAAGAAATGGCGGAGCGCGTCAACGCGGTCACCAAGGAAGAAATAATCGAAGCCGCAAAGCTTTTGACGCTCGACACGGTATATGTTCTGAAAAATAAGTGAGGTGCTCTATGAATATAAGTGAAATCAAGTCCGAAAGAGCGGGTGACAGCTACTATAAAATCGACCACCCCTCGGGACTGACCGTATATGTATATCCCAAGGAGGGCTACAACTCAGCCTACGCGATAATCGGCACAAAATACGGCAGTGTAAACACCTGCTTTTCGCTTGACGGCGGCGAAAAAATCACAGTACCCGACGGCATAGCGCACTACCTTGAGCACAAGCTTTTTGAAAGCGAGGACGGCGACGCGTTTGCGCGCTACGCAAAAACAGGCGCGTCTGCAAACGCCTACACAAGTTTTGAAAAGACCTGCTATCTTTTCTCATGCACCGACAAGTTTGACGAAAGCTTTGAGATACTTCTCGACTTTGTTCAGAGCCCGTACTTCACAGCCGAAACCGTGGCAAAGGAGCAGGGGATAATCGGACAGGAAATCAAGATGTACGACGACAGCCCCGACTGGCGTGTGATGTTCAACATGCTTGAAAAGATGTATCATCACCACCCCGTCAAAATCGATATCGCCGGCACGGTTGAGAGCATAGCGGAAATCACCGCCGAAAAGCTCTATCAGTGCTACAACACCTTTTATAATTTAAACAACATGGCTCTTTGCGTGGCAGGCAACGTCACTGTTGAGCAGGTGCTAAAAACCTGCGACAGAATGTTAAAGCCCTGCGAAAAGCATACTATAGAGAACTTCTTTGAGGACGAGCCCTACGAAATCGTAGAGCCGTATGTTGAGCAGAATTTCCCGGTATCGGTTCCGCTGTTCAACCTCGGCTTTAAGGAGCGCGCCCAAAAGCCGCTCAACGAAACAAAGCTCGCCCACACCGACATCCTGCTCGAGCTTCTCGCGTCCTCAACAAGCGAGCTGTACCAGAAGCTCATGGACGACGAGCTGATCAATACAAGCTTTACGTTTGAGCTGTTCGAGGGACCGGGCTACTGCTCGGTGATCTTCGGCGGCGAATCGCGCGCGCCAAAGCAGGCGGCGGAGCAGATAAAGCAGTATATCGCCGAGGTCAAGAAAAACGGACTCGATAAAGCGGAGTTTGAAAGCGCAAGAAAGTCGGTTTACGGCGACGTGATATCCTCGCTAAACTCGGTCGGCTCAATCGCAAACACCGTCACAAGCTACCACTTCAACGGCAACGAGCTATTCACCTATATCGACGCCGTTGCAAACGCGACCTTTGAGGACGTCCAAAACCGCCTGTCCGAAATGCTCGACGTAAACAACTGCACGCTTTCGGTTGTAAAGAACGGGGAGGAGTAAGATGAATTCAGATATTTTCCACGTTAAATTTCCCTATCTCGGCTGGTCGTTCACAATCAACCGCGTAGCCTTGCAGATAGGAAGCTTTAAAATCTACTGGTACGGCGTAATTATTATGACAGGCATGCTACTCGCCGTGCTCTACGCCTACAAAAGCTCAAAACGCTACAACGTTGACCGCAACAAGCTTTTTAACTGCGTGTTCGTCGGTCTTATCAGCGGAATAATCGGCGCAAGGCTGTACTTCTGCATCTTCCGCTGGGATTACTACTCTCAGCATTTAAACGAGATATTGTCAATACACGAGGGCGGCCTAGCGATTTACGGCGGAATAATCGGAGCGCTTCTCGGCGGTCTTATCGTCGCAAAAATCCAGAAGATGAAGTTCATGCCAATCCTCGATATTTCTATGATGGGATTTCTGATTGGACAGGGAATAGGCCGATGGGGCAATTTTATGAATCAGGAGGCGTTCGGAACTCCTACAAATCTTCCGTGGGCAATGCTCAGCGAGGGAACCGACGGCGTTGCCGTTCATCCCTGCTTCCTCTATGAATCGCTCTGGTGCCTGCTCGGATTCGCGCTCATTCATTTCTACAGCAAATACCGCCAGCGCTATGCAGGCGAGGTGTTTTATATGTACCTTGCGTGGTACGGCTTTGAACGCATGATAGTTGAGGGGCTGAGAACAGACAGTCTTTATCTGCCGTTCCAAATCGCGGGCGTGGATATCCGCGTAAGCCAGGTGCTTTCGGCGTTATTATTCGTTATTGGAATTATTTTATTGATCAAGAACATAAAGAAGGAGGACTCTTTTTATGCAAATTATCGACGGAAAAAAAGTGTCGGCTCAGGTAAAAGAAAAAGTAAGGCTTGAAACGCTTGAGTTGATAGAAAAGCACGGAATCACCCCGGGACTTGCGGTAGTGATCGTGGGCGACGACCCCGCGTCGCGCGTGTATGTAAACAACAAAAAGAAGGCGTGCGAGGTAGTGGGTTTTAAGTCGGAGGAGTACGCTCTGCCCGCCTCAACAACTCAGGAGGAACTGCTCGCGCTGGTCGATAAGCTCAACAAAAAAGAGGACATCAACGGAATATTGGTTCAGCTTCCTCTGCCAAAGCACCTTGACGATAAGGCGGTAATCGAAAGAATCAGCCCCCAAAAGGACGTTGACGCGTTCCATGCCGTAAATGTCGGAAAAATCATGCTGGGCGAATTTGACTTCCTGCCCTGCACACCCGCGGGCGTTATGGAAATGCTCCATTCTTATGATATCACCGTCGAGGGCAAGGAGTGCGTTGTAATCGGCAGAAGTAACATCGTAGGCAAGCCTATGGGAATGCTGCTGCTCCACGAAAACGGCACGGTAACGATCTGCCACAGCCGCACAAAGAACCTTAAAGAGGTTTGTCAGAGAGCGGATATTCTGGTCGCGGCGGTAGGAATCCCCAAGTTTGTAAAGGCTGATATGGTCAAGGACGGCGCGGTCGTAATCGACGTTGGAATGGACCGCGACGAAAACGGCAAGCTCTGCGGCGACGTTGATTTTGAAAACGTAAAGGATAAGTGCTCATACATAACCCCTGTACCCGGCGGCGTAGGTCCCATGACTATTTCAACGCTGATGAAGAATACAATCAAGGCGTGTAAATTGCAGAACGGGATTAATGATTAGAGTTGAGAGTTTAGAGATTAGAGTTTAGAGTTTCGGTCGTGCAGATAGATTAATTAATTGAAAAAGTTTGGTTCCCGACCGTGTTAATATTGGCTAAATGGTTATGGCTTTAAACTGTATGGTTCGGTCTTGACCGAACCGAGTATGAGAATAATAGGTTTGTTTATCACTTGCGGTACGGTCAAGACCGTACCCTACAATATTAGTGTGAAGTGGTTAGGGGATAGTGGTTAGTTGTAGGGGCGACCAGAGAATGTCATTTCGACTAAGCGGAGCGCACGGAGAAATCCCCATATGATAGAAGTCGGGTTCCTTTTTGGGGGACCCGTAGCCGGGCGGCAACCCTTTTGCCGCTGTGCGGCATTTCCACTGTCAGGGGAATCAATTTGGTCGCCCGCGGGCAGTAGACGTAACGTATGTATTACGTCGAAAAAACGGACGTAAAGCAAACGTCGGTTCGCGGGCTTGCAATGCAAGCCCCTACAATTCTTTATTAAACGTCAGTTAATGAACCACAATAACCAAACGTTGTTCCCATTGCCCTCACAGCTTCCAAAAGATTTCGTTTTCTCGCGAAATAGAAAACATCATCAATTAATAAACTTTAAAAACGCGACTTTAAAAACGCGACTTAAAAGATATTGACAAATGGGGAACTATGTGGTATAGTATATAAGCCGCATACTGTGGGTAAGAAGAAATTCGAAAGAATTCACCCATAGGTAGCGAGCCCAATGTAAAGGATTGAAAATATGTACGCAGTTATTCAGACAGGCGGCAAGCAGTATAAGGTAACAAACGACGAAGTTATCTTTATCGAGAAGCTTGAAGCCGAAGCAAACGACACCGTAACATTTGACGTTGTTGCAGTCGGCACAGACGACGGCATCAAGGTTGGCACACCTTTTGTTGAGGGTGCAAAGGTTACAGGCGAGGTTCTTAAGAACGGCAAAGGCAAGAAGATCAGAGTTGCTACTTACAAGCCTAAGAAGGGCGAGAAGAGAGTAAAGGGTCACAGACAGCCTTACACTCAGGTGAAGATCACTTCAATCGAAGCATAATGATCTCGGTAACTTTTACGGTTAACGGCGGCGTTGTAACGGGCTATAAAATCAGCGGACACTCGGGCTACTCCGAACAAGGCAGCGACATTGTTTGCGCTGCGATAAGCTCCGCGGCTCTTATGGCGGCAAATACCGTCACCGAAATTCAGCAGCTTGACGCTGAAATCACCGTAAACGACGGATTTTTAAACCTGAATCTGTCACAACAGGACGCCAAGGCAGCAAGCGTTACGCTTGAAGGTCTGAGGCTCCACTTAACAGCTCTTTCACAAGAGTATCCAAAATTTATTAAAGTAAAAAATTCGGAGGTGTAAGGTAATGCTTAAAATAAACATTCAGTTATTCGCTCATAAAAAAGGTATGGGTTCAACAAAGAACGGCCGTGACAGCGAATCAAAGCGTCTCGGCGTTAAGCGCGCAGACGGTCAGAAGGTTCTCGCGGGCAACATCCTTGTAAAGCAGAGAGGAACTCACATTCATCCCGGCGCTAACGTTGGCAGAGGTTCAGACGACACTCTGTTCGCAAAAATCGACGGCGTTCTCCGCTTCGAGCGCGTTGGCAAGGACAGAAAGCGCGCAAGCGTTTATCCTGTAGAGCAGTAATAAAGCAAATTGCTAAAGGGTGAGTTGAAATATACTCGCCCTTATTTATTAGTGGTGTAGGGGCGACCATCGGTCGCCCGCGGGCTTGCAATGCAAGCTCCTGCAGATTAATTGCCGACTGAAAGGAGGCATAAAACATGTTCGTAGATAAAGCGCACATAAAGATAAAGGCGGGCGACGGCGGCGACGGTGCCGTATCGTTTCACCGCGAAAAATATGTAGCCGCAGGCGGCCCCGACGGCGGCGACGGCGGCAGAGGCGGCAATATTGTATTTGTCGCGGACTCAAATCTTTCTACGCTCGTTGACTTCCGCTACAAGCGCAAATACGCCGCCAGGAAGGGCGAAAACGGCAGAGGAGGACGCTGCCGCGGCAAAAATGCCGAGGATTTAATCATCCGCGTACCCGTAGGAACGGTCGTAAAGGAAGAAAGCAGCAACCGAATTTTAGCCGACGTCTCCGACAAAGAACCGCATATCGTTGCGCGCGGCGGCAAGGGCGGTTGGGGAAATCCTCATTTTGCCACCCCCGTCCGTCAGGTTCCCAGGTTCGCAAAGCCAGGACTTCCCGGCGAGGAGTTCGATGTTGTGCTCGAGCTCAAGCTGCTTGCGGACGTAGGTCTTGTAGGCTTCCCGAACGTCGGAAAAAGCACGCTTATTTCCGTTGTTTCTCAGGCTAAGCCCGAAATCGCGGACTATCATTTTACAACAATAACTCCCGTGCTCGGCGTTGTTTCAATGGGCGAGGGTTCGTCGTTTGTAATGGCGGATATACCCGGGCTGATTGAGGGTGCGTGGCAGGGCACAGGTCTTGGACATCAGTTCCTGCGCCACGTTGAGCGCTGCCGAATGCTCGTGCACGTCGTTGATGTTTCGGGCAGCGAGGGCAGAGATCCCGTTGAGGATTTTGAGACGATAAATTCCGAGCTTGTGAAGTTTAATCCCGAGCTTGCTGAGCGTCCGATGATTGTCGCCGGAAATAAGTGCGACATGGCTACCGACGAGCAGATTGAGCAGTTCAAGAAGTACGTCAACGATAAGGGATACGACTTTTTCCCGATTATGGCGGCTATCCGCTACGATGTTGATCCGCTGCTCAATAAAATTCAGGAAATGCTCTCAAAGCTTCCGCCAATCACGCGATATGAGGCTGAACCCGCTCCCGTAGTTACGGTTGAGGACTTTGACGACCACAGCGTTGAAATCCGCAACGTCAACGGAATTTACACCGTCGAGGCTGACTGGCTGCTGCAGGTTATGCGCGGAATCAATTTTGACGACTACGAAAGCCTTAATTACTTCCAGAAGGTTCTTGCAAACGGCGGCGTTATTGAAGCCCTGCGCCAAAAGGGCTGTCAGGACGGCGACACGGTTTCAATTTACGACCTTGAATTTGACTTTATGGACTAAGGTGGAGCTATGAGTGAAATAAAAAGAACCGCAGCCGACGCCTATTCTCCGCTGACGCTGGCATTTGTGGGCGACGGTGTGTACGATTTGCTCGTCAGGGATCACCTTGTCCGTCAGGCTAACCGCCCCGTGGGTGAGCTCAATAAAATCAAGGTTTCGCTTGTTAAGTGTGAAAGTCAGGCTCAGTTTGCCGAAAAGCTTTTGCCAATGCTCACCGAAAAAGAGCAGGCGGTATATAAGCGCGGCAGAAACGCCGCCCCAAAATGTACACCAAAGCACGGTACGGTCGCGGATTATCACAGCGCGACGGGACTTGAGTGTCTGTTCGGCTACCTGCATATCAACGGGGAGAAAGAACGGATTCAGGAATTGTTTGATGTAATAATAGGAAGTAAAAAATAACGAATAAAAAAATTGGGCGCACATTTGTGCGCCCGTTTTGCTTATGAATTAAATGTTTTTACCGAATCAAATTCGTCCTGGATTTCCTTTGACGGAGCCTTGGTGATAAGAGAAATAACAACGTTTACTATCAGCGCAAGGAAGAAGCCGGGAACGAGTGAATAAAGCTGAGTAGCCGCCGCAAGCGTCTGACCGCCGATAAGCGGGATATACTCCCAAACGATGATAGTCAGCGCGCCAATGCTCATACCGCTGATTGCGCCCGCAAGATTTGAACGCTTCCAGAACAGAGCAAGCAGAACAACGGGACCAAACGCCGCGCCGAATCCTGCCCACGCGTTACTAACAAGACCCATGATGCTTGATTCGGGGTCAAGCGCGATGAGGAAAGCGATTACCGCAACAATAACGACCGCAATCTTACCGACCCAAAGAGCGCTCTTTTCGGTAGCGTCCTTCTTGATAACGCCCTTGTACATATCCTCCGAAACAGCCGAAGCGGTAACAAGGAGCTGGCTGTCGGCGGTTGACATGATCGCCGCAAGGATACCGCAGAGGAAGATACCTCCGATGAAAATCAGCACGTTGTTGTCGGTGAAAATCTGCTGAATAAGTCTGATAAAGGCGGTCTCACTGCTCTTGTCATCAAGAGCCGGGGTGATAAAGCCTCTTGCAACAACGCCGATAAAGCATGAAGCGGCAAGTGAAATAACAACCCATGTAATACCGATTCTTCTTGACTTTTTGACCTCGTGATCATTCTTGATAGCCATGAAGCGGATAATGATGTGAGGCATACCGAAGTAACCGAGTCCCCACGCAAGGTTTGAAACGATTGAAACGAACGAGTTATCATTGCCGTCGCCGTCCTTCATAATGTTGAGGAAGCTGCCGGGATCGTTAACTCCGTGAGATTTGAGAGCCTCCGCAAAAGAGCTGTCGTGGCTGAGCATAGCGTAAGTTACAATCGGAACAGCCAAAATAGCAACAAGCATAAGCATGCCCTGAATGAAGTCGGTTGTGCAAACAGCCTTGAAGCCGCCCATAAAGGTGTAGATAAGAATAACCACAGCGGCAATTGTAAGACCGATAAGGTAAGCAGTGTTGTCGAGCTTGCCGTCCTTGCTGTTGCCGAACAGCGTAGCAAAAAGCTTAGCGCCCGAGCTGAACGCCGAAGCGGTATAAACCGCAAAGAAAATTGCAATGATAATCGCGGAAACGATTTTGATTACGCCGACCTTGTCGCGGTAGCGGTTCTGGAAGAAGGTGGGAATTGTGAGCGAGTTGCCTGAAACAATTGTGTATTTTCTCAGGCGTGAAGCCACAATATACCAGTTAAGAACTGTGCCGATAAGCAGACCGATAGCGATCCATATCTGACCTGTGCCCGCAATGTAGACCGCGCCGGGAAGTCCCATAAGCAGCCAGCCGCTCATATCGGAAGCCTGAGCCGAGAGCGCCGCAGTCCAGCCGCCGAGGTTTCTTCCGCCAAGGAAATAGTCCTCGTTGTTCTTTGTGTTACGCGAATAGAACACGCCGATCAAAATCATCAGCGCAAGATAAAACGCGAAAGCAACAAGAACAATGATGTTGTTTGTACTCATTTTTGTCCTCCCTATAATAAACTTTATGTGTAGTCTGACACACTTTTAATATTTTACCAAATTAAAGTGTAAAAATCAAGTATATTATTAATAAAATGTCAAAAAATGAAAAATAAATGTCAAAATACCGTCAACGGTTGATTTGCGCGCAAAAAAGTAATATAATATATACTGAATAAGTTTGGATAATAATACTATCTATGAACTTCTATAATAATTGGGGTAATAAAATGGATTTTGTAAAAAGAACATGGGCGGAAATCTCGCTCGACGCAATCACGCACAATTTTCATGAAATAAAGAATAAAATCGGCGGCGAGGCAAAAATCTGCTGTGTAGTAAAGGCAGACGGCTACGGCCACGGAGCGGTTGAGCTTGCGCATATATACGAACAGCTCGGCGCGGACTTTTTTGCGGTTTCAAATATTGACGAGGGAATAGAGCTCAGGGACTCGGGCTGTTCACTGCCCATCCTGATTTTGGGCTACACCCCCGTAAAGGACGCCGTAAGACTTGCCGAATACAATATCTCCCAGGCGGTGTTCTCGGCTGAATACGGCAGAGCGCTGTCAAACGAATGTGAAAAAAACAACGTAAGCGTCAAAATCCACATCAAGGCGGACACGGGCATGAGCCGAATCGGCTTTATGTGCCAGCAGTTCCCGCGCGATGATTATTCTATAAAAGAAATATATGACACCTGTAAGCTTCCCCGCCTCACTCTCGAAGGACTGTTCACCCATTTCTGCGTGTCGGACGAAACCGAGGACGGCAGGGGCTTTACGGAAACCCAGTACAATAATTTTACTCATGTAAGGCACGAAATGGAAAAGCTCGGACTTAAAATCCCCGTATGCCACTGCTCAAACAGCGGCGCGATCGAGGACTACTCCGACACCTACTGCGACATGGTTCGCGCCGGAATCATTCTCTACGGACTCGCACCCTCGGGCAAGCTTCAGGGCAGACTTGATTTGATCCCCGCAATGACGCTCAAAACCTCTGTAGCGTATGTCAAGGAGCTTAAAAAGGGCGCGACAATTTCCTACGGCCGCACCTTCACCGCTGAAAAGGACATGAAAATAGCTACCGTGCCGATCGGTTACGCCGACGGCTACATACGCGCAAACGCCGCCGACGGCTACATGCTGATAAACGGACAAAAGGCAAAAATCGTGGGCAGGATATGCATGGATCAGACCATGCTCGACGTAACCGACCTCGACTATGTTGAGCAGGGCGACGAGGTGATCGTGTTCGGCAAGGGAGTGTCGGGAGAACCGACAGCCGATCTGCTTGCAAAGAACACGGGCACTATCAACTACGAGGTAGTTTGCCTTGTCGGAAAGCGCGTTCCGCGTATCTACTACAAGAACGGAGTAATAACGGAAGTGATGTATAAGCTATGAGAATACTTGTTGTTGACGGAAACAGCATTGTAAACCGCGCCTACTACGGAATCCGTCCGCTGACCACAAAGGACGGACAGTTTACCCACGCAATATACGGCTTTCTCACCATGCTGAAAAAGCTTGAAAAGGAAGAAAACCCCGACGCGGTGGCAATAGCGTTTGACCTTAAATCGCCTACCTTCCGCCACAAGGCATACGCCGGCTACAAGGCGACGCGAAAGGGCATGCCGCCCGAGCTTGCCTCCCAGATGGCTCCGCTCAAAGAGCTGCTCACGCTTTTGGGCTATAAAATCGTGACCTGCGAGGGCTACGAGGCAGACGATATACTGGGCACCTTCGCGCTTGCCTGCGAAAACAACGAGCACGAGTGCGTAGTAGCCACGGGAGACCGCGACAGCCTGCAGCTTGTGTCGGACAAAACGAGCGTCCACCTCTGCACCAACCGCGACGATATACTTTACACCCCCGAAAAAATTATGGAAACCTACGGAGTAACGCCCAAGGAGCTTATTGAAATCAAGGCGATCCAGGGCGATACCTCCGACAATATACCCGGCGTAGCCGGAATAGGACCAAAGGGCGCGGGAGATTTAATTCAGAAATACCACAGCGTTTCATATATATATGACCATCTCGACGAGCTTGAAATCAAGGACGGCATGCGCAAAAAGCTGATTGCCTCAAAGGACAACGCTCTGTTAAGCAGAATGCTCGGCGAAATCAACTGTCACGCGCCCGTCGATACCGACGTTCCAAAGTACGTCGTAACAATGACCGACCGCGACGCCTGCGCGCGCTATATGGCAAGGCTCGAACTATTTTCTTTAATAGAAAAATACGGACTTAATCAGGTCGAAGTGACCGAGGAAGCCGCAAAAGAGCGCGAAAAGCTTGAAATTATCGATGATTCGGACGGTAAAATTCTTTCAGAGAAAATAAACGCCGCCGAAAAAGTGTATCTCAGTTTTGAAATTTCCGATAAAGAATTAAAAAGCTTTGCGGTCAATATAAACGGTGAAATTTTCACCTGTACAAACGCGGCAGTTTTCAAAGAGCTGCTGACTAACGAGAAAACCGAAATCCTGACGCGCGGCTGTAAACAGCTTTTTGCCTACGCCGACGCGCACGATTTTGAGATAACCAACCTAAAATTCGACGTTGAGCTTGCCGCTTACCTGCTGCAGCCGTCCGAAAAGGACTATTCCGACGAAAACCTCTGCGCCATGCACGAAATTGAGCTGCCTGCCGCCGAGAACGCGGAAAATCAAAAGTACGCGCCGCTCGCGGTGTACGACAAGCTCTGTAATATCCTGCTCTCGGAAATCAAATCAAACGAACAGGAAGATTTGCTCTACAAGGTTGAGCTGCCCCTCGCAAACGTCCTTGCAAAGATGGAAAACCTCGGCTTTGCGGTAGATAAGCAGGGAATAGAGGACTACGGCAAAATGCTCTCCGCCGAGATCGACGCGCTTGAAAGCTCAATTTACGAAAGCGCGGGCGTTCAGTTCAATATCAATTCGCCAAAACAGCTCGGCAAGGTGCTCTTTGAGGAGTTGGGGCTTCCGGCAAAGAAAAAGACAAAGAGCGGCTACAGCACAAACGCCGAGGTGCTCGAAGGTCTGCGCTATGAACACCCCGTAGTGGATATGGTGCTCAACTACCGCACGCTGGCAAAGCTCAACTCAACCTACTGCGAGGGCTTGCTCAAGGTAATCGCGCCGGACGGACGAATCCACTCCAGCTTCAACCAGACCGAAACCCGAACGGGACGAATCAGCTCAACGGAGCCGAATCTGCAAAATATTCCCGTCCGCACCGAGCTTGGCAGGGAAATGCGCAAATTCTTCTGCGCGCGTGAGGACTGGGTGCTCGTTGACGCGGACTACTCTCAGATCGAGCTGAGGGTGCTCGCCCATATCGCTCAGGACAAAAACATGATAGCCGCCTTCCAAAACGGCGACGATATCCACGCAATCACCGCCTCGCAGGTGTTCAACCTGCCGCTCGATATGGTCACTCCGATTATGCGAAGCCGCGCAAAGGCGGTAAACTTCGGCATAGTCTACGGAATCGGAGCCTATTCGCTCGCAAAGGACATCGGAGTTACCAACAAGGAAGCAAAACAGTATATAGAAAGCTATCTTTCGCACTACAGCGGAGTTGACGACTACATGAAGCGCGTAGTTGAAAAGGCGAAGCTCGACGGCTACGTTGAAACTATGTTCGGCCGCCGCCGCTATCTTCCCGAGCTTACCTCGGGTAAGCACATGATGCGCGCGTTCGGCGAACGCGTAGCGCGAAATATGCCTATCCAGGGTACTGCCGCCGACATCATCAAAATAGCTATGGTAAGAGTTGACGAGCGGCTGAAAAAGGAAGGACTGCAGGCGCGGCTTATTCTGCAGGTGCACGATGAACTTATTGTTGAAGCGCCCAAAGCCGAAAGCGAAAAGGTCGCCGCGCTGTTACAGGAAGAAATGGAAAACGCCGTAACGCTGAGCGTACCGCTCACAGCCGACGCGGCAACAGGAAAGACGTGGTACGATGCAAAAGGATAAAACTAAATGCGTAGCCTTTGTCTGTACGGGCAACACCTGCCGAAGCCCGATGGCTGAGGCGATCTTCAACAAGCTCGCGGAGGAAAAGAATCTCGACGTCTACGCCGTAAGCTTCGGAATGGCGGCGGCGCAGGGAGTTCCCGTTTCAGCTCTTGCGGTAAAGGCTTGCGAAGAAGCAGGAATCGACCTCAGCGGCAAAACGGCAAGCTTTATATTCAGCTTTGACATCGGCGGAATCGACAAATTCTACTGCATGTCGGACGAGCACAAAATGATGCTGACTCAGTTCTGCTCGATCCCCGAGGAAAAAATCGAGGTTTTGGGCGTGTCAGACCCGTTCGGCGGCAATCTTGACGTTTACCGTCAGTGCAGAGATGAAATATTTAATTCCGTAAAAGAAATAATTAAAGAATATGAGAATTGAAAAAATGACCGCCGAACACCTTGACGGCGCGGCTCGGCTTGAACAGGAGTGTTTTTCGCACCCTTGGTCGCGTGACAGCCTTAAATCGGAGCTTGAAAACCCGAACTCGGTGTTTTTGGCGGCGACAGATGATAACAAGGTCGTCGGCTACGTAGGAATGAGCGTGGTAATCGACGAGGGCTACATCTTCAACGTAGCCGTAACCGAATCTTACCGCCGAAAGGGAATAGGCTCCGCACTTATCCGCGAGCTTGTCACCTACGGCAAAAAGCACAACCTCTGCTTCATTACGCTTGAGGTGCGCCAAAGCAACTCGGCGGCAATTTCACTGTACGGAAACTTCGGCTTTATAAAGGCGGGCGAGAGGAAGAATTACTACTCCGCCCCCGCCGAAAACGCCGTTCTTATGACAAAATACTTTACATAACCGAGGAAGAATATGAAAATTTTAGCAATCGAATCGTCCTGCGATGAAACCGCGGCGGCGGTGGTAGAGGACGGAAGAACGGTACTGTCCTCAGTAGTTGCCTCTCAGGTGGAGGAGCACAGGCTATATGGCGGCGTAGTTCCCGAAATCGCGTCGCGAAGGCACGCCGAGGCAATCACTCCCGTAGTCCGTCAGGCATTGTCGGACGCAAATTTGTCGCTTTGCGACATTGAGGCGATAGCCGTAACCTACGCACCCGGACTTATTGGCGCGCTGTTGGTAGGCGTAAACTTTGCCAAGGGCCTGTCGCTCAGCACGGGACTTCCGCTTGTGCCCACGCATCACCTGCGTTCGCACATAGCGTCCAACTATATTTCCAACAAAGAATTAAAACCGCCGTTTCTCTGCCTTGTAGTATCGGGCGGCCACAGCCACATCGTAATGGTAGAGGACTACACCAAAATGAAAATCATCGGTCAGACCCGCGACGACGCCGCGGGCGAGGCGTTTGACAAGGCGGCGCGCACAATGGGAATGCCCTACCCGGGCGGAATCGAGCTTGACAAGGTAGCCGAAAACGGCAATCCAAAGGCATTTAAGCTTCCGCGCCCGACGGTTCACGACGCGCCGTATGATTTCAGCTTTTCGGGGCTGAAAACCGCGGTTATCAACCTTATCCACAACGCATCCCAAAAGGGAGAGGAGCTGAATAAGGCTGACGTCTGCGCGTCCTTCCGCTACGCGGTAGTAGATTGTCTTACAACTAATTTTCTGAAAGCGGCACAGGACTTAAACGTAAAACAGCTTGTAATCGCGGGCGGCGTATCAGCCAACTCGCTTTTGCGTTCAACTCTCAGCGAAGAATGTAAAAAGCGCGGTCTGCGGTTCTATATGCCCGACAAAAGCCTCTGCGGCGACAACGCCGCAATGGTAGGAGCACAGGGCTACTATGAGTATTTAAGCGGCAACACGGCAAAATCAAATCTTAATGCCTACGCCACAATGAGCATTGAAATCTAAGGAGGAATTAATCATGGATGAAAACAAGAACTACGGAGGAAATCAGGATATTTTAAACCAGAACCCGTATGAAAAGACAGTATCCGCGCAGGACGCGCCAACCGTAGGTCAGCAGGGCTATTCGGCTCAGCAGCCCAACGGCGCAAACAATCCCCGCGACCCGTTCTATCAGAACAACGCAAAGAACCCCTTCAATCAGCCTCAGCAGCAGGCACAGCCCCAGCAGCAGGCACAGCCCTACGCACAGCCCCAGCAGCAGGGATATCAGCAGCCCGTACAGAACGGAAACTTCCAGCAGGTATATCCCAACCAGCAGTACGGCGCACCTAATCAGCAGTATCAGCCGTACCCCAACAATAACATGTACAACAACCAATATCAGGTTGACCCCGAGGAAAAGAAAGCTCAGAATTTCGGCGTAGCCTCGCTGATTCTCGGTATCGTATCTTTCTTCTGCTGCGGACTTTTCTCGGCGATCCCCGGACTTGTTTTAGGTATTGTTTCCATTAAAAAGAAAAAGGAAAACAACGGACTTGCCGTTGCCGGTATCATTATCAGCTCAATCGCGCTTGTGATCACCGTTGTTGCATTGATCATCTACATTGTAGCGATAATAAGTCATCCGGAAGCATTCCGCACATCCTACTACTACAAATTATATCATTGATAAGAGAAAGGAAAAACTATGGCAAATCCGATTGTAACAATTGAAATGCAGGACGGAAGCGTAATGAAAGCGGAGCTTTATCCCGAAATCGCTCCCAACACCGTTAACAACTTCCTCAGCCTTGCAGGCAGCGGCTATTACGACGGCCTCACCTTCCACAGAGTGATCTACGGTTTCATGATCCAGGGCGGCTGTCCCGACGGAACGGGAATGGGCGGCCCCGGCTACCACATCAAGGGCGAGTTCACAATGAACGGCTTCAAAAACGACCTCAAGCACACCGAGGGCGTGCTCAGCATGGCGCGTTCAATGATGCCGGACTCCGCAGGCTCGCAGTTCTTCATCATGCACAGAACCTCACCTCACCTTGACGGCCAGTACGCGGCGTTCGGAAAGGTTATCGAGGGAATGGACGTAGTCAACGCTATCGCCGAGTGCGACACCGACTATTCCGACAAGCCGCTTGACCCTCAGGTAATCAAAAAGATGACCGTAGAAACCTTCGGAATCGACTATCCCGAGCCCCAAAAAGCGTAAAAAAAGGTCAAAATCCGTATACTATTTATAATATATATTATCGGGCGTTAAAAATGCGCCGGAAAGGAAACACATATGAACGTATTACTTGCAGGCGGCGCGGGCTACATAGGAAGCCACACCTGCGTTGAGCTTATTGAAGCGGGACACACCGTAGTAATAGCCGACAACTTCTCAAACTCCTGCCCCGAGGCGGTAAAGAGAGTAGAGGAAATCACAGGCGCAAAAATCCCGCTCTACGAAGCAGACGTATGCGACCGCAAGGCGGTTGACGAAATCTTCGCCGAAAACAAAATCGACGCTGTTATCCACTTCGCCGGCTTAAAGGCGGTAGGCGAGAGCTGTGAAAAGCCGGTAATGTACTACCGCAACAACATCGACTCAACCCTGACGCTGCTCGAGGCAATGCAGAAGAACGGAGTAAACAACTTCATCTTCAGCTCCTCGGCAACCGTTTACGGCACACCCGAAACCGTTCCGCTCGTTGAGACAATGCCCACAGGTCATCCCACCAACCCCTACGGCTGGACAAAGCTGATGATGGAGCAGATCCTCACCGACACCGCTGCGGCTAATCCCGATATGTCGATCGTGATTTTGCGCTACTTCAATCCGATAGGAGCTCACGAGAGCGGAAGAATAGGAGAGGACCCCAACGGAATCCCGAACAACCTCATGCCGTTCATCACACAGGTAGCGGCAGGCAGACTTCCGGAGCTGGGAGTATTCGGCGACGACTACAAAACCCACGACGGAACAGGCGTGCGCGACTACATCCACGTTGTAGATCTTGCCAAGGGACACGTTAAGGCAATCGACTACTCAGGCAGCCACAAGGGCGTTGAAATAGTAAACCTGGGAACAGGAACAGGCTACAGCGTTCTTGATATCGTAAAGGCGTTTGAGAAGGTAAACAACATCAATATTCCGTACACAATCAAGCCCAGACGTCCCGGAGACATCGACGAGTGTTTTGCCGACGCGTCCAAAGCAGCAAAATTACTAAATTGGAAAGCGGAAAAATCGCTTGAGGACATGTGTTTTGACTCATGGAACTGGCAATCTCACAATATCAACGGCTATAAATAAAGTATTATGTTGTCATTTTTTACAAGTGCAAACTAAGCGATTTGTCAGAATAAACAAAATATTGGTTTTAAGGAAAAAAAAGCTTTCCATTTTTGTTTTTTTATTGACTTTTGGGGAGCACTTGTATTATAATAGTATTGCTTATAGAAGCATTATCAAATAAGGAGGAAAAGAAGAAATGTTCAAAAAAGCACTTAGCATTATGCTTTCACTGATGCTCGTTGTTTCTGCTTTCAGCATGGCTGTTGTTTCAACAAGCGCTGCCGAGACAGACAATGCAGTGAACGCTAATGCGGACACAGAAGTGGATTCTGTAGGCGCTGATACACTTACAGTAACAGCTACTTCTAACCTGTTCCCTTCTCAGACTTACACATTCACTAAGGATGAGCTTGCAGCTAACAACAATAAAGTAACAGTAACATACTTTATTAACAGCGAAAAAGACATGCTCAACAGCCAGTGGGCGTTAAGATATGATGAAGCAGGCACAGGTTTACTTACAGTTAACCCTGCTGACAACGTTACTGAGAATGATGATGAAGAAATCATCAGCACAGTAATGCCTAAGGCACCGGACGCTGTAATCAACTTTGAAACAGACGAAGCTACTCCTACAATCAGAGGCAACTGCACAAAGCTTGGTCTTTACAAGCTTTCAAAGAAAGGCGCTTATGTACCTTTTGTATCTGTAACATTTACAGCAAACGGCACAGGCGAAGCAAAAGTTGATCTCGACATTGAAGAGATGGCAGTTTCAAAGCTCCAGCCCGGAAAAACTCAGACTCAGGAAGAAGATGAAGAGCAGCTCATTACCGGTTCAGCGGTACAGGATGTTACCTTCAACTACACAACCGGAACTGAAGTTTATGAAGGTGCTGATAAGAAGGACACTCATACAGATCCCGTAGTGCCCACTACAGCCGTGCCTACAACAGAGGAAGCTACAACTGTTGCAGAAACAACAGAAGAACCTTCATCAACTGTTGCAGAGACTACTGAAGAGCCCACAACTGTTGCAGAAACAACAGCAGAGCCCACAACTGTTGCTCAAACAACAGAGAAGCCCGCTGATGACAAGCTCACAGTTAAGGTTACTTCAAACGTATTCGGCGAGTCAGTAAAATCATACGACGCTTCTACAAAGCAGATCACTGTAGTATATGAAGTAAATGCACCCGGCTTCGCAGCTGTAAACGCAGATGTTGAGTTTACATACGATCCCGAAGTATTCACATATGCTGACAGCAATACAGACGAGAGCATTTGCCCCATCGCAGGTGCACAGTTCGTACCTACAACACCTAAGACACCGTTATTCGGTCAGGAAGGTATTGTAACAGGTAACTTCTCAGATGTAAACAACAAGCTTAAGATGTACAATGCAGACGGCACACCCGTTAAGTTCTTCGTTGTAGTATTCGACGTTAAGGACGGCGCTAAGGGTGAGACCACTGTAGATCTTAACTTCAAGAATCTCAGAGTTTGCCCCGAGGACAAGCTTCCCGAGAACGATTCTATCCTTATCGCCAAGAAGAGCACTCTCCAGGTTGATCCTTCAGAGCTCGAGAAGTTCGGTCTTAACGACTACTCAACAGACGGCAAGGAAGAAGAGCCCACAACAGAAGCTCCCACAACAGTAGAGCCCACAACAGCTCCCGCACCCGCTGATGACGTTTACAGCGTAGCAGGTTCAAACGAGGCTCTCGGTAATTGGGATGCAACAAACGTAGCAACCGAGATGACAAAGGGCGACGACGGTAAGTACACCTTCACCGTAGCTTTGGAGCCCGAAAACGGCGTTCTCTTTAAGGTTGTTAAGAACCATAGCTGGGATGAAGCATACGGCGACAACGGCAACAACGTTTCATTCAATGTTACAAAGCCTTGTGATGTAACAATCACATTTGATCCCGAAACAAAGGAAATCACAGTAACAGGTGACGGCGTTGAGCAGCCTAAGGTTCTCGTAGTTGAGGCAATGAGAGCTGTAGGTAACGGCGAAGGTAACTGGCTCAACGGTTCAAACTGGGATCCCGCAGACGACATCAACCTCATGACAGAGGTAACTGACAATATCTACGAGATCACATTTGATGATGTAGACGCTTCCTTCGGTTATTCTGTAAAGTGTGCCGCTAACGGCAGCTGGGCAGTTAACTGGGGCGTACCTAAGGATTCAGGCTTCAAGCCCGAAAACGGCGTAGAGTTTGACGCAGGCTGGGACGGCGACAATGCTGACTTCGAGGTTGATGAAGACGGTGCAACCGTAACTGTTAAGATCGACCTTACAGATTTCGATTTCGCAAGCAAGACCGGCGCTAAGATGACTGTTACAGTTACTTATCCCACAGAGCCTACATCAGCAGCTCCCGAGGAGCCCACAACAGAGGAGCCTACAACTGTAGAGCCCACAACAGAAGCTCCCACAACCGAGGAGCCCACAACTGAGGAGCCCACAACAGCAGCTCCCAAGCTCCACGTTACAACAACTTCTAACTACTATCCCGCAGCCGATCTCGGCGACAAGGCT
>OMXW01000085.1 GCA_900315085.1 uncultured Eubacteriales bacterium
GCTGTACGGCAGGCGTCCATAGCGGTGTTACCGCCGCCGCAGATCGCAACCTTCTCGCCGATTTCGGGAGCGTTGCCCTTGATTACGCCGCGCAGGAAGTCGATACCGCCGTATACGCCCTCGAGCTCCTCGCCGGGAGTGCGCATTGAGCTTGATTTCCACGCGCCTACAGCTACGATTACAGCGTCGTTTTCAGCCTTTAAGGACTGGATAGTGAAGTCAACGCCGAGCTTCATGTTGTTCTTGAAGGTAACGCCTGTTTTTTCGATGATGGCGATTTCCTTGTCAAGAACTTCCTTGGGAAGTCTGTACTGCGGAATACCGTAGCGGAGCATACCGCCCATCTTTTCCATCATATCGTAAACCGTTACGCTGTGTCCCATGATCGTGAGATAGTAAGCCGCGGTAAGACCTGCGGGGCCGCCGCCGATCACGGCTATCTTCTTGCCTGTTGAGGGCCGGACCTCGGGTACATAGCTGTCGGCCTTTAAGTCCATGTCAGCCGCAAATGCCTTGAGCTGAGCGATGTTGATTGGTTCTTCAACGTTCTGTCTGCGGCACGCCTTTTCACAGGGGTGAGGACATACTCGTCCGATTGACGCAGGCAGAGAAATCTTGTTTTTAATGAGCTTTAACGCCGCCTCATACTCGCCGTTGGCGATCAGGCCGACATAGCCCTGGCAGTCCGTTCTCGCCGGGCAGTTGAGCTGGCAGGGAGCAACGCAGTCGCCGTCATGAGCTGACATGAGCAGTTCCATTGCAACCTTTCTTGACTGAACTACACGGTCGCTTTCTGTGTTGACGACCATGCCCTCGCTAACCTTAGCGGAGCATGAACGGAGAAGCTTGGGGATACCCTCAGCCTCAACCACGCACAGACCGCACGCGCCGTAAACCTCAACAGCCTTGTCATAGCAAAGTGTGGGGATATAAATATCCGCGAGTCTTGCCGCCTCGAGGATAGTAGAGCCTTCGGGGGCTTGCACAGCTTTGCCGTTAATTGTTAAATTAATCATTCCAAACCCCTCCTTATTCCTTTACAATTGCGCCAAACTTACAGCTCTGGTAGCATTTGCCGCACTTGATACATTTTTCTGTGTTGATAACATGAGGATTCTTAACTGTGCCCGTAATTGCGTTAACGGGGCAGTTTCTCGCGCAGAGAGTACAGCCCTTACACTTATCGGCAATGATCTTGTACTCGATAAGGTCGCTGCATTCGCCCGCGGGACACTTGTGCTCGTTGATGTGAGCCTCATATTCGTCGCGGAAGTACTTGATGGTGGTGAGCACGGGGTTGGGAGCAGTCTGTCCCAGTCCGCAGAGCGCGCCGTCCTTGATTGAATAGCACAGCTCCTCAAGCAACTCGATGTCGCCTTCCCTGCCCTCGCCCTTGGTGATGCGCTCGAGCATTTCAAGCATACGCTTTGTGCCTATACGGCAGTGGATGCACTTGCCGCAGCTTTCCTTTGCGGTGAAGTCGAGGAAGAACTTTGCCATACCTACCATGCAGGTGCTTTCGTCCATGACAACCATACCGCCCGAGCCCATGATGGCGCCTGTTGCTCCGAGAGCCTTGTAGTCGATAACGGTGTCAATCAAATCGGCAGGGATACATCCGCCAGAAGGACCGCCCATCTGAACTGCCTTGAACGGCTTGTCGGTTTTCATACCGCCGCCGATATCAAAAATAACGTCGCGCAGGGTTTTGCCCATCGGGATCTCAACAAGTCCCGAACGCTTAACCTTACCTGTAACGGCAAATACCTTTGTGCCCTTTGAGCCTTCGGTACCCATTGCGGCAAACGCCTCGCCGCCGTTATTGATTATCCACGCAACATTTGCGAAGGTTTCAACGTTGTTGATGTTTGAGGGCTTTCTCCAGAAGCCTGACTGCGCCGGGAACGGAGGCTTGAGTCTGGGCATACCTCTGTGGCCCTCGAGGCTTTCGATAAGAGCGGTTTCCTCACCGCATACGAACGCGCCCGCGCCGGCTTTGATTGTGAAGTCGCAGGAGAAGTCGGAGCCGAAGATGTTGCTTCCGATGATGCCCTGCTCACTTGCCTGAGCGATAGCGTTTTTAAGACGCTTGATTGCAAGCGGATACTCGGCACGAACGTAAACTACAGCGTGCTTTGCGCCGATAGCATACGCGCCGATGAGCATACCCTCGATGAGGTTGTGAGGGTCGGACTCGATAACCGCTCTGTCCATGAACGCGCCGGGGTCGCCCTCGTCCGCGTTACAGATGAGATACTTTTCTTCGCCCTGACTCTGTCTTGCGGCGTTCCACTTGAACCATGTCGGGAAGCCCGCGCCGCCTCTGCCTGCAAGTCCCGATACCTTGATTACCTCGATAACTTCCTCGGGAGTCATGTCGCAGAGCGCCTTTTTAAGAGCCTGATATCCGCCCGCGTTTGTGTAGGCTTCAATCTTTTCAGGGTTGATGATACCGCAGTTTCTAAGCGCTATTCTTGTCTGCTTTGACAAAAATTCGCTGTCCTCGTCGGTAACAACAAGATTTTCAACAGCCGCATTGTCGCCGTCGTTTACGAACTTGGCGATAGCCTCGGCGTCGTTTTCGCTTACCTTTACGAGCCTTGTGAGGTTGTTGTCATCGTCGTAGATGTCAACGATAGGCTCGAGGTAGCACATGCCGATACAGCCTGTGATGGAAATATCGGCAGCGTTAATATTTTGAGCAGCAAGTGCTTTTCTTACTTTTTCAGCGCCGGCGGCAATTCCGCAGGAGCCCTGACCGATTACTATTCTCACTGTGCAGCCTCCCTTAATTCCTTAAGAATTTTCTTTGTCTTATCGGGTGTAAGACTGCCGTAGGTATCCTCGTTAATCATCATAACAGGAGAAAGCGAGCAGCAGCCCAGACAAGCAACGCATTTAAGCGAGAACAAACCGTCCTCGGTCGTCTGTCCGTCGTCGATGCCAAGCTCATCCTTGATAGTCTGCAGAATCAGCTCCGAGGAGTTAACGTGGCAGGCTGTACCCTGGCAAAGCATGATGAGATATTTGCCTACAGGCTCAAATCTGAACTGTGTGTAGAATGTGCCTACGCCCATAATTTCAGAGGTGGCGATCCCTGTTTTCTCGGAAATAAGCTCGATGGCTTCACGAGGAAGATAACCGTAAATTTCCTGTGTGTGCTGTAAAATGGTAATAAGACTGCCTTTCACGGGCGCGTATTCCTGCAAAACGCCGTCAAGAAGAGACAAGTCCACAGCTCTCTTTTCCATTTTCCAATCCTCCAATTTCATTTATAACACTGTTTTACCGCCGCTGTTAACCCTAAATTCCATACGCGGCGAAAACAGCAGAAAAACTGACTATTTCATTTAATTTTATCACATTATAACTTGTTTTGCAAGTTTTGAAATTCAATCTTTCATTTTTATAAAAATTGTAAAAACACGCTTTACTAATGATTTATAATTTGGTACAATTGAAGTACAATATTATTAAATATAATGCAAAGGAGTATTTTTATGGCAAATAACAAACGGAAAATTGTTCTAATCGGCACCGGAATGGTCGGAATGAGCTTTGCTTACGCCGCGCTGAACCAAAGCGTGTGCGACCAGCTTGTGCTCATTGACCTCAACATCGTTCGCGCCAAGGGAGAAGCGATGGACTTGAACCACGGACTTTCGTTTTCTAACTCCAGCATGAAGATATACGCGGGCGACTACAGCGACTGCAGCGACGCGGACATCGTTGTTATCTGCGCGGGAGTTAACCAGAAGCCTGACGAAACAAGACTGTCGCTTTTGCAGCGCAACACCAAGGTTTTTGAGGCTATCGTTCCGAGAGTTGTATCATCTGGCTTTGACGGAATCTTCCTTGTTGCTACCAACCCCGTAGACATCATGACAAGAGTTACCTACGAGCTGAGCGGATTTAACGCGGCTAAGGTAATCGGCTCGGGCACTACGCTTGATACCGCGCGCCTGCGCTATCTTTTGGGCGAGTATTTTGAGGTTGACCCGAGAAACATCCACGCGTATGTAATAGGCGAGCACGGCGACAGCGAATTTGTTCCGTGGAGCCAGGCGATTTTGGGCGTTAAGCCGATTTACGATATGCTTCACGACGAGACCGAGCGCTACAAGATGGACGAGCTTGACAAAATCAGCAACGACGTCCGCACCGCGGCGTATGAGATAATCAAGGCAAAGGGCTCTACCTACTACGGAATCGGCATGGCTATCTGCAAGATCGTCCGCGCTATTTTCCACAACGAGAACTCAATCTACACCACCTCGGTCAGGCTCAGAGGCGAATACGGACTTCGCAACGACGTATTTATCGGCAACCCCTGCATAATCAACAGCGGCGGCGCAAACAGGATACTCGAACTTAATCTTATGAGCGACGAGCTTGAAAAATTCAAGAAATCCTATCAGATCCTCGACGAGAGCTTTAATTCGATACAGTTATAATCAGGACAACATTTGACTATGAACCAAAAGCCTCCTTTATTAAAGGAGGTGGCGCGCTGCTTGCAGCGTGACGGAAGATTTCTCAGATGACGTATTATTTTACCAAAGACCTTTGACAGAGCGGAAATGTCAGCGCATTTAAATCCTCAGTCAATCCCTTGCGTGATTGACAGCTCCTTTAAAAAAGGAGCCTTGTTTACCATCATCTAAATATTTAACAATTATTAATACAGATAAAACAGTTTTTCAACAAGCTAAAGCGGCTGCCAATTGACAGCCGCTTGTAAAAGCAATTAATTCTTTTTGAATTTATAGTCCTTACCGGGGAAAACCGCGTTGAGCACGATCGCTGCCGATGCCAAAGCTTACGGTGTCGCTTCCGAGACCGAGCGCGCAAACAAGGATAACCGCCGCTACAATAAGGTTACGGCTCTTTGTAAAGTCAACCTTGTTTTCAACAACGTTTCTTACGCCGATCGCGGAAATCATTCCGTAGAGCACGAACGAAATACCGCCGATGATACAGCTCGGAATTGAGCCGATAACAGCCGCTACGATCGGGAAGAATGAGATCACCGCCGCAAAAACAGCCGCGATACGGATAACCTTTGGATCGTAAACCTTTGTGAGCGCGAGCACGCCTGTGTTCTCACCGTATGTAGTATTGGCAGGTCCGCCGAACAGCGAAGCGATCGAGGTTGCAAGGCCGTCGCCCATCAGAGTTCTGTGCAGGCCGGGATCCGCTATGTAGTTCTTGCCTACGGTTGAGCTGATTGCGGAAATATCGCCGATATGCTCCATCATAGTGGCAAGAGAGATCGGCATAATAGCGATAATCGAAGAAACGATAGCGGTACTGTTTGACCAGTTGATTCCGCCGAACACGGTCTTATCCCAGTGAACAGGCAGACCGATCAAGCCCTGGTCGCCGAAAATCTGACCGTTTCCGATATTCTGAACGATCTGATTCAAGCCCGTGAAATCAAAGATAGGCAGATAATTCACGATCTCTCCCTTATCGTTCAGCTCCGCGCCGCCTGAGAACAGCCACGGAACATCGCTGATAAGCTGAGGATTAGCGTTGGCGATAAAGTAAAGAACCAAGCCTATTCCGTAAGAAATCAGCAGGCCGAGGATTATAGGAACAATCTTAGCCATACCCTTGCCCCAGATATTGAAAACAATGATAACGGCAAGCGCGATAACGGCCAAGATCCAGTTATTTGTACAGTTAGTGACCGCCGACGGAGCAAGGCCGAGACCGATAGCAATGATGATAGGGCCTGTGACCACGGGCGGAAAGAACTTCATTACCCTGTCAACGCCTAAACCCTTAATTACAGCGGCGAGCACCAGATAAACAAGTCCGGCGCAGGCAACGCCGAGGCAGGCGTAAGGAAGCATTGAAGCGGGATCCGCGCCCTTAGGAGCCATTGCCTTAACAGCGGCGTAACCGCCGAGGAAAGCAAACGACGAACCCAGAAAAGCGGGGACCTTGAATTTAGTCAAAAAGTGGAAGAGCAGAGTACCCAGACCCGCCATCAAAAGCGTTGTGGATACGTCCAGCCCCGTAATCATCGGCACAAGAATAGTAGCGCCGAACATTGCGAACATATGCTGGATACCCAAAACAAACATTTTAGGTCTGCCGAGCGTACGAGCGTCATATATTCCGTCTTTGTTTTTACCCATATAATAACTCCTTATGAGAAACTACCTAAAAATAAGGCTGTCTACAAAAGCAGACAGCCTATTTTAAGAATATTATTACTCGTTAATAGCAATAACTGCGCCTGAACCTACTGTTCTACCGCCTTCACGGATAGCGAAACGAAGACCAACTTCGATAGCGATAGGAGTGATAAGCTCAACGTCCATTTCTACGTTATCGCCGGGCATGCACATCTCTACGCCTTCGGGAAGAGAGATTGTGCCTGTAACGTCAGTTGTTCTGAAATAGAACTGGGGACGATAGTTGTTGAAGAAAGGAGTATGACGGCCACCCTCGTCCTTAGTCAGAACGTATACCTGACCACGGAACTTTGTGTGGGGGTGAATTGTGCCGGGCTTTGCAAGAACCTGACCTCTCTGGATCTCAGTTCTCTGAACACCACGAAGGAGAACACCTACGTTGTCGCCTGCCTCAGCATAGTCAAGAGTCTTTCTGAACATTTCAAGACCTGTAACAACAACTTTTCTCTTCTCGTCTGTAAGACCAACGATCTCAACTTCCTCAGAAGTTCTGATCTGGCCTCTCTCAACTCTACCTGTAGCAACAGTACCACGGCCTGTGATTGTGAATACGTCCTCAACAGGCATAAGGAAGGGCTGGTCAGCCTTACGGTCAGGTGTAGGAATGAACTCGTCAACAGCGTCCATAAGCTCGTGGATGCAAGCATACTCAGGAGCGTTGGGATCCTTAGAAGTGCTCTGGAGAGCAACATAAGCAGAACCCTTGATGATGGGTGTGTCGTCGCCGGGGAACTCGTACTCGTTGAGGAGGTCACGGATCTCCATCTCTACGAGCTCAAGAAGCTCTTCGTCGTCAACCTGGTCGGTCTTGTTCATGAATACTACGATATAGGGAACGCCTACCTGACGTGAAAGCAGGATGTGCTCTCTTGTCTGGGGCATAGGACCGTCAGCAGCGGAAACTACGAGGATAGCGCCGTCCATCTGAGCAGCACCTGTGATCATGTTCTTAACGTAGTCAGCGTGGCCGGGGCAGTCAACGTGAGCGTAGTGACGCTTGTCTGTCTCGTACTCAACGTGAGCAGTGTTGATTGTAATACCTCTTTCTCTTTCCTCAGGAGCCTTATCGATGTTAGCGTAATCAACGAAGTCAGCGTCGCCCTCGAGGTTGAGAACCTTTGTGATAGCAGCGGTAAGTGTGGTTTTGCCGTGGTCAACGTGGCCGATTGTACCAATGTTAACGTGCGGCTTATTTCTTTCGAATTTTTCTCTTGCCATTGGAAATTTCCTCCTTAGTTTTGTAAATTAAACATTTACAATATATTTTAAATAATATTATACCAAATTATTCCCAAAAAATCAATACTTTTAAGTCGCGTTTTTTACTTCGCGTACTTTACGTTTTTTGGATTGATATACTTAGCATTTCGCGAGAATTGTTCGGCTTGATTCAAACCGTTCATAACACTCTCGGTGAACACTGTTTTTTATTTAGTGTTTCGCGGGAAGTGTTCGGCTTGATTTAAGCCGTTCATAACACTTTCCGTTAACACCGTTTTATAATCAACATACCTGTAGGGTTCGGTTTTGACCGAACCGCGTTTGTTCAAACATCCGCTTACCCTACAAATATCGATGAATTAAAAATTAGTCCTTCTTCTTGTCGCTCATGATCTTCTCGGCGATGTTCTTGGGAACCTCGGCATATGTGTCGGGCTCCATTACATACTGACCGCGGCCCTGTGTCTTGGAACGCATGTCTGTAGCGTAACCGAACATCTCTGAAAGCGGAACGTGAGCGATAACGCGCTGAACGCCGTTGTCAGCCTCCATGCTCTGGATCATACCGCGGCGGCTGTTGAGGTCGCCGATTACGTCGCCGAGGTACTCCTCGGGAGTGATTACGGAAACCTTCATGATGGGCTCGAGCAGAACGGGGTCTGCCTTCTTCATTGCGCTCTTGAACGCCATTGAACCGGCAATCTTAAACGCCATTTCCGAAGAGTCGACCTCATGGTAAGAACCATCGTAAAGCTCAACCTTAACGTCAACTACGTTGTAGCCTGCAACAACACCGCTGAGCATTGCGCCCTGGATACCCTGGTCAACAGCGGGGATATATTCCTTGGGAATAGCGCCGCCGACAACCGAGTTAACGAACTCGTAGCCGTGGTCCTTGTTGGGGAATACATTGATCTTAACGTGACCGTACTGACCCTTACCGCCTGACTGACGGGCATACTTCTCGTCAACAGAAGCTTCCTTGCGGATTGTTTCCTTATAAGCAACCTGAGGCGCACCGATGTTAGCCTCAACCTTAAACTCTCTGAGCAGACGGTCAACGATGATCTCAAGGTGAAGCTCACCCATACCTGCGATAATTGTCTGACCGGTTTCCTCGTCTGTATAAGCCTTGAAGGTGGGGTCTTCTTCAGCGAGCTTTGCAAGCGCAATGCCCATCTTTTCCTGACCTGCCTTGGTCTTAGGCTCAATAGCAACGCGGATAACGGGCTCGGGGAATTCCATAGACTCAAGAATTACGGGGTGCTTCTCGTCGCAGAGTGTGTCACCTGTTGTTGTATTCTTAAGACCTACAGCGGCAGCGATATCACCTGCGTAGCAGCAGTCGATATCTTTTCTGTCGTTAGCGTGCATCTGCAGAATTCTGCCCATACGCTCGTTGTTATCCTTAACAGAGTTATAAACAGTTGTACCTGCCTTAACCACGCCTGAATAAACGCGGAAGAAGCAGAGCTTACCAACAAACGGGTCTGTAGCGATCTTGAACGCAAGAGCTGAGAACGGCTCATTGTCGGAAGCAGGTCTTTCTGTCTCCTCGCCTGAATCGGGGTCTGTACCCTTGATAGCGGGGATATCTGTAGGAGCAGGCATATAATCGATAACAGCGTCGAGCATCATCTGAACGCCCTTGTTACGGTAAGAAGAACCGCAGGTTACGGGAACCATTGTGTTAGCGATAGTAGCCTTTCTGATTGTCTTTTTGATTTCGTCAATTGTGATTTCTTCGCCGCCGAAGTACTTGTCCATGAGCTCCTCGTCGAGTTCAGCAACCGACTCGATAAGCTTCTCGTGATACTCCTCGGCAATATCCTTCATGTGCTCGGGGATCTCCTCCTCCGAGTAATCTGTTCCGTCCTCGTTGTGATAGATTTCAGCCTTCATTGTAACAAGGTCAATGATGCCTGTGAAATCGCTCTCAGCGCCGATCGGGAGCTGAATCGGAACAGCGTTACATTTAAGTCTATCCTTCATCATCTGTACAACATGGTAGAAATCAGCACCCATGATGTCCATTTTATTAACGTAAACCATTCTTGGTACGCCGTAGTTGTCAGCCTGACGCCATACGGTTTCAGACTGGGGCTCAACGCCGCCCTTAGCGCAAAGAACTGTTACAGAGCCGTCAAGCACGCGCAGCGAACGCTCAACTTCAACAGTGAAGTCAACGTGGCCCGGGGTGTCGATGATGTTGATTCTGTGCGGCTTATACTGCTGTTTGCTTCCCTTCCAGAAAGCGGTTGTAGCAGCGGAAGTAATTGTGATACCACGTTCCTTCTCCTGTGCCATCCAGTCCATGGTAGAAGCACCGTCATGTGTTTCACCGATTTTGTGGTTTACGCCGGTATAATACAGGATACGCTCAGTTGTTGTAGTCTTACCGGCATCGATGTGCGCCATGATACCGATATTTCTGGTCTGTTCAAGTGATACCTGTCTTGGCATAAAATCCTCCTAAAAAAATTACCATCTGTAGTGAGCGAAAGCCTTGTTGGCCTCTGCCATCTTGTGAGTATCTTCGCGCTTCTTGAATGCGCCGCCTGCGCTGTTTACAGCGTCCAAAATCTCACCTGCAAGTCTTTCCTTCATGGTTTTCTCACTGCGGGCTCTTGAGTAAGTTGAAATCCAGCGGAGACCCAGTGTCTGGCGTCTCTCGGGACGAACCTCCATAGGAACCTGGTAAGTGGCACCGCCCACACGGCGAGCCTTAACCTCTAAAACAGGCATTACATTTTCCATTGCCTGCTCAAAAACCTCAAGCGGGTTGTTACCTGTCTTGTCAGCAATAATTTCGAATGCACCGTAAACGATCTTCTGAGCAACGCCCTTTTTGCCGTCGTACATGATGTTGTTGATAAGACGTGTTACAAGTTTTGAATTATAAAGCGGATCGGGTAATACGTCACGCTTCGCAATAGAACCTCTTCTTGGCACTTTGCTTCCCTCCTTCACAATAATTGAGATATCAACCTTTGCCGTAGGGTTGCCCCTTGCGGGCAACCGATATATAGTATATAGTTCCTGCCGCATAGCAGAACTTAAAATTATTTAAGTCAAGAGAGCTTTGTCAATTCCTTATTTCTTCTTAGGACGTTTTGCACCGTACTTTGAACGGCTCTGCATACGACCGTTAACACCCTGTGCGTCGAGTGTACCGCGAACAATGTGGTAACGCACACCGGGGAGATCCTTTACACGTCCGCCACGGATAAGAACAACGCTGTGCTCCTGAAGGTTGTGACCAACGCCGGGGATGTAGGAACTGACTTCAATACCGTTAGAAAGTCTTACTCTGGCAATCTTTCTGAGCGCTGAGTTAGGCTTTTTAGGGGTAGCTGTCTTTACTGCAGTACAAACACCTCTTTTTTGTGGGGAGTTCTGATTGATGGCAACTCTTTTCTTTGAGTTCCAGCCCTTTAAAAGTGCAGGTGCCTTTGCCTTCTTCTCAGAAACCTCTCTGCCCTTGCGTACCAACTGGTTAAATGTAGGCATGTTTTTCCTCCTTTCATCGGTTATTGGAATTGATAAAGTTGCAAAGTATCTACGCGCTTGCCCTCGTACCTTAAAAAGGGCGCACTTATAGCGTACTCCACGATTACACATTATACCTCATCTCCTCCCCTTTTGTCAAGTATTTTAAGACGCGTTTTTTAGGTTTATTTTTGGGTTAAGTTGTGCATTTCGCGAGATAGAATAGAAATAACTCAAACTGTGAGGGCAATGGGAACTACGTTTGGTTTTTTACATTCTTT
>OMXW01000020.1 GCA_900315085.1 uncultured Eubacteriales bacterium
CTTGATCCCGTTCTTCTTTGCCCATTTATCATAACAATCTTTTTGAATACTGCCCTTGTCTATTCCTATGCGTTTGCCGTTGAGCGTGGAAAAATCGTCGGAGGTGATCTCGGTGTTGTCCGGAGAGATAAAAATGCAGTATTCCTCCGTGCCCATCGGCAGATCGGGAAACAGCATTTGTTTTGTGCGTTCTTCGGTATATGAAACGTCGCTGAGTATGTCGATTTTACCTTCCTTGAGCATCTCCATCAGTTCAGCCCAGCTACCATGAACATAGGTGTAGTTCCATCCCGTGTAGGCGGCAACTTTCATTTGATATTCGTAACCGTAGCCCGACCGCTGCCCTGAGCTGCCCGTAGTGTTAAACGTAGATTCGTACCAGCCTACGCGCACGGTTTTAGATGTGCTTTTGGCATTAACGGCAAAAGGCGCGATCAGCGTTGAAATCAGTACAATACACAGCATAATTGCCGCGGTGCGTTTTACTCGAATCAGCATATTACGATTAATCATATTAAACCTCCGAAACCGTGCAGTAAAGTGCGTTGCAGGAAAATACAACTAAAATTTTGCGTATGATACATGTTTGGTATATTATATCATATCCATTATCAATTATCAAGACGATTTAGCAAATATATACATACAATTCCGCAAAAAACTATTTGACAGGCAATAGTGCTGTTTTTCAGAATATACAAAGCGTCAAATCCGTTTGTGCTCCATAGAGCGCAGAGCGCGCTGCTGCTTACAAACATACCTTCCGCGGACAGTAATCGCCATGATTATTACGCTGATGTTTATCTGTGCAGCGTTTTGCGCTTTTCTCTTTTCTGACAATAGTGCAGCAAACTCACTGTGACAACAAACTGACAAAAGGATGATTGTTGTAAGTCAAAAACATGTTTTTTATGTTGTATTACAAATATTTTTATGTTATTATTAAAACAAAATAAAAAAAGGAGGCAAAATCTTGAAAATCAAAAAAATTATTTCAGCTGTAATGACGGTTTCAGTTTTGGCTTCATGTCTTTTTTCAACCGCATTGACGGCGCACGCTCAGGAGAGCGTCGTATTTTCTCCCGAGTACAAAACCTCGCCGTTTTACACCAAGCTGGTAGCGGCTCAGGAGGACAGCAAGGACAAAACAACAATGGAAAAGGTGCTTGCCGCCGCTTTGTCGCAGGAGGGCTACCAAAACTACGCAACCTCGGGCATCGACATCGAAAAAGCAAGAGCCGACGGACTGCTCTGGACAGGCAAGGAGCAGCGCATGAACAATAACAGCACAGGCAACACCGAGTACACCCGCTGGGCGCAGACCTATGTAATGGACCTTGAAGGAAGCGCGCAGTATGAGGATATCGACTGGTGCGCGATCTTCGTAAGCTGGTGCATGTATCAGGGCGGATACTACAACGAAGAAAAGCTGAAAAAGTATTACTACTCCTACTGCGCCGAGCCGCGAGTAGAGTTTGACGCGGACTCGTGGATCGCGGCGTTTGACCTTCAGCAGAAAAACGTGTACTACACTCCCGGCGTTCACCATAAGCTTGACGCCTACAACTGGAGCACCTACTACAACATCGACGTAGACCCGTTTGAGCTTCCCTACAAGCCCGGCGGTCTGGTATTCTTCTCATGGGACGGTTCGGGAACGTACTTTGACCATGTGGCGATCGTCGTTGATTATGACAAGGATACTCACGTTCTCACCTATACAAACGGAAATTCCGCAGGTCAGGTCATCACCCGTCAGATAGACCTTGACGAAGAAGAGGCGTTCCGCGGCATGGCGTACACCAAAAACAGCAACCGCGTTGCAGCATACGCCGATTACGATGAAATCAAGCCTCTGGCGCAAAAGGAAATCACCACCGAATCCACCAAGCTTACCTGGGACAAGGAAAGCGCTTCCGGTCTGCGTATTCAGACAAACTCCGAATCTGTGATCGTATCGGTATCGGTTGACGAAAAATATTTGGGCGACAATATCGTGAGCAATATGCTTCTCCAGGAGGGCAAGGTGTCAATCGGAAAATCCGAGCTCAAAAATATTCCCGTAGGAGATCACAAGCTTCTGCTCACCTTTGATGACGGCGTGCTCGCAATTGACCTGCACATCAGCGGCGAGGCGAAATTCGGCGACGCAAACACCGACTCCGCAATCAATATGGCGGACGCAACAAGAATCCAAAAGGTTCTCAGCGGTCAAAACAAGTTCACCGACGTTCAGAAGATGCTTGCGGACGTTGACGGCGACGGAAAAGTAACTATCGCCGACGTTACCTGCATCCAGAAGTACATCGCTGAGTATAAGACAGGCTGCGGCAAAACAGGAGAGACCGTTCAGGTTTAATGGAAAATGTCATCCTTCGATGAAACAGCGACTTTTTCAGGCTCCCCTGCGTAAGGAATTTCCCCTAAAAGGGGAAATGTCACGAAGTGACAAAAGGGTTGCCGTTTTCGCCAGAAAAAGCTGTCAGCGAAGCTGACTGAGTTAACGGTATTCTGTTCCTGCTGACAAAAAAATCAACGGCTTGAAATCCATACGGGTTTTGAGCCGTTTTTATTTTGTCTTAAAACGGCTTCAAGGGAATACTTATAAAAACTGTTGCAAAAACTCCGAAAATTTGGTATAATAATATCCTTAATGCGAACTAACAGGCAAAACATTATAATTGACATAAAAAGCGAGGGATAATATGGAAATTGGAAGCTATTGGAAAGGCTGGAGAATCGACGAGCTTCTCGGCGAAGGCGCTTTCGGAAAGGTCTATAAAATTTCGCGCCGCGAAATGGACTTTGAGTATAGCTCCGCGTTAAAGGTCATCAGTATTCCAAACAGCATGTCGGAATACAAAGCTTCGCAACCAGGGAATGGATGACGAAAGCATAGCCACCTATTTTAACAGCGTGGCGGAAGACCTGATGATCGAGCTGAAAATCATGTCAAGGCTCAAGGGCAACACAAATATCGTGAGCTATGAGGATCATGTAATCGAAAAGAATCCCGAAACCAAGGGACTGAAAATCTATATCAGAATGGAGCTTCTCACTCCGCTATACGACTACATCCCCAACCACCCCCTGACCGAGCAGGATATAGTAAGGCTCGGCATAGACATGTGCAAGGCGCTTGAGGTGTGCCGAAAGTACAATATTATCCACAGAGATATCAAGCCGCAGAACATATTCGTATCCGACCTCGGCGACTTCAAGCTGGGCGATTTCGGAATTGCGCGCAGGCTCGAAAAAACCGAGGCAGGACTTTCAAAAAAGGGCACCTACTCATACATGGCGCCCGAGGTCTACAAGGCGGAGCCGTACAACCACACGGTTGATATTTATTCGCTGGGCGTTGTTCTGTACAACTTCCTCAACAACAACCGCACTCCGTTTCTGCCTCCGTCAAATCAGCCTTTAAAATACACCGACAGGGAAAACGCGAACATCAGGCGCATGAGGGGAGAGCAAATCCCCGAGCCTGTCAACGCATGTCCCGAGCTTGCCGATGTAGTGCTCAAAGCGTGCGCGTTCAAGCCGTCAGACCGCTTTCAGAGCGCGACCGAATTCAGACAGGCGCTCGAATCCCTGCAAAGCGGCTCCAAAGTCGGAAGCGAGGTGGTTTACGACGGAAAAACTCCGCTGTTTTTATACAGCACGGGCAGCTTTAGAAGCGCAAAAAACGCAAAAAGCGAAAAAAGCGCAAAGCCCGAAGTCTCGTCAAATGAAGTTTCCGCTGCTGACGACGCAACGGTAGGAGCTACTTTAGGCGCGGATGATTATCCCGTTCAGCCCGAACCCAAAAAGAAGAACAAAAAGCTTGTTCCCATAATCGCGGGTTCAGCGGCGGCAGTTATTGCAATAGTCGTTGCTGTGATGTTCATGCTGCCTAAAAACAATAACAATGTCGCGCCAAACAGCACGACACAGACCTCAACAACAGCGCAGAGCACAACAAATTCGGCGCAGACCACAACGCAGTCATCTCAATCATCTCAGTCATCATCCGCGTCAGAGATTTCAAACTATGTAGTTGACCCGTCGTTTTTCGGAGATGAAAACAACATCAAGCTTACTGTCAGCGCTCCCTCGCAGGCAACGACTCTGCTTAAAGCTCAGCTTAAAGATTTCATAAATGAATACCCCACCATCAATTTCTCGTCAATCGAGATAAAAGAAATCGGTGAGCAGGATGTTAGCACAATGTTTACAAGCGGCACGGGCGGAACACCGGATGTTTTTTCTTTCGCAAGCGACCAGCTCGACAATCTCGCGTCGAATAAATACATTGCGGAGCTGCCTGCCGAATTCACAAGCTATGTATCAAAAACCAATTCAACAAGCACGGTTCAGTCGGCTGTGTATAACTCAAAGCTCTACGCTTATCCCGAAACCTCTGACAACGGCTACTGCCTAATATACAATAAAAGCGTTGTAAGCGACAGCGACTCCGCAACTCTTGAGGGTGTTCTCAAGGCGTGCAAAAGCAGCGGAAAAACCTTTGTAATGACTGCGGACAACGGCTTCTACAGCTGTATTTTCGCATTCACGGGCGGCGCGGTTATCGAAGGCTTTGACTCTGACGGCTCTCAGAAGTTTGCCCAATATGACGAGGACACCGCCGTTGATACGCTTATGGCGTTCTCAAAGCTGATGAAGGAATACAAGGGAACCTTTGTTTCCGAGGATGTCGCGGCAATTGCGTCAGGCTTCAAAAAGGGCGAGATAGGCGCGGGCATTGACGGCTCATGGAACCTTTCCGCAGACGAAGCGGCTCTCGGCGATGATTTCGGAGCGGCAAAGCTTCCAACAATAAATGTAAACGGCTCAAACAAGCAGATAGTTTCCCTCATGGGATATAAATACATCGGCGTTAACAGCAACTGCAGCTATCCGCGCGCAGCGCAGATCCTCGCGCTTTATCTCGCCGGTGAAAAATGCCAGAAGGAAAGAGCAAGTCAGCTCATCTGGGGCCCCTCAAACTACAATGCGCAGAATACCTCCTACGTTTTAAACAATACAGGATTAACAGCGATAATGGCTCAGTCAAAGAACTCCGTTCCAATGGTTCAAATCAGCGGAAGCTTCTGGACGCCAATGAGCAGCCTCGGCAGCAGCATTTACAAGGACTCAAAATATGCCGACGACAGAAGCTCTGCCAAAAAGCTGCTTGACGATACAATCAATAAAATCAAAGACAATTAAAGGAGTATACAATGGAAGGATTCAACGAACAGGTAGTTAAGCGCAAAAACGGAATAAAGCAGCTTACTATCAAAATAATTGCGGTAGTTTTGCTGTTCGCGGTTCCGGGAATATGCTTTGTGCTCGGAATGATAGTAACGCCCTATATAATGATGATAGGATTTTTCCTGTTTCTGGGCGGCATATACGGAGTATGGTACACATTTACGTGCCAGAAGATAGAGTATGAGTATTCAATTGTAAGCGACTACATCTATATATCAAAGGTTATCTCGCTTAGAAGAAGAAAGAAGATGTGCGCTGTTCCGATAAAGGACATCGATATGCTCGAAATCGGCGAGGAAAAAATTCAGAACATGAGCTTTGCCAAAACATATATGGCGGTTGAGGACATCACAAAGCTTGACGAGTGCTATTTCGCCGTATTTTCATCACCTGCGCGCGGAAAATGTCTGCTTGTGTTCTGTCCCAACGAGCGCATTTTGCAGGGCATGAAGCCTTACCTCAAAAAAGAGCTTGTATTAAAGCATTTCTATAACAGAAGCGTATGAGTATAACGGAATTCACCGATAAAAACACGGTCAAAAAAGCCGTCCCGCCCCGTCCCGACGACGCAAACAAGGGAACTCTCGGCTCGCTTTTGAGTATCTGCGGAAGCTATGGGATGGCAGGCGCGGCAATGCTCGCAGGCAAGGCGGCGCTGCGCTCCGGAGTGGGACTTCTAAAGTGCGCGCTCCCAAAAAGCATTTATCCTATAGCCGCCTCCGGTTTGTGGGAAAGCGTATTCTTTCCGCTTGCCGAAACTCAGAGCGGAGCGCTGAGCGCCGACAATTTCAAGCTGCTGTTAAAGGAAGCTCAAAAGTCCTCGGCTGTTCTTTTCGGCTGCGGACTTTCGGCAAATCCCGAAACGCGCACCCTTGTTCGCAAGATGATTAAATTCTGTGAAACCCCTATGGTGCTCGACGCCGACGCGCTCAACTGCATAGCCGACGCACCGACGATTTTAAGGGAGGCGCAGGCACAAATAATCGTCACGCCCCACCCCGGGGAGATGGGCAGGCTCACGGAAAAAACTCCCGCCGAGGTAAACTCAGACAGGGAGAACACCGCCCTTATGTTCGCTGAAAAATACCGCGTGATAACTGTTCTAAAGGGAGCGGGAACGCTCATAGCCTCTCCCGACGGCAGAATGATCCAAAACACCACGGGCAACAGCGGAATGGCAACGGGAGGAAGCGGCGACGTGCTCGCGGGAATTACAGGCTCGCTGCTCGCTCAGGGAGCAAAGCCGTTTGACGCGGCTGCCGCAGCGGTATATATTCACGGGCTTGCAGGCGATATTGCCGCGGAAAAGCTCGGAAAAATCTCAATGCTCCCCACGGATATAATTGAAAATCTTCCTCAGGCATTCAAAAGCTGCGGCTTTTGACCCACGCATTAAAAATATTAAAAGACATATAATGTAATACCAAAAACAATAACTTAGGGTTAATAACTATTAATTGTAGGGAAGGCGCTTGCCGCCTCCCGGGAATATAGCATCGGGAGGCCGCGAGGGCCTCCCCTACAAGGTTCGTTACAAATATTATAGTAATAATCCTTAAGTTGATTACCAAAACCTATGGAGGTGCCGCATGACAGGCAGGGTAAAAGCATTGTGTGTCTTTTTTGTTATGTACATATTTTTATTGAGCGGCTGCGCCCGTAACACGGACGAAAAGCAGCTCACGGCGGATTTCAAGGCGGCGTATATCGCGCAGTACAGAGGACTTACCGTCAAGGGCAGACTGCTCACCACACGGCAGGGCAATTTCAATCTTAACGTCTCCCAGCCAAAAACTCTCGAGGGGCTCGAGGCTGACTACAAAAACGGAGTTCTCACCCTCGGCAGACAGGGCATATCCTGCACCGCCGACGAAGCCTATCTTCCGCAGAACGCCTTTCCCGAGCTGCTGCGGCAGCTTCTCAGGGGAATATCGGACGGCAGGGCGGTATTTGACCGAGCGCAGGACGACGGACTGCACTACAAGCTGAGCACGGACGGCGGAAGCTGCGAGATCACCGCCGACAGCGGCGGCAATATTAAAAAACTCAGCCTTGACAGCCCAAAGCTCAGCGTAACATTCAGCGGCGTCCAAACAATATGAACGTAACAAATCTCACGCCCGAAAATATTATAATAGCAGCTGTATAAAATTTTTTTGAACGGCAAAACTATAAGTATCAATAATTTTTTCGGAGCGTGAAAGAATTGAACATAAAACGCGGAGATATTTATTACGCAGATTTAAGTCCCGTAGTAGGCTCTGAGCAGGGCGGAATCCGTCCCGTGCTCATAGTGCAGAACAACGTGGGCAACCGCTACAGCCCAACCGTTATCGCGGCGGCAATCACCAGCCAGCAGTCAAAAGCAAAGCTGCCTACCCACATTCCGCTGCACGCGAATTCAGCAGGGCTGTCAAAGGACAGCGTAGTCCTGCTTGAGCAGGTCAGAACAATCGACAAGCGCAGACTAAAGGAAAAAATGGGAAGCGTTGACGAAACGGCAATGAACGCCGTCAACAACGCAATCTCAATCTCCTTCGGTCTGTAAATACAAAAAACAGCCTCCGTTTCGGGCAGCACTGCCTAAACGGAGGTTATTTTATACAAAAAATCAGTTGGATAACGCAGGGATGTTTAATTGACAAAAATAATGCGGGATAGTATAATTTTAAAGAGAATAATATTATTTTAAGTTTAAGTAGGAGAGTTATGAACAATAATAAAGCGGCTAAAATACTGAATATCATTTTCAGCTTTCTGTTTTCGGTAATATTTCTCAGACTGCTGTATATGATTCTGGCAATCGGCTATCAAAACAACACCGAGCGCAACACATACGACTGCTCCTTTGAGGATTATATCAGCATAATCATCACGGGAATTGTTCTCACGTTTATTTTTTCGGCTGTATATTACGCGATTCATGCCTGCAATCTGCACAAGATAAGGCGCAAAATCACCGACAGCAAAAAGCAAACGCGAATCATCATCTTTGCAGGCGTGGGAGTAATGCTTGTGCTCCAGCTTGCGGCGGCGTACTTTTTGGCTACAGAGCCGGTTACAGACCTAAGTGTAATCAACCGCTACGCCGAGAGCTTTGCCCGCACAGGCAATTTTGACCTGATCCAAAAGGACGCGTCAAAGGAATTCATTTACATGATACGCTATCCAAACAACCTTGCGCTCATGTTCATTTTGTCGTTCCTTTACCGCGTAGACTTCCTTATCACAGGCTACGTTTCAAATTATATCGCCGTAATTTTGAACACCCTCGCGATCAACGCTTCGGTGCTCATGGCGGTGCTTCTGGCTCAAAAGCTGTTCGGCAACAAAAAAGCGCTCATGACGCTCGTGCTCTGCATGCTCTTTCTGCCGTATTACACCTACACGCCTTATTACTATACCGACTCGCTTTCAATGCCGTTCTTCGTCGGAGGAATGTACCTGTTCTTCTCCGCGCTGAAATCGGAGCGCAAGTATAAAAAGTATGTGCTCATGCTGATTTGCGGCGCGCTGCTTATGCTCGGCTTCAAGGTCAAGGGCAGCGTAGCGATACTCTTGGCGGTCGCGGTAGTTTACATGCTGCTCAAATGCAGCATAAAGCGGTTCGCATGCTTTGCGCTTGCACTTTTGATCGGCTTCGGAAGCGTTTACGGAGCTTACACAATGGCATACCGCGCCTCAAATATCATCACCCCCGAGCAGGAATACAAATACGAATTCCCTGCCACCCACTGGATAATGATGGGCTTAAAGGGCTACGGCTGCTACACGATCGTAGACGCTGAGTTCACGGGCAGACGCGACGGCAAGGACGCAAAAACCGAGGCTACCCTCGAAATAATCAACAGTCGAATCGAGCAGCGCAATCAGCGCTTAAACGGCGTTGACGATATGCTCACCCACCTCGACAGAAAGTCAGTGTGGACATGGGAGGACGGCTCCTACTTTATCTCGCACCATATTGACCAGCCGAGAAACGGAAGAAATATCCTGCACAGCTTCGTGTTAAACGACGGCGAAAATCATATGATTTACTACGCATACTGCTGCGGCTTCCAGCTGTTCATGATACTGATGATGGCAATATCGGCAATAAGGACTATCTTCAAGCCGTCAATCAACGAAACCGTGCTGTTCCGCGGAGTGGTGTTCGCGATATTCGTTTTCCTGCTTATCTGGGAAACGCGTTCGCGCTATCTCTACAACTTCACGCCCGCGTTCATACTTCTTGCGGTGGACGGACTTGATTCTGTCAAGGACACAATCGACTTCGCAAGAAAAAAGCTTTCGGGCAGAAAAAACAAAAAGGCAGCTCACATGGCTGAATAAAAAATGACGGCACAGCAAAACGCTGTGCCGTTTTTGATAAATCCATTGTCACTGATTCGGTACAACCGCAAAGAAAACCAAATCTCCGTCGCTGTCGTTTATCAGACTGTGGCTGTGGCCCTTTGGGCAGTAGTGAACCTGTCCCTCGCTTACCTCAAGCAGCTCTCCGTCATAAAGCACATGACCTTTACCGCTCAAAATGTAAATAACCTCGCTGTTTTCATCGTGCGTGTGCTCGCCTATTGTCGCGCCCGGCACAAGACAGCCGTGCAGAAAGCGGTTCATACCGTCGTAGTGCATTTTTGCGGATAGATATTTTTCACCGCCCTTAAAGTTGGGAATCGCCTCGGCTTTTTCGTTGATGATGTCAAAAATCATAGCTTACCTCACAGTTCGTTAATTGCGGATACTCCTTATAACCGCAAATTATACTTCTCTTTTTCATTTAGTATAACATAACTGTGCACATTTTACAATCTTCACGATTAATTTGTCAATCCTCTTGTTTTTTGAAATTATTTGGGGTATAATGTTTTCAAATTAATAAAGATCTTATCAAGAGCGACGGAGGGAACAGGCCCTTTGATGTCCGGCAACCTGCAAATGCAAGGTGCCAAATCCTGCGGTTTTACCGAAAGATGAGTTAACGTACACGCTTTTGGTAACAGAAGCGTGTTTTTATTTTAGTAAGAGGAGAGTAATCATGGCAAAGCATTTATTTACATCTGAATCCGTTACAGCGGGACATCCCGACAAGGTATGCGACTGCATCTCGGACGCTGTGCTCGACAGCATTCTGGAACAGGACAAAAACGCTCATGTAGCGTGCGAAACAACCGTGACAACCGGTATGGTTCTTATTATGGGCGAAATATCTACGACAGCAAAGGTTGACGTAGCTGCAATCGCGCGCAAGGTAATCAACGACATCGGTTACAACAATCCCGAATACGGCTTTGACGGCAACAGCTGCGCCGTGCTCACCTCAATCGACGCGCAGTCGCCCGACATCGCAATGGGTGTAAACGAAAGCCTTGAGCTCCGCGACGGCGAAAACGATATCGACAACCAAATCGGCGCCGGCGACCAGGGAATGATGTTCGGCTTTGCCTCCGACGAAACTGACGAGCTTATGCCGCTCCCCGTATCGCTTGCCCACAAGCTCTCTAAGCAGCTCACAAAGGTGAGAAAGGACGGCACACTTTCGTATCTCCGTCCCGACGGCAAAACTCAGGTAACCGTTGAATACGATGACGACAAGGCGGTAAAGGCTGACACCATAGTTGTATCTACCCAGCACGATCCCGACGTAACACTCCGTCAAATCCGAGAGGATATCATTAATTATGTGATCACCCCCGTAATCCCCGAAAATCTGATGAGCGACAGCACAAAGATTTTTGTCAATCCCACAGGCCGTTTTGTAATCGGAGGCCCGGTCGGTGACGCGGGACTTACAGGCAGAAAAATCATCGTAGACACCTACGGCGGCTATTCACGTCACGGCGGCGGAGCGTTCAGCGGCAAGGACCCCACAAAGGTTGACCGCAGCGCGGCATATTACGCTCGCTACATCGCTAAAAACATCGTAGCGGCAGGACTTGCGCACAAGGCTGAGGTTCAGCTTGCGTACGCAATCGGCGTAGCGCACCCCGTTTCGGTAATGGTGGACACATTCGGCACCTCGGAATACACAAACGAGCAGATTTCAAACGCTGTTTCAAAGGTGTTTGACTGCCGCCCCAACTCAATCATCAATCAGCTTAAGCTGCGTGAAACAAAATATCTGCCCCTCGCCGCGTACGGCCACATGGGCAGAGAGGAGCTCGGCGTAATGTGGGAAAAGACCGACAAAGCCGAAGCGCTCAAGGCAGTGATTCAATAAAAATAACGAAGGGTTCGTTAAAATCGAACCCTTCGTTTTGTTTAGATATAATTGTCATCCTGAGCGGTGCCACAGGCAAAATCGCACAGCGATTTAGTCGAAGGATCCCCCAATGGAACAACCTCTGTTTTTCTTTGTGGGGGATTCCTCCGCGTTGGTCAAAATGACATGGTTATTTTCTATATCCGTTAAAACAAATCAAAACATCCCTTAAATCCTTTGTCAGTCTGTTTACGCACTCTGTTTTCAGATTATCGGGAACGCCGTAAAACGCCTCGGCAATGCTGCCCGCAATACATGTCAATGTGTCGCAGTCTCCGCCGAGCGATACTGCTGTGCGGATAACGTCCTCAAAATCATTTCCCTCCAAAAATGCTGTAATAGCCTCGGGAACTGTCTTTTGACAGGACTCAACGTGGCGGTAGTGGGGGCGGATATCGTCGCAGGTGCGGCTTAAATCATAGCCGAACTCGTCAATGATGTACTGATCTATGTCCTCCTTGCTGCTGCCTGTCCTCGCAAGGAAAATCGCGCTTGCCGTAGCCTCCGCGCCCTTGATTCCCTCGGGGTGATTGTGGGTAACAACAGCGGTAAGCCTTGCAATGTGCCGCGTCTGCTCAAGCGTGTCAAACATCCAGCCCGCCGCGGATACGCGCATTGCCGAGCCGTTGCCGTAGCTGTTGTACGGCTGCGGATTTTTGCTTCCAAGCCAGCCGATAAAGCTGATTCCGTAACCTGCCCCGGGATACCTGCGTCCCCATTTTTTCATTGAGCGCACAAGCGCGTCCTTTATATCGTCGTCGCTCTGTCCTAAAGTGTCAATCAGCGCCTCGGCTACCGCGATTGTAATAACCGTGTCATCCGTAAACTCGGAATACTTGCAGAAAAGCGGAAAATCCTTTGTTTTTTCGCCTCTGTCAAACTCGTAGGGCGCTCCAATCATATCTCCTAAAATTGCTCCGTACATAAATCGTACCTCCTTGTCTTTGATGAGTTAAGTATATCACTAAGGCGTAAAGCTTTGGTCGTTTTTAAAACGACATTTTAACAACCAAGCGTCGGCTGACCGTATTGGAACAGCGCGGCGTTTATTTCAAAGATATTGTAAATCTTTTTGGTGATGAAATACTCAATAATCAAATCAAACGGATTACTTTCCGAAAAAGCTATTTCGGCTCGCTGAAGCAAATCGCGCGTTGTGCTTAAATCAAGCTCCAGCGCAATCGCGAACGCAACAGCGGTCTTTTTCTTTGGCTTGTAGTTTTTGCTGCTGCGTATATGCGAAAACAGCTTGCGGTCTATGTTAGCCTTTTTGTAAACCGCCACGTCGTCCATTCCGCTCTCGTCAATCAGCTCAAACAACCGCTGCTGAAAAGTCTTGCCTTTGTTGCTCAAAATATCGTTCAGGCTCTTGCCGGAAAATTCTTCGTCAACTCCCTGAGCCGACATGCGGTACGCCATATTTGCTCTTTGGGCGGAAATGCGGCGTTCGTCGATGTTTGAAATGAACCCCGAGGCTGCATACGCCTCATCCTTATGAAGCTGCGCCACGGAGTGTTCGTCAATAAACTGTTCAATATCGCCCATGAGATTTTCCGACAGCTCAAAAGCCGCCTTGTCAAATACAACAAGCACTACGTCCATATCGTGGTTAAGCAGGAATTTTCCGATTTCCGACAGCGCGATATTGAGCGCCTCATCCTTTGGAAAGCGGTACGCTCCGCTTGAAATAAGCGGAAAGGCAATACTCTTGCACTTTAGCTCGTCAGCCAGCGCAAGCGATTTTGAATAGCAGGAGCGCAAAATTTCTCTTTCGCCGTGATTTCCGTCAACCCACACAGGCCCCACGGTGTGAATAATGTACTTAGCGTTCAGCTTAAACGCGGATGTATATACAGCGTCGCCGGCTTTAATGTCGCCTATTTTCCTGCGCTCGGCAAGCAGCTTTTTTTCACCCGCGGCTCTGTAAACCGCGCCGTCGGTACCGCTTCCGATAACGGGCTTGGGGTTGGCGGTGTTTACGATCGCGTCGGACTTCACTTTGGTGATGTCGTTGCGTACAATTTGAAAAGGCATGGTCTGCACCTCGGTTCGGTTGGTATATTATTATAGTATCACGGAGGACGTGGATTTGCAATGAAAAAAGCAAATTGTAGGGTTCGGTCTTGACCGAACCGCACGAAGTGCGTTTGATAATGAGGTAAAAAACATCTCGCCAAATGGGTTCACTTTCTATGAGAAAAGAAATCATCAGCGCGACGTGCTAAAAACAGTCCACCGGACTGTTTTCTTAACGCCCTTTCGAATCCCTTCGGATACTTAGCGAACCAGCATTAAAGGGGCACCCTTTGGGTACCCCTTTAATGCTGGCTCTTCACGCCACCTTTGATACAATTTTTATCGCGGTCGGTTTAGTTACAGATTTATGGGGTGCTGTTACAGTTTTTGCGAGGGGTGTTACAAGTAAGGGAAATGACAGTTAAGACTGCAATTCTTTTGCGTTCTCTCTCGGAAATTCGGATTTCAACAGGAAGTTCAATTTATTCGGTTGAAAACGATCTTCAGATATGGTATAATGAAAAAAATTTAACGAGGAACTACGATGGATAGATTAACTCTCGAACAACGCCGTAAAAATATGAGGGCCGTTAAAAACAAAGGTTCCAAAATAGAAACTATGCTGCAAAAAGAATTGTGGCACAGAGGTTTACGATACAGAAAAAACGCTAAAACGGTTTACGGAAAACCCGATATTGTGTTTATCGGCAAAAAGGTTGCCGTGTTTTGCGACAGTGAGTTTTTTCACGGCTATGATTGGGAGATCAAAAGTAAAGAAATAAAGTCCAACCGTGAGTTTTGGATCCCGAAAATTGAAAAGAACATGCAACGAGATAAAGAGGTAACCGATAAGTTGACATCCGAGGGATGGACGGTATTGCGTTTTTGGGGTAACGACATTAAAAAGCATTTATCTCAGTGTGCAGACATAATAGAAAGCGTGGTTAAATCAAAATGAATAATAAAACCAAATACAGGTCAATTGATTTATTTGCTGGTATAGGCGGAATCCGTTTAGGTTTTGACCGTGCTTTTAAGGATGACATCGAAACCGTGTTTGTAAGCGAATGGGACGAGAAAGCACAGGAAACCTATCGGGCGAACTTCAACGATGATTTTAATATTGCTGGTGATATAACCAAGATCGCCGAGAGCGAAATACCGGCTTTTGATATCTGTCTTGCAGGCTTCCCTTGTCAGGCGTTCAGTATGGCGGGAAGGAAACAGGGGTTTGATGATGATTACAAAGGCACCTGTCGCGGAACACTGTTCCTTGATGTAGCTCGTATCTGTGATTATCATAAGCCAAAGGTAATCTTTTGTGAGAATGTAAAAGGGCTTACCATACATGACAGGGGACGTACCTATAAGATTATCAGAAAGACTTTTGAGGATTTAGGATACAAGGTTTTTGATAAAATATTAAACAGTAAAGACTTTGGTGTTCCGCAAAATCGTGAAAGAATATACTTAATCGCATTTCGTGAAGATATAGCTCCCGAAAAGTTTGATTTTCCCAATCCTACGGACACTTCAAAAATACTCTGGGATATTCGGGAAGAAGAACCCGTACCCGCAAAATATTATTTAAGTACTACCTATATGGATACGCTCGTTGCCCACAAAAAACGTCACGAAGCAAAAGGTAACGGCTTCGGTTTTGAGATCAGGGATTGGAGCGATGTTGCCGGCGCTATTGTTTGCGGCGGCATGGGCAGAGAAAGAAATCTTGTAGTTGATAACCGGCAGAAAGATTTAACCCCTACTACTCATATTAAAGGTGAAATAAATCCCTATGGTATAAGGAAAATGACACCTCGCGAGTGGGCAAGATTACAAGGTTATCCCGACAGTTTCGTTTTACCTTTGGCAGACACACATTTGTATAAGCAACTCGGAAACAGTGTAACCGTTAATGTAATTGAAGCTATTGCGGAAAGAGTTTACAGAGAACTTGAAAAAGAGGCTCACTGAACGAGGAGCCTCTTTTTCATATAACGATTTACAAGGAAACAAATTATTTGTTACGGCTTATAAATATAACCGCCCATCGGATTTTCCGAAGAAGGACGAATATAGGAAATATCCATTCCCGTATCCTGACGCAGTTTACGAAGCGCTCTTTCCCAATCCCGAACGTTGGCGACAACCTGCAGCTTGTACGGATCAATAATTTTGTTCGGATGAGCCTTAAAATATGCCGAAAGCTTGTTACCCGCGCCGGACATTCCTGATATTTCCTTCATAAGATCAGCATCTTCATCGGAGAAAAAGCTCTTTTTTCCGCCATTGCAATCCGTACATAACGTCCACAGATTATCAATGGTGGTTTCGCCGCCCATATCAACGGGTATACGGTGATCTACGGCTAACTTTACGCCGTCTTCAATACCGCGTCCGCATCTTTGGCATCTTGAATTATCACGCTGCAACACGGCGTATCTGAGCTTATCATTAATCGCAACTCGGATTACCGGTTTGTTAACGGGTTCGGAGCTTGTCAGAATATAACCTGTTTTTGTAGCCTGAATATCAAGCCCCGTTTCCTTTCGCAGCGTGCGCAGAGTCCGTTGCCAATCTGTTATGTCGCCTGCAACTTTCCTGAGGGTTTCTCTCGGAATATCTTCTCCTACGTGTTCCAAAAAATAATTATGAAGCTTTGTTTTTGCTCCGGCCATATGAATAATCCCCTTTCGTGTTTTATACACTTATTCTACCGGAAGAACACATACTTGTCTATAAGAAGGATGTAAAAATGAAAACCATCGGCAGTTTATTTTCCGGAATAGGCGGAATAGATCTCGGCTTCAAACAGGCGGGATTTGAAGTGTTATGGGCAAATGAGCTTGACGCTGACGCTTGTAAAACCTACAGATTGAATTTCCCCGAAACAAAACTATATGAAGGCGATATTCGTAATCATAATACAACTCAGCTTCCGAATGTCGACATTATTACTGCAGGGTTTCCTTGTCAAAGTTTTTCGGTTTGCGGAAATCAAAAGGGATTTGAAGACCGCAGAGGAAACCTCTTCTTCGAAATAATGCGTATTGCAGACGGCATAAAACCGCAAGTCATTTTTCTTGAAAACGTCGCTAATCTCGTTGAACACGACAAAGGTCGTACCTTTAACGTAATTCACAACGAACTGGTATCAAGAGGTTATTACCTGCGTTATTTGGTTGCCGACGCCTGTGATTACGGTGTACCGCAGCACCGTACAAGAACATATCTGTTTGCTTTTCGTGATATGGAACAATGTGAAGCTTATCGCTTTCCCGAAAAAACAAAGTTAAAACAGCGAGTATTTGATATAATTGATAAAACCGTAAAAGTCGATGACAGTTTTTATCTTCCGAAAAATACACCGAAGTATAATAAAATGGTTAATGCTATTACCGACGAAAATCAAATATATCGCTTTTCCGACTATGGCGTTCAAGCCGGTAAAGACGGGATTTGTTTTACCTTAAAAGCGAACATGGGCACTTGGTATGACCGAGTTCCGATTATAAAAGATAATTTCGGAATTCGCATCGTCACGCCGACGGAATGTTTAGCATTAATGGGTTTCCCGAAAGAATTTAAGATTGCCGATATACCGGCGAAAAATGCTTATAAACAAATCGGTAATTCTGTTTGTGTGCCGGTTGTATTTCAAATTGCAAATAACATAAAGTAAAAGCATCAGGTTGATCCCCGATGCTTTTATTTTTCTATGCAAGCGTTTCTATGCAAGCGTTGCCGTTGCGTTCAGTGCGCGGGCAAACTCCTTTTTCGGTTTTCTGATTTTCTCACGAACGTTGAACCGGTTCCGTAAAACGGCGATACAGTCCTCATCGTCGAGATTTGCGACAATTGCCAATCGCAGTCTTGCGCGGGATGCTCCGACATAGAAGCGCAAAACATTCTCGCTTTCGAAGGTGTCCGATTCCACGTCAACAAGAATTACCGCGTCTGCTTCCAAGCCCTTAAACTTGCGGCAGGTTGTAAACAGGCATCCGTTATACCGGTTGTCTGAAGCGAATCCGCTCAACGCACTGTGAGATTCCGTTTTGCAGGTTAGGATAACAATATTATCATAATGCTCCGATTGTAATGAATCGATGATTCTGTCGACGATAGCTTTTATTTCGAGAGATGAACGGAAATAGACCTTGGCGGGCACCCCTTGTACACATCCTTCAAACACCTTCGGTTTCTTTTGACTGATCGGCTTTAAGGAGGTCGCCGCAATATTTGCCGTATTTCTGCAATTTTTATACAGCGTTAATTTGCAGTCTGCGTTCTCGATAATTGACGGAAGATACTCCGACTGAATCATTTGCGTTCTGTCATAGAAAATGTAAAATGAACCCTCGGCAGCTTCGTCATCCGTAATAATATCCCTGATAATTTCAAGAATGTCCGTTTCGGCAATATTTTCCATACCGAAGTCCTGACCTTCATCAACAATCACGTGTCTGTACGGAAAACTGCGGCTAAAATACATAGCTTCCAGCTTTTCTTTCAGCCGATCGTAATCCGGAGTTATCGTGTTGCAATACTTACATGCCAAACCCGCGATGGTGTAGAAATCAATATTTTTGTCAACACAGCTTTCCGCGAGATGCTCCTTCAGTTTTACGTTAAAGCAAAGAAAAAGCACCTTTTCTCCCAAAACGGCATGCCTTTTGGCTTTTTCCAATGCAATAACCGTCTTGCCCGTTCCGGCTAAACCGTTTATTACCGCGGTTTTTTGTTCGGTAAGAAAATCCAGAATAAGCGCCTGTTCTTTCAGCAGGCGATGAAACCGCATCTTTTTTACGTCAATTTCCATTGATGATGACGGGAAAACGTGAAACGTAGGACATAGTATTTCCGTGATCAGACGATTGGTATCATTTTCGCTTAAATTGGTAAAACGTCCCGACGGTAATTCTATATCAAAAATTTTGTCGATATATTCCTTCGGGTTCTTGAGAGCTTCCTTTGTCAGTGTGATTTTTCTGTCCGCCTCCGAAGGCAGTTTTATTTCGGCAAACTGAGCTTCCGTAACGGAGGGAAACCAAACCGCATGCAGGAACTTACATCTGTTTACGGTATCGGCAAGGTTGCTTTCTTTAATATAATCCATCAGTTCAAATTTGTTTCGATTTGCCTGATGATACGGACCGCCGTGTTTCATCGGTAATCCCGAGGAATACAGCCATTGTCCGTTTTCATAGCGCACATGTCCCGATTTGGCTTCGATACAAATAATACCCTTTGCAGGATGAAAAATCACAAAATCCGTTTCTTCCTGAGTGATGACGTTCTCTCTGAATCGAGTTACGGAAAAGGAGTGAAAAACATAGTAATCATCGGGAAGCAATGATAACGCTTCAAACATTACTCCTTCACGACTCTCGGGTGTATAATCGTGAGGAACGCGGGGAATCATAACAGCCATTTTTATCTCTCCTTCAATGACGCAATCAGCTTTTCCGCAGTCAACCCGGGATCGCTGCCGCAGAAGCATTTTTGCCCGCTTCGCATTGCTTTTTCATAAGAATCGTTATCCTCCGACAGGAAGAAAAACACATCCGATTTTTCCCAGTAAAGCTCGCAATACAGCGGTTCGGGTTCGCCTCCGATATATACGTCAACATTTCGATACGGTTTTTCTTTCAATTCAAACTTCCGTGCAACGGTAATCAGGGTATCGAATAATGCTTTTTCGATTTCATCATTTGACCAGCTGCGCATATCCTCAAAAATCGAGGCGTAAGGTGTGTCGGACAGATTGATTGCACGAGATGTATCCGGTATCAGTCTGAAAGCATTCACACGGGGTGTCGGATCGGATTTATCCGTTTCGGGATTGTCATTCTGCGGCTCATTTACAAAATCTTCCGATTCCAAATACCGACTGTAGAATCCGACTTCCGGATGGTTATAAGTGCCGATAATACACCCTCTGTCGAGGAAAACATTATACTCCTCGCAGCTTGTCTCGGGAATCAGCGCACAGGAATAGCACGCAGACAGGTTCAGCGAATCTCGTCCCTGCCCGAGGCTCAAATTGCAAACGGGGTCATTGGAACACACCATTGCGGCTTTCAGCGCCTTGTTAAATATTTTCGGAAAAGTATCGGGTCTGCCCTGACGCACCAGACCTCCCATGGTGCCTTCCGAATCGCCGCTTGCGGTATAAATAAATATGCCTGCCATTTCTTTTTCGTCGTCTTCCTCGCCGCAGTAAATGCGCTCTTTAACGGAAGCAATACTGTAACCGCATTCAAAGCTGAGTTGTTTTATTAACAAATGAGACAGGGTATGTAAAAGCACAAACCTTGCCGTAACGTTTCTCGGACGATTCTGCCCGATAAACGAATTGCGGTAGTTTTCGTTGATAATACCGATACGTTTTTCCAACTCGATATTGTCGTTTATCCAACATCGGATAGCCGAATTGTCAAACTCTAAAAAGATACCTTCGCCCATTACCTGATAAGCAGGATACCAATCCGTACCGGGTTCTTTCACACTAACGACATTTACCTGTTTCTCCGTCGACTCGGTCGGATCCGAGGGCTTGATTCTTGTAAAACCGACAAGCGCCTGAACCTCACGTATTTTGTTAATCAGAGAAACGCTCTTTACAAACGGCATATTTTGATAATCCCGAATATCGGTTGCTTCTCTGACAAAACTTCTGTCCGATTCGGGAGAAATAGCCGTTTTACCCGTCAACGCGTCATATTCTTCGGCGCGATATGAAACGCTCATGGTGGTTTCCGCTTCGTCCGGTACGCTGAGCTTTCTTTCCAGAATATGTTTAACGATTTCTTCCGACTCCGATATTTCGAGTGCGATTTTATTTGCGTAAATGCTGATTTGAGTCGCTATGAGCGTCGCAAGCAATTCCTCCGAAACGCCTTGTGTCGAGCGAAACCCCGTCAGTACGGCTTGAAATTCGGAATATGCTTCGCTTCCGTCAATTCTTTCCGTTAATCTGTCGGAATATGGCGGGATAACAAGCGAGCTCGCCGTGACGGGAAAATATACCGAAGAACTGCCTCGCTGCAGTACTCGCGGAAACTCGGAACAAATCTCTTTTTTATTCTTCCAAGGATGTCTTCCTTTGCAGACAAAATCGAATTGTCCGCCCGACTTTTCATGTAATGCTTTCAGCATGCCGGGTTCAAAAGCGCCCTTTAAAGTTGCTCTCGCCTTACAGGTTTCGCAGGTTACCACCAAACCCTCTAAGCCCTCTGTCGCGGATGATCCGGTTTTAAACAGAATATCCGGGTGTGAACAAATCCTTTTAGCTCCTCCCATATTGCGGCAATGCGTCCATTCCACCCACGGAAAATCATTGATGTGCCCGTGTTCGCATGCCGTTACGATACGAGCGACAACAAGGCTTTGATTACAGGAGGGACAACGCATCCGATTTACCATGTAAGGATCTCGGTCGAGATATTCTTTGCGCGCTTTTCTTTTGTACTCTTCCGTCCACTGCTTCAAGGGTTTCATCCTTCTGCATTTCGGGCAAAAATACCATTCTGGAAATCGGGCATACGCGATTCTGTGTCCGTCCTCCCCGGTAGGCATACCGAATTTGCTGACTTTCAACAGCTTTTCCAAACGCTCGTCGTGTATGGTTACCGTATCATATGCCCAGTATTCGGGGGCGGCAGTCATCAATGTTTGATCCTTAAAATCCACCATTGCTCCCACGCCGTATTGCAGAACCGCCTGAGCAGCTCTGACGGAATAGTTCACCTTGTTCAACGGATACTTTTCGGCAGGTTTATTTGCCATATTTATTCCTCCCAAATCAAGACATTGCCCGGTACTGCGGCGTCAACATTTCGCATAGACGTCATAACACTGATCGCCGAGTCATCATCGTTTGACGAATAAGCTTTTAACAGACGTCCGAAGCCTTCATCGGGATGTTTCACCATGTATTTCTCGCCGTAAGAAAACTTATCCCGATCATACGCGCCCGCCATTCTTTCCCAATCTTCAACCAGCGTTTGAATCTCTGCCGAAATCTTTTCACTTTCATCGTTCATGCCCGAGTTGAGCCGCCGGATAACGGAACGTTCACGTCGGATTATATAGGATTTTACTTCTTCTATAACACCGTCATATTGTTCCGTCGAGAACAGCGCAGCTCCCTTTTCCTCGGATATTTCGGGTATAAGATGACGAAGCAAGGCAATTACCGTCGCTTTTAGCGCTCTGTCTCTTGCAGGCTGAGAAAACGGTGTTACACCCGTCGGCTCAACATACTTGTAAAACGAGTCATGGTATTGCCTGAACTGTTCGTAGTGCGAACGATCTCTGCTTTTTGAACCGTCATACATTGCAAACGCAACACCCGGATAGGAACGTCCTATACGGCTTGATGCCTGAATGTATTCCGATGTGAGTTTCGGTTGGCCGACAATCAGCATAACATTGAGTCTGTCAACATCAATACCGACGGAAATCATATTCGTTGCCAATAAAATATTGGAAGCGTATTTTTTCTTCTCAATGTTTTCTTGTGAGTATTCGGTTTTTTCAAGCTTGTCCAACGTCTCGTTCAGTTCGGTCGTTGACACGCGGCTTGTGAGTTCATCGGCAAACGCTATCATTCGTGCGGATTTGTCCGTAGACAAACGACGGACAATACGCTTGATAAAATCCTTAACGTCATCTTCTACAAGTGTATTACATTTTCCGAGGTCTTTCAGACTGTTAAAATACACCGTAAGTGTCCAATACTTATCCTTAACGCT
>OMXW01000031.1 GCA_900315085.1 uncultured Eubacteriales bacterium
GGATCGAATTCCGACAGGCAGTATTCGCAGGTGAATTTTTGCTTGTCGGGGTTAAATTTCAGCGGACCGCCGCACGCCGGGCAGTCGTAATTTAGTGTAGCCATAGCTTAACCTCTCTTGTCAGAAAGTGCCCGACGTTTTTCAGACGGGCACAACTGTAATTCTTTATTATAGCTGATTAAGCCTTTGTTCCGCACTCGGGACAGAACTTTGTTGATTCGGAAAGCTCCGCTCCGCAGTTTGTGCAGAAGCGTTTTTTGGGAGCGGCGGGCTTTGGCTTGCCGCACTCAGCGCAGAACTTGCCCTGATTTACAGCGCCGCACTCACATGTCCAGCCTCCGCCTGCGTTGGCTGCGGGCTGCTGAGGCTGCTGAGCCTGCTGCTGGTACTGCTGGGGCTGCTGCTGGTACTGCTGGGGCTGCTGGTTGTTATACTGCGGATTCTGCATATAACCGCCAAGAATATTGCCGCCTGCGTTCATGCCCATGCCCATGCCCATGAAGCCTGCCATTGCGCCGTTTGCGTTTGAGCCGGCGTCCTTTAGACCTTCCGAGATGTTGCCTGCAACGTAGCCCTGCTGAATAGCGGCGTCGCTGAGCATTGCGCCCTTGTTGCGCATATTGATGAGCTCCTGGCTCTGCTTGTCGTATGACGGGGGATTAAGACCTACAGACTGAACCTGGAAGCCGCGGGTGTCGTTCCATTCCTTGTCAAGAGCGTCCGCCATATACTTTGCGATAAGGGGACCCTTTGAGGTGATGTAGCTTACGCGGTTGCCGTCGGCTGAGTACTGGTTGATTGCCGCGCCGAGAGCACTGAGGAACTCGTCGTTGTACTGCTGGTTAAGCGTGGTGAAGTCAACGCTCTGGTTCTGGGTAATTGCGGAACGCGGAATTACCTCCTGATAGAACTTGAACGGGTCGGTGACTTTGATTGAATATGTGCCGTGAGCTCTGATGAACAGCTCGGCATTATAGAAGTTATCGAAGTACTGAATGGGGTTTGGTGTACCGAATTTCAGGTTTTTGATTTCCTGAAGGTTGATGAAGAATACTCTCTGCTGATTTGACGGGATACCCGCAAACTTAACGCGCTCAAACGCTTCCTTGAGGGAGTCGCCGAACTGACCGTTGAACAGCGAGGGTGACGAGCTGTTGGATACCGTGTAGGCGCCCGGCTCGGCGGTGTAGTCAACGATTTTACCGTTGTCAACCAGAATCATGAACTGGTTGTCGTATACATGGATTTTTGAACCGTTGGAAACGATGTTTTCGTTGCCCTTGGTGTTTGAGCTTCTGCCGCTTGTAATTACTCTGCCCGGACAGCAAACGATGTTGTCGCCCATATCGGGAGCCTGTATGGCTTCAAGCCATGAATCGGCAAGCGCGCCGCCTACGGCGTTTATTGCAGCTTTAATAATTCCCATAGTAATCATACTCCTTTGGAATAATTTTAATTAATACTATTATCAAATAAAATCCTTTAACATCTGTTGCGTTAATTTCCGCACAACTTCGTTGTCGTCCTCGGAATCCGTCAGGATTCCTGCGTCCTCCGCCTCGTTCTGCGGGATTTTCCGCTAACATCTGTTTTAAAGTATTTTAATCGAAAATAGAATAACAGCGGAATATCACCAAAACGTGGTATTCCGCCTGATAATCATCTTTATTTTATATTATTTCGACAAAAAAATCAATAGTTTTCACATATTTAAACGCACATTTTTCTACCGGATGTCCATTAATAAGCCTTTTTGCCTACTATCTGCTCCTTGATTTCGTCAAAGCTCCACACGCGGATATTTGCCTCGATAACGCCCGAGCCGCAGTGCTCGCAGAACTTTTGACCGAGGTTTTTTATGGGCGCGCCGCAGTTGGGGCAGTTAAGGCCGATACCGTCGTCAACTCCTACGCCCATTTTGTGCGCGTCCTGAATATAGACGAGGGCGATGTCGTATATCGTCTGGTGCTTAAACTCCTTGCTGCCGAACACGACCTTGCCGTCGGGATCCTCAAGATAGCTGTACTGACCGACAGCGGCATTGAACAGGATAGTTACCGTAGCGCCGTTTTTTATGTAGCGTGCTATCTGGATATTGTGGATCACGTTTTCCGCGAAAACCTGAGTGACATTTCTGCGCTCCAGATCCTCGATGATACCGATTACCGAGTTTTTCAGGGTGTCGCTGCATTCCTCAGCAAGCGCCAGAACATCCTTTGAGCTGATTGCGGTAAAGTAGCTTCTGAGCACCGCGTCAGCCTTGCTTTTGTAAAGCTCATAGTCAAACTCGGGGAAGTCCGCGTGGATCTGCGGAAGATAGATTGAGGTCATTGAGCGGACGGACAGTGGCGATTCGCTGACCATCTTTTTTTGTTCCTTGTAGCCCTTGATAAATGAATCCGTTCCGAACATCTCGCGCGAGATACTGCGCACCTTTGAACGGACAATCAATGCGCCCGCGCCGACCGCGCCGATAATTACCAGCACGGTGATAAGCGGAATAAAGCTTGCGAAATCCACAAAATCACTCCTGTAATAATATGCAAAAAACCTCTTGATTATTCTTCTGCTTTTTTGACTTCAATTCCGAGCACGTCAAGGCTTTCCTTATCAACCGCCGCGGGGCACGCCGACATAAGCTCGCTTGCGTTCTGAACCTTGGGGAAGGCTGTTACGTCGCGGAGATTGTCCGCTCCGCACATGAGCATTGTGATTCGGTCAAGACCGATGCCCATTCCGCCGTGAGGCGGCGCGCCGTACTTGTACGCTTCAACAAGGAAGCCGAACTTTGCTTCTATCTCCTCGTCGCTGAGCTTTAAGGCGCGGAACATCTTCTGCTGCAGCTCGTAGTCCGTGATACGCATTGAGCCGCTTGAAAGCTCTACGCCGTTTAAGGTGAGGTCAAACGCCTTTGCGTATACCTTTGACGGGTCGGTGTCGAGATACTTAATACACTCCTCCTTGGGCATTGTGAACGGGTGGTGCATTGCTACCCACTCGCCGCTTTCCTCATCCTTTTCAAAGAACGGGAAGTCTACGATCCAGAGGAACGAGAATTCGTCGGGAATTAAGTCAAGACGCTTGGCAAGCTTTAAGCGGAGAGCGCCGAGAGTTGAAAGCACGGTGCTGTTTTTATCCGCGACAATCAAAATCACGTCGCCCTTTTCAGCTCCGAGACGGTCATAGATCGCCTTCAGCTCGTCCTCTGTCATGAACTTTTTAAAGGAAGCGTTCGGCTCGTCAACCCAGCGCACATAGGCAAGTCCCTTTGCGCCGATACCGCGAACATACTCGGTGAGCTTGTCAATTTCCTTGCGGGTGTAAACCGAAGCCGCGTTCTTTGCCACGATCGCGCGGACAGAGCCTCCGTTTTCAATTGCGCCCGTGAACACGCCAAATCCGCAGTCTTTAACCAAGTCGGAGATGTCATGAATCTTCATACCGAAGCGGATGTCGGGCTTGTCGGAGCCGTAGTTTTCCATAGCCTCGGTGTAGGTCATGCGCTTGAACGGTGTTTCAAGCTCTTTTCCGAGCACCTCTTTGAACAATGTTTTAAAGAGGCCCTCGTTGATTTCAAGGATATCCTCAACGTCAACGAACGAAAGCTCCATATCTATCTGAGTAAACTCGGGCTGACGGTCGGCACGCAAATCTTCGTCGCGGAAGCAGCGCGCAAGCTGGATGTAGCGGTCAAAGCCCGACAGCATAAGAAGCTGCTTGTAAATCTGGGGAGACTGCGGAAGAGCGTAGAACTTTCCGTTGTGGATCCTTGAGGGCACAAGGTAGTCGCGCGCTCCCTCGGGAGTTGATTTTATCATCATCGGGGTTTCAATTTCCACAAAGCCGTTGTCCGCAAAATAGTCGCGCGCAACCTTTGAGATTTTGCTTCTCATCATGATGTTGTTGAGCAGCGGACGGCGGCGCAGGTCGAGGTAGCGGTACTTTAAGCGCAGCTCCTCGTTTGTGCTTGTGTCGTCAACAATTTCAAAGGGAGGGGTCTGAGCCTTTGAAAGCACGCGCAAATCATTTACAAGAATCTCAACGTCGCCGGTGGGGATGTCCTTGTTCTTTGCGCTTCTCTCGCAGACAGTGCCCTTTGCCGCGAGCACGAACTCGCTGCGGCATGAAAACGCCTTGTCAAATATTTCCTTGTCTGTTGTATCGTTAAAGGCAAGCTGTACGATTCCCGTGCGGTCGCGCAGGTCGATAAAGATGAGCTGACCGAGGTCGCGGCAGCGCTGCACCCAGCCGCATACGGTTACTTCCTTTCCAACGTCGGAAATTCGCAAATCTCCGCAATAATTTGTACGCTTTAAGCCTGTCATAAATTCTGCCATTTTACTGCAAAACGGAAAATTTGTCCGCAAAGCTTTCGTCGAGCGCAAGCTCGGTCTGCTCGCCCGTTTCCATGTTCTTTACTCTCGCCTTGTTTTCCTCGATTTCATTGTCGCCGAGCACTACGGAATATTTTGCTCCTATTTTATCGGCGTACTTCATCTGGGCGCGGAGTCCGCGTCCTACAACGTCGGTTTCCGCGATAAGTCCGCATTCCCTTACCTGACGGAGCAGCTCAAACGCCTTGACCTTTGCCGCGTCTCCCATTGTTGCGATATAGAGCGCGGTTTTGTCGTTGTCGGGAATCTCGATTTTCTGAGCGTCCATTACCATGAGCAGACGCTCCATTCCCATTGCAAAGCCGAGCGACGGCATGTGCTTTCCGCCCAGCTCCTCAATTAAGCCGTCGTAGCGGCCGCCGCCGCAGACGGTGCCCTGAGCGCCGATGCAGTCGGTAACAAACTCAAACACGGTCTTGGTGTAGTAGTCAAGTCCGCGCACTATCGTGGGGTTAACGGTATATTCAACGCCGGCAGCGTCAAGATACTTTTTGACCTCGGTGAAGTGTGCTTCACATTCCTCGCAGAGGTAGTCCGTGATTTTGGGAGCGTCCTTAGCGATTTCCTTGTCCTCGGGGCTTTTGCAGTCGAGCAGGCGCATGGGGTTCTTTTCAAGTCTTGTGAGGCAGGTGGGGCACAGTCTGTCCTTGTACTGAGTAAAATACTCTTTTAGCGCCTGATTGTACCTTGCGCGGCACTCGGGACAGCCGATCGAGTTGATTTCAAGGTGTACCTGAGAAAGTCCGAGGCGGTCGAGCACCGACTGCGCAAGGCAGATTATCTCCGCGTCTGCCGCGGGTGCCTGCGTGCCGTATTCCTCGATTCCGAACTGGTGGAATTCTCTGAGTCTGCCTGCCTGGGGCTTTTCGTAGCGGTAGCAGGATACAAAGTAGCTCGCCTTTATCGGCAGGCCGTCCTGCTCAAGCGAGTGCTCAAGCACCGCTCTTGCCGCGCCCGCTGTGCCCTCGGGACGCAGTGTTACGCTTTCGCCGCCCTTTGTGTCAAAGGTGTACATCTCCTTTTGAACCACGTCGGTGGTCTGACCTACGCCGCGAGCGAACAGCTCGGTGTGCTCAAATACGGGCGTGCGGATCTCCTTAAAGCCGTAGGCGCGCGCTTCCTCGCGCATGATATTTTCTACGAACTGCCAGCGGTAGCTCTGCTTGGGCAGTACGTCCTCTGTTCCTTTTATCTTCTTTGTAATAAGCGCCAATAATATCACTCCGTTTTTTGTTTACATATATATATCAATTTATTATACAACAAAATCTAACTCATTTCAATGTGTTTTGGGTAAAAATCGGCTTACTTTTAAAATCACCTTGCCCATTCCGAGGCTGTTGTCAGCGCTTTGCGGTTTTAAAAAGCAGTTGAAATATATTATTAAAAATGCTATAATCACAATAATTGCTCTGCATTGGCAGATTAAATACGGAAAACGGTTTCTGCATGAAACCGACGAGGTTTTATTATGAAGCGATTTTTTTCTCAATCTTTGCAATGGCTGTCGGCGCTTATGCTTGCCGTGCTGATTTGCAACGGCGTATTGTTTTTCTATAACCGCCCTACCGCGTTTATTGACAGAACAAAAGCGTCAACAAACACTATTTTTTATCCGGGCAGCACCATGCTCCACGGCACTGAGGGTCACGGCTACTACACCGCCGACCGCAACGGATATCTTAATCCCGATCTGCCGCGCGCAAAAAAGTACGCTGTACTGGTTGGAGCATCTCACACTCAGGGCGAGGAAGTAAGCGCGGGCGAACGCTACGCTGACGTGCTTAACAGCCGCTTATCGGACGGCTCCTCACTTGCCGCCTATGTCTGTGCGCAGGACGGACTGTTTTTGCCAAAAATCATTCAGAATTTCCGCGCCGTCACCGAGGAATTCCGCGACGCGCAGGCAATAGTAATTGAAACGGGTCACACGCAATACTCCTCCGACGAGCTTGAAAAAGCGATGGTTCAAAAGGAATTTGACGAAAAATATTTAGGCGCGAACATTGCGGCGCGAATGAGCGGAAAAGAGAAGCTTACTATCAAGGTAAAAGAAGCGTTTCCGTTTTACACCATCGCCAAAAACCAGATTACCGCTTACAAGGCAAAGGGACATGAGCAGAGCGAAACAGGCGACGTTGACATAAAGGATTACTCGGAAAAAATGAACCGAGCGCTCGCCCTGATACGTTCCGAATGGAAAAAGCCGCTGATAATCATGTACCATCCCACCGTATCAGTTAATCCCGACGGAACCATGACCGCCCAAAAGGAAAAGACTGACGACGCATTTAAAAAGCTGTGCGCCGACAACGGAATAGATTTTGTTAACACAGGCTCGGTATTTGAAAAAGCGTACCGCGAAAACTACACCGTTCCGTATGGATTTTCGGACACTTCCATGGGCGCGGGACATTTGAACGCCGACGGTCACCGTTTGGTTGCCGACGCTCTGTACGGCAAATTAAAGGAGGTGCTTGCTCAGTGAATTTTATGACGCTCGGATTTGTGCTGTTTATGGCGGTACTGCTGATTGTAATGCGTTTCTGCAAAAATATTCGCGCGCAGCACATAATCCTGTTAATTGCAAGCTATGTTTTTTACGCGCTGGGCGACTGGCGGTTTTTGGGTATGCTGTTCGCTATCTCGCTTTTGATGTGGGCGCTGGGCAGAGGTATCTCAAAATACTCGGGCACGGGCAAGGCAAAAGCTCTGTTGGCTGCGGGAGTTGCCGTAGATTTACTGACGCTCGGTATTTTTAAATATCTGGACTTCTTCGCGGAAAATTTCAGCCGTATCTTCGGCATGAGCCACGTTACGCTGAAAATCATTCTGCCCATTGGCATTTCATTTTACTTATTCCAGGCAATAAGCTATCTTGCGGACGTTTATCATAAACGCGTTGAAGCACAAGCCTCTCCGCTGAAAATACTGTTATACATAGGTTTTTTCCCTCAAATTGTATCGGGACCCATTGTTAAATCCAAGGACTTTCTTCCTCAGCTTTCCAAAGCGCACGCGATAACCCGGAAAAACCTTTCGTGGGGCGTTCAAAAATTTGCAGTGGGACTGTTTAAAAAGGCGGTAATTGCCGACAGGCTCGCCGTTGCGGTTGACGCTGTTTTTTCCGCGCCCGCCGCGTATGACAGCGTAAGTATTACTCTTGCCGTTATTTCCTATACGCTTGAGCTTTACTGCGATTTTTCGGGATACTCCGATATGGCTATCGGCGTGGCAAAAATGCTCGGCTTCGATTTGGGCATAAACTTCAACTTGCCGTTCCTCGCAAAGAATCCTTCGGATTTCTGGAGAAGGTGGCACATAAGCCTTTCCTCATGGTTCCGCGATTATGTTTACATCCCGCTGGGCGGAAACCGCAGGGGCAGGCTCAGAACTTATTTCAATTTGTTTGTTACCATGCTGTTAAGCGGCATTTGGCACGGCGCAAGCTGGACATTCATAATTTGGGGCGTATGCTGGGCTGTTGCCTCAACGCTTCACAAGATATTTTCGGATATTCGCAAGCATCTCAAAATACAGTCCAAGGGCGCATTATCCAAATTGAGCGGCGCGGTTTCAATTCTGATCACGTTTGCCGTGACGGTACCGTTTTTCGTTCCGTTCCGCGCTGGAAATCTCAGCACAACAGGCGTAATATTCAGCCGCATGTTCACATCCCCGAACGGTATTCATTATATTTCCGTTTACGCTGTAATCTTTATGGTTCTGTTATTTGCAGTAAACCTTATCGCGGCAATATTCAACAAAAAAGACGACCTGTTCCGTCCGCTTGACCTCTCAAAATGGCGCTGGAAGCTGGTGTTCTGTCTTTTCGTTGTATTTACATTCTGCTTTGCATATATCGGCAACACCGCGTTTATTTACTCACAGTTTTAAAATTAAAAGGCTGCCGCAAATCCTGCGGCAGCCTGATTTATTGTTTTTTGGCGCTTACTTTAAAATATTTCTCCAGTCAAGGTCGCCGCGCTCAAGGCCGTGGATAAGAACCTCGGCGGTGGCGATATTTGTTGCAACGGGAATGTTGTGCATGTCGCAAAGACGAAGCATATCCATATCGTTTGCTTCGTTGGGCTTTGGATTAAGCGGATCTCTGAAAAACAGAAGCATGTCAATTTCATTGCAGGCAATACGCGCGGCAATTTGCTGGCTGCCGCCCTGAGAGCCTGATAAAAACTTCTGCACTGTTAGTCCTGTTGCTTCCGATACCATTTTTCCCGTTGTGCCTGTTGCGCACAGATTGTTGCGGCTGAGCACGCCGCAGTATGCAATGCAGAACTGCACCATAAGTTCCTTTTTTTCATCATGAGCTATAAGGGCTATATTCATATCCGTCTTCCTCCAAACTAAATAATATAAAACATCCTGCCGTCTGATGGTTATACGAGCAGCGGCACGCGCTGTCCGTCTATTCTTTTCGCAAGTCTGTCAAAGGCAGACAGCGATGAGTTGAATTCTATTCCCGCCGCGCCGCGCTGCATTATTACCGAAATATCGATACTGAACGGAACAACGGCTATCAGCTGAGTTTGTGAAGCGTCGATAACCGCGTCCAGGTCTGCGTAGAAACCGAGCTTTTTGAACATTTTTCTGTCGAAGCGGTTGATTACAAGGCGGATATCCTTGATTCCCGCCGCTTCAATTTTTTTGCGAACCTTTACGCCGCCTCTTACCGAGGTGGGTTCGGCGTTTGCCACGATCAGGGCGCGGTCCGCCGGAGCTGCCGCTGTGACAAATCCCGAGCCGATTCCCGCGGGGGAATCGATAATAACATAGTCAAAGTTGTTCTTTACAGAATTAACAAGCTGTTTGAACACCGAAGGACTAAGCTCGTTTTCCGCGTCAAACGGAGCCGCCATCAGGTAGAGATTATCGTTGTGGCGGCTTTTGTAGACCGCCTCGCCGAACGAGCAGTTGCCGCACACGGCGTCGGACGCGTCAAAAAGAATATCCTGCTCAATATCGAGCATAATATCCAAGCCGCGCATACCGCTATCGCTGTCAATAAGCAGCACTTTTTTTCCTTGTTTTACAAGCGCAACCGAAAGACAAATGCAAACAGTAGACTTGCCTGTGCCGCCTTTTCCGGACGCGACAACAATTACATTGTTCATCATAATACTACCTCTAAATCATTTTATCACAAAACATTGTAAAGAGCAACAAGCGCGCGCAATTATTTTCACACAAACTTTTTGTAAATATTTTAGTTATTCTTGCTAAAACCGAAAGGTAATTTCAACCAATTGCACAAAGTGTTGTGGTCGAATTTATTCTCATAACTATTTTTTCTTTGAATCGTTATCTTTATTTTTAAAATATTCGTCAAGCAGATCCTTTGCCACCTGCATTGAAAACGTACCCTTTACTCCGTGCTCAAGCACAACCGAAATTGCGACCTCGGGCTTGTCGTAGGGCGCGTAGCAGATAAACGTTGTGTGGTCGGAGCCTGAGTTTTCCGCCGTACCGGTTTTTGCGGCCACCTTTACCTTGTAATCTCCGAAAACCGAATGTGCCGTACCCTTTTCGCTTTGGGTAACGCTGAGCATTGCCTCCTGAACGGTTTTCATGTTTTTGGACGAAACTCCGCTTGTATCTACCTTTTGCGCCTTGTCAAAGCTTTTTACGGTTTTTTCGCGGGTGTAGTCGGTGATTTTGCTCACAAGATGAGTTTTAAGCCGCGTTCCGTTGTTAGCAATTGTCGCGGCGTAGGTTGCGAGCTGAACAGGCGTGAACGCGTTGTCGGACTGTCCTATTGCCGCCGAAACCGTGTTGCCTGCCTCCCACGTTGTACTGTCGCGTCCGGCGAGGGTTCCTCGCGATTCGTCGATTTCAACGCCCGTGTATTCTCCGAAGCCGAGCTTTTCGGCGTAAAGGTACATATTTTCTATGCCCAGCCGCCTGCCTGTTTCGGCAAAATAGTAGTTGCAGGATTCGGTAATAGCGCCCTTCAAATCCTCGTTTTCGTGGCGGTGCATGCACCTTACAACGTTGGTGGGATAATAGTCGTACTTTTCGGTACAGAAAATTTCGGTTTTTGGAGTAATTATTTTTTCCTCAAGAGCCGCAAGCGCTACGCACGGCTTGAAAACCGAGCCCCACGCGAACGTACCCGTGAACGCGCGGTTGAACATCGGCGAGTTTTTATTTTCGGTCAGCTTTACATAGTAGTCGCCGTACTCGCTGTATTTATTGAGGTCGTATGTTGGGTAGCTTACCGCCGCAAGCACCGAGAAATCCTTTACGCTCAGCATTACCGCCGCGCCCGACTCACAGTCCTCGCCCTGCAGGCTTTTTCCCTTGTTTTCAACCTCAGCCTTGCCGTACTCCTTTGCGTCCTTTATATTTTTTTCAAGCGACTGCGCCGCCGTCTTTTGCAGGCGGCTGTCGATTGTCAGGAAAACAGAGTTTCCCGGCTTTGAATCTATTGTTTCAACGGTATCGATAATTGAACCGTCTGAGTTTTTCCTTATTATTTTTGTGCCGCCAACGCCCTTAAGCTCCTGCTCGAACACCTGCTCAATGCCGAATTTTCCGACGGTATCGGTTAGCTGATACTCCTTTTTTCCCTTGCTCAGCTCGTTATATTCCTCCTGAGAGATCGAGCCGAGCGCGCCGAGGATATGCGGCGCAAGCGTGGCGTTTTCAGCGCGGCGAACAAGATATGTCTGAACCTCAACGCCGCTTATCCCCTGAGTATTCTCGCTGACCGCGTTCATTGCGTTTCGGCTGATATCGTCGGCGAAGGTGTATGGCTTGGCGTTTGAGTAGCCCTCGCGCTCCATTCCGTAGCGAACCGAGAGCACCTTCCTAAGCTGTTCCTCGGTGTAGCCGTCGGGGATTGAGTACCGCTCTTTGAGTGCCGAGATACACTCGGCGGCAATCGCATCCTTTTTGATTTTCGCAAGCTCTTTCATATCCGCGATTTCATCGTCCGATTTTTCGCGGAAGCGGTAGCCGTCGCTGTAATCTATCGGCAGATTATCGTTCCACTTGTCGCCCGTCTTTTCAAGCAGTGAAATCAGGCGCAGAGTGGTATTGCTGAGCTTTGTTTCGTCGGCGTAGAGCTTGTCTATTACTATTTTATACCGCGTGGTATTTACCACCATGCCTTCGCCGTTGCAATCAAGGATTTCTCCGCGCACGGCGTCGGTCTCAACGCTGTAGTTGGTTGATTTTGCTGAAATCAGCTTATAGCTGCTGCCGTTTACAAGCTGCCAGTCAACAAGGCGCGCGGTGAAAATCGCCATGCAAACAAGCGAGATTATTATACAGACTGTAAACGGCGTTTTCAGTCGTGATTTTTTCATTCCGCACCTCTTTTACGTCGCGTTTTTGATGTCGGTTATTTTGATAATGTCGCTGTTTCGCGAGAAAGAATAGATATATTGGAAAATACGAGGGCAATAGGAACAGCGTTTGGTTTAAGTATTCTCTATTTTACGTTTTCAAATTTCCAATCACTATACACTAATCACTATACACTAAAATTGTGAGGGCAATAGGAACAACGTTTGGTTTGTTTGGTTTTCTATATGACGTTATATATAGACTGTAGGGGCTTGCATTGCAAGCCCGTTACGTCCGTTTTTTCGTTTTGACACATATATTTAATTCAACGCCCTCGGGCGACATTGGTCGCCCCTACAAACTCTAAATTAAAACCCTGTTTTCCCTGTAAAACTGCGGTGGATAAAACCGTTGATCACATACAGAATTATCGCCGACAGCAACGTGAGTATCATCCGCGGAACGTAGTGCGAACCGAACAGCGCCCACGCGTCCGCTCCCGAAGAAAAGGCGCGGAAGATGATAAAGTAAAACAGCATCACCGCAAAGATTGATATCGCTGAGGTTATTACAAACGTAAACAGCGTAGCGTTCAAATACGTCCTTGTAAAATAGTGGACCGCCGCGCAAATCAAAGTCAGCGTTATTGCAAAGTAACCTATATTTCCCGCGCTGTTGAGGTCGGAAACCGCTCCGCATACAGCCGCAAAAATTATTGACGGAATAAAGTCCTCAAACGCCGCAACGCTGAGCGCAAGCGCAAACAGCAAAAACGGCTTTGCTCCGAAAAGCTCGGGCAGAAGCTTTGGGGTTGACTGCAGCACCGCAAGCAGTATTACCTCAAGCGAGAAAGCGAAATATTTGAAAAAGGCGCGGTTATTGCTTTTCATTGCCGTCCACCTTGCCTTTTGTTCCGAAGTCTGTTATCACCGCCGCTGTTGAGATATAGCGGATATCCTCGTACGGCTTTACAACAGCGTGGCGTGATGCGTCGTAGGAATTGAACTCAACGCTCTGAACTTCTCCTATTAAAAGTCCGCCGGGGTACACTCCGCCCGTGCCCGAGGTCACTACCATATCGCCCTTTTTGACCTTGTGATTTTCCGCGAGCGTTGTCATAGCCGTAAGATTTTGGTCGCACAGAGTTGCGCTTCCGTTTATTATTCCGTTGTCACCGCTCTGCTTATCCTTTGCGCCTGCCTTTGTGTCGGGGGACAGGATCGTCTTTACCTTGCAGGTTGCTGCGTCAGCCTGACACACCCAGCCAACAAGTCCGTTTTCCGTGATTACGGGATTGTTTACGCTTATTCCCTGAGCCGTTCCCTCGTCAAGCGTGAAGGAGTAGAAATCGTCGTTAGCGTCGCGCTTGATTACGTTGGCAGGGGTGAGCTTATAGGACGGGTTATCCTTTTTTATGTCAAGCAGCTTTTTGAGCCGCGCGTTTTCCTGTTTTGTATCTATGTAATCCGAAAGCTGGTTCCTGAGCTCGGCGTTTTCGCTTTTCAGCCTTTCAAGCTCACGGCGCACATCCTCCTCATTTGCCGAGTCCGCGCTTGCCGCCGCGTGTGCCGAAACCTGAAACAGCCCCTTTGTTGCCGCGTTCAGACCGCCCGACACAATCGAGTTTTGCTCAGGCGACAAAACGCTCATCACAGAAATCAGGATGAGCGTGATGATCAGTGCTTTCAGATTCTTGTCTTGAACTCTTCTCATGGCGTTTTCTATCAGCGGCGGTTATGCTTGTACTGAATGCCCATTGCCTTGCTTAGTCTTTTTCCGGCGCCGTCAACAACACAGTCGAGCGGTCTTTTGGCAACGTGAACGGGCATTCCCGTCTGCTGCATAACCAGCATATCGATTCCCCTGAGCAGCGCGCCGCCGCCCGTCAGCATTATTCCGCGGTCGATTATATCGGCGGAAAGCTCGGGAGGTGTTTTTTCGAGTGTGGTTTTAATTGCTTCCACAATTGTATTGAGCGGATCGGCAAGTGCGTCGCGCACCTCGGATGCCGAAATTGTAATATCGTTTGGCAATCCGTCAACAAGGTTCCTGCCCTTTACGGTCATGCTTTTTTCATCGTCATACGGATACGCCGAACCTATTTTTATTTTTATATCCTCGGCGGTGCGCTCGCCGATGAGCAGATTATAGTTGCGCTTGATGTAGGTTGAGATAGCCTCGTCAAACTTATCGCCGGCAACTCTTACCGAGCACGCCGTCACGATATCTCCGAGCGAAATCACCGCAACCTCGCTGGTGCCGCCGCCGATATCAACCACCATGCTGCCTGTGGGCTCGTCCACCGGCATACCTGCGCCGATTGCCGCCGCCATCGGCTCCTCAATCAGAATTACCGGAGGCTTTGCGCCTGCCTGGTACGCCGCGTCCTCAACCGCCTTGCGCTCTACCTCTGTTACGCCGGTGGGCATGCAGATTATTACGCGCGGCTTGCTGAATATTCCCGGCTTTACCGATTTTTTGATGAAGTGCTGCAGCATTTTAGCCGTTATTTTGAAGTCGGCAATTACTCCGTCCTTCAGCGGACGAACCGCAACGATCGAACCCGGAGTTCTGCCGATCATGTCCTTTGCCTGTGAACCGACAGCGAGTACCGTATCGGTGCGGATATCAACCGCTACAACCGACGGCTCGCGCAGAATTATTCCCTTGCCCTTTAAGCAGACGAGGGTATTGGCGGTGCCGAGGTCGATTCCTATATCCTTTGAAAAAGAAAACATTTTATCGCTCCCTTTCTTAATATAGTATTATAATACTACACTTGAACTCTATTATGTGTCGAAACTTGGGATTCAGCTTCTGCCCGTTGAGCCAAAGCCGCCTTCTCCGCGCTGGGTGTCGCTAAGCTCGGCGACCTCCTGAACGTCGGGCACGAATACCGGCGCTATCACCATTTGCGCCACGCGCTCAAACGGCTCGATCGTGTAGGGCTTATCGGAGACGTTGCACAGGCCCACACAGACCTCGCCGCGGTAATCGCTGTCAATTACGCCCACGCCGTTTGAAAGGCAGATTCCGTGCTTAACGCCGAGTCCGCTGCGCGCGTACAAAAATGCCGCGCAGCCGTTGTCTGGCAGTTCGATTGCTATTCCCGTTGGAATGATTTTAAGCTCGCCCGGGCTGAGCGTTACGCTGCCGTCTATGCAGGCGTAAAGATCCATTCCCGCAGAGCCGTTTGTTGCGGTTTTGGGGATTCTGGCGTTTGGCTTAAGCTTTTTTATTTTTAAAACCATAAGTTTATCTTCCTTCGTTTTTTAATATTTTTGCATAATCACGATTTGGCACATTTTTTGGTTGAAATCCGAAATTTCCGCCTCGGAAATATGCTGTTTAAGTCTATTTTCTTTATTGAAAAAACCGGATGTTGAAAGCCTAATGATAATTATTCCACACCGCGAATATACAAGCCGTGGGTTATTTTGTCTTTTAACATCGATTTCGGGTTAAAATCTGCAATACTTTTAACGGTTTCCACATAGTTTTCCACAGTAAAACGCAATGTGTGAAAAGATGTGGAAAGTGTGGAAAGCTCTTTTTTATCAACATAAAGCGGCACGCAGTTTAATACCTCGGTGCACACGCCGTCACATTTCAAAAAGAAACTTTTTCCCTTTCTGTCCGTCATAACGCTGCGGTTTTTGCAGGATTTGCAGTCTGTGCCCTCGCTCTTTACGGGGCAGCTGCGGCAGAGCATTAGCGGCAGGTAGCCGTAGCTGATTATGCCGCGCGGGATATTTCCGCCGAGGCGGTTGACGCGGTCAAAGGTCAGCTCAAAGCTAAGCTCAACGTCCTCAAGTCCGTATTCCTCAGCCCAGAGCAAATCAAGTGTGTTCACCAAATTCAGCCCAAAGCCGCCGTGAAGCGTGAATCCGAGCTGCTTAGCGGTGTAGAGCGCGCCGATATTATTGCACAGCGCATGGGTTATTCCCAGCTCACGCACCTTTTCAAGCTGCGCCTCTATCTGATTTTCACGACCGAACATTCCGCGCGGAATTTCAACGCCGACGGGATAACCCTCGCTTTTAAGCCTCGCAAGCTCACGGATATCCGAAAACAGCGGAGCAAAAACAAGCTCGCAGCGTTTGAATTCGGGTGAAAGCTTTGTGCCTGCAACACGCGCGCGTACGGCGTTTGAGCGTTTGCCAAAGGGCTTGAAGCCCTGAGATAAATCTGCCGCGTTTATTTTGTAATTGTAAACGACGGCGCGTTTTTTATCAAGACAGCCGAGCGCGTCGCGCCGCATGTTATTGAGCGCGGAAAGCGGCAGGCTGATATTGTTATCAAGATTAATTTTTAAATCGTTTATTTTATAAGCCGTGCCGCCTGTTTTGCAGAGCTGGGCGCGGCACTTTTCATCACTGAGCGGAACCTTCAACGCGGCTTCGCACACAGCGTCGGAGGTAACGGTCACAGTGTTTTTACCGTCGGTCAAAGTGAGCTCCGGCTGTTTTCCGAGAGACGCGGAAAATTTTCCGCTTATTTCTATATTCTGAACCTCGTCCTTATAGGTTTGTCTAATACCCGACAAAAGCTTGTTGTCCGCCGAAACAACGTCGTCCTTTCGGCGCGTTCCGAACATTTCTTTTCCGAGCTTTCCTTTATAATAGCCGTCGGTGAAGCCTGTACGGGAAAAAACTCCCCTGAGCATTTCGGCAGTTCTGTCGGTGACAAAGCCAAGGTCGCGCTGCTCAACGCAGGCTCTTACCGCCGCCGATACATATTCGGGACGCTTCATCCTGCCCTCGATTTTTGCCGAGGTCACACCGATATTTTGCAGGTCGTTGAGGTGCGCAATAAGGCTGTTATCCTTTAGGCTGAGCGCGTGGCCGCCCTTGTTTTTGATATAAAACGGAAGTCGGCAGGTTTGGGCGCAGGCTCCGCGGTTGCCGCTGCGCGAGCCGAGCATCGCGCTGAAATAGCACTGTCCCGAAACGCACATACACAGCGCACCGTGAACAAACACCTCGAGCTCAACCGGAACTTCTGCAGCCTTTTTTATTTCCTCTCGGCTCATTTCACGCGCAAGCACAACGCGCTTGAAGCCGAGCTCATGCAGCGCTCTTACCCCCGAGGCGGTGTGAACGCTCATCTGCGTTGAAGCGTGGAGCGCAAGCTCTGGCGCAATCTGCCTTGCAAGCCTTGCCACTCCCATGTTCTGAACAATCAGCGCGTCGGCGTCCGCCTCAGCGGCGCAAATTATCGCCTGAGAAAGCTTTTCAAGCTCGTCGTCAAACACAAGCGTGTTGAGCGTTACATATACCTTTACGCCGTGGATATGACAGTAAGCGACCGCTTTTTTCAGTTCGTCGGCGTCAAAATTCTGAGCCGACGCCCTCGCCGAAAACAGCTTTTCACCGAGGTAGACAGCGTCCGCTCCCGACCTTACGGCGGCGGTTACGCTTTCAAAGCCTCCCGCGGGCGCGAGAATCTCAATTTTTCCCATTGCGTTTTGTGCCGCCGTCCTTTTCCTCAAACAGTGAATACTGCTCCATGGGAACGTAGCCCATGAGCTTTTCCGTCTTTTTGTCCTTTACCGCTTTTTCAAACTTCTTTTCGTTGTCGGCGCGCTTTGAGTCGGCGTGTTTTTTTAGCTTTTCGTTTTCCTTTACAAGAGTTCTGAGCTGATCTTCAAGAGCCTTTATGCGCTTAGTCAGGTTTGTGTTTTCGTTGATAGCGTCCGCAAGCTTTTTCTTGTAATCCTTGCACTGCTTTGTCAGCTCGGCGGACTGGCGGATTATTACGTCCGCTTTGTCGATTACGTCCTGATTGCGCTTTACCGCCTTGTTGCGGTCGTCGCAGAAGTCCATTGCCGCAAGCACGGCGCAGTCTCTTGTGTCAAGGTTTCTTCCCGTTTGCGACGCGCGGCGGATGCTGTTGATCACTTCCTGAGATACAGCGCGCACATACTCCTCGCTGTCGGAGGTGATGACAGCATAGCTGCGCCCCTCAATTTGAACGCTTACTCTTTTCTTTTCCATACCTGCACCTCTCCTTATAGATATCCAATTTATATAATACCATATTATTTATTAAAGCACAATAGAAATAAATGCGGCAAAGTTAAATTTTATATTTGATTTTGCAGGACCCGCAACTATTTTGTTTCTGTATTCGAAATTTGCTTGAAATCCGTATATTATTGTGATAAAATATATGTGTATGCGATTAATTTTGACTTATCGTTTTAGGGTACAGGGAGGATATTATGCCTATTCCTTTTGATTCACAAAAAATTTATTACCGCTCGCCTTTCGGCGCCGTTGAGGAAAATACTTCGGTTCATTTCAGAGTGCTTCTTCCGCGCGGCGTTCATTCAAGAACGGTTGAGCTTTGCGTAAAATATGACTACGACTACAACTGGGAATATCACAGACTGATTTGGTGCGGCACCTTTGACAAGGACACCGAGATCTGGGAGTGCGACTTTGCTCCCGCGCGCGTTGGTCTGTACTGGTATTTCTTTAAGCTTAACGCTCCCGAGGCTACAAAATATCTTACTCCGAGCGATCCGTATAAAATCAGCGAGATTCAGGATTCACCCGGCAGAAGCTGGCAGCTCACCTGCTACAAAAAGGGCTTTGAAACTCCAAAGTGGCCTGTTGGCGGCGTTATGTATCAGATTTTCCCCGACCGCTTCAATTTCAGCGGCGAGGAAAAGAAGCTTAAGCGCACAGACTTCACACGCAACAAGGACTGGTACGCTCTGCCTCAGTGGGCGCCTAACGAGAACGGAGAAATCACAAACAGCGACTTCTTCATGGGCGATTTGAAAGGTATCACACAAAAGCTTGACTATCTTGAACAGCTCGGCGTTACCTGCATTTACCTCAATCCTATAGGAGAGGCTTATTCAAACCACCGCTACGACACTGGCGACTACTCGCACATCGACCCGATTCTCGGAACAGAGGAGGACTTTGTTGAGCTTTGCGAGCAGGCAAAGAACCGCGGTATTCACGTTATAAACGACGGTGTGTTCTCGCACACGGGCTCTGACAGCGTATACTTTAACCGCTCAGGCCGCTACGGCGACGGCGGCGCGTACCGCGACAAGGAATCGCCGTATTTCAGCTGGTACAAATTCAACGAGTGGCCTGACAACTACCACAGCTGGTGGGGCTTCTACACCCTCCCCGAGGTAATTGAGACCGACCCGGCGTTTAACGAATACATAAACGGCAAGGACGGCATTATCAGAAAATATATGCGTCTGGGCAACTCAGGCTGGCGACTTGACGTAGCCGATGAGCTTCCCGACGAATTTATGGAGAACCTCCGCAAGTCCGTCAAGGAGGAAAACCCCGAGGCGTTCATCGTCGGCGAGGTTTGGGAGGACGCCAGCAACAAGGAAAGCTACGGCGCAAGAAGAAAATTCCTGCTCGGCGACCAGCTTGACTCGGTTATGAACTACGTTTTCCGCGGCGCTATCATCAACTTCTGCCGCGGCCAGGACGCTCGCTACACGATGTCTCAGATCATGAGCGTAATCGAGAACTATCCGCGCCCCGTGCTCAGGGTTCTTATGAACTCGCTCAGCACGCACGACACCGAGCGTATTCTCACCATGCTCGTAGGCGAGCCGCTCAACGGCAGAGACAGAGCATGGCAGGCTCACACAAAGCTCAGCCCCGAACAGCTTCAACACGGAATCAAGCTTTTGAAGGTTGCTTCGGCTATGCAGTACACACTCCCCGGCTTCCCCTGCGTTTACTACGGCGACGAGGCAGGTATGGAGGGCTACCGCGATCCGTTTAACCGCTGCTGCTATCCTTGGGGCAAGGAAAACAAAGAGCTTATTGAATGGCACAAAAAGCTCGGCGCGCTCCGCGAGGAATGTTCCGCGCTCTGGGACGGCGAATTCATTGACGCTTATGCCGAGGGCAGAAGACTTTCGTATATCCGTCACGACCAGAAAACCGCTATTTACTGCGTGTTTAACCTTAACGACCACGAGGAAGAGGTTACGCCTCCTCCGGGTTACACCGACGCAAAGCCGATTTTCGGCTCAAAGCTCGAAAACTACAAACTGTATGTTAAGCCCTACAGCTGCGAATTTTTAATGATTGAACTTTAATATACGGGGAGCCTTACGCTCCCCGTTGTATTTTCAGGCAGGAGGTATTTATGATTAAAGGCGCAGTTCTTGACATGGACGGTCTGATGATCGACAGCGAAAAAATCGTATATGAAAACTGGAGCAAAATGATGGCTGACAACGGTTATCCGTACAGCCTCGATATTTACAAGACCACCCTCGGCAAGCGAAAGGCTGAGGTTGAAAAGATTTATATGACCTTGTACGGCAAGGATTTCCCCTACTGGGATTTTGCCGATAAGAGCCACATAATGTATCTTGACCGGCTGAATACCAAGGGTATTCCCGTAAAGCCCGGACTGTTTGAGCTGCTCGACTATTTAAAGGAAAACAAAATAAAAATCGCGCTTGCCACCTCTACCTCGCGCGAAACCGCGACAAAAAATCTTGAGGTCTGCGGAGTGCTCAAATATTTTGACGAGCTTGTATGCGGCAACGACGTTAAAAACGGCAAGCCTCATCCCGAGGTTTTCCTTACCAAGCTGGGACTTGATCCCTCAGACTGCGTAGCTTACGAGGACAGCCTCACGGGCATTGAATCCGCGCACAGAGCAGGTATGATCACAGTCATGGTTCCCGACTTCCTCCAGCCCACCGAGGAAATCAAGCCGATGATCAACAAGCTCTGCAACACGCTCGACGAGAGTATTGAGTTTTTGAAAACACTGTAAGTTAATATTATATATAGAAAAGGAACGACAGTCGCCGTTCCTTTTTTCATTCTTTCAACCACAATTAATACAACTGATAAATACATTTCACCACTTTTTGAAGTAATCAGTAATAAAAAACAAGGCTTCCCATAACGGAAAGCCTTGGAAAAATACAAACGTAAATTTTATCTTTTTGAGAACTGAGGTGCTCTACGAGCGGCTTTAAGACCGTATTTCTTACGCTCTTTCATACGCGGATCACGTGTGAGGAAGCCTGCTTTCTTGAGCTTGCCGCGGAGATTCTCTGTATCATACTGGAGAAGCGCTCTTGAAATACCGTGACGGATTGCGCCAGCCTGACCTGTTACGCCGCCGCCTGATACACGGCATACAACGTCGAACTTCTCATCAGTCTCGGTAAGCGCCAGAGGCTGTCTTACGATGAGTTTGAGTGTTTCAAGACCGAAATAATCGTCGATGTCGCGGTCATTGATTGTGATTTTACCTGTGCCCTGATAAAGTCTTACTCTTGCAACAGAGCTTTTTCTTCTGCCTGTACCGTAAAAATAAGGTGTCTTATCGTACATACTGTTTTGCCTCCTTCTTAAGCTTCAAGCGTCACGGGCTTTTGAGCCTGATGATTGTGTTCAGCACCCTCAAAGAGTCTGAGTCTTAAAAGGGCGTTTCTGCCGAGAGTGTTCTTGGGAAGCATACCCTTAACGGCAAGTTCCATAGCCTTGGTGGGCTTTGTTGCCATAAGAGTGTCGTAGCGTGTTTCCTTTAAGTGGCCGATATAGCCTGTGTGGCGCTGCCACTTTTTCTGTGTGAGCTTGTTGCCTGTGAGAACAGCGTCCTTGCAGTTGATGATGATTACATGATCGCCGCAGTCTACGTGCGGTGTGAAGGTGGGCTTGTTCTTGCCTCTGAGCAGTACGGCAGCCTGAGCGGCAACGCGGCCGAGGGGCTTGCCTGCAGCGTCGATTACGTACCAGCTGCGCTCAACTTCGCTTGGCTTAGCTAAATATGTTGACATAGTAATTCCTCCTGTTCATTTGTCGTGCTTAATGATTATAATACACTTGAGCGGGCTTGTCAACACTTTTTTGAAAATTTTTAATTTAGCTCGGTAAAATCTCTTCGCATCTTTAAAATACTCGTTTTTACTCGCTCATGCTCACAAGCGATTTTATAAAAATTTTTGCGATAATTTTTACAATTCACAAAATTTCACAATAATTTCACAATTCCGATATATGTTGTTCATAAACAGGGGGTATTATATAGCCACAGTCAAGGAAGGAGGTGCAACCGATGTTCAGCTCAAAACCGTCGGTACTTGCCTGTGTAAGCAGTCAGTATGATTGTGACCGCGTAATTGAGGCGGCAAAAAAGCTTGCGGATGAAGAGGACTGCGAGCTCAGAGTTTTAACGGTAATCAGACCGGAACCCGACTACACGATCATAAGTGACCAAATCGAATATTTAAATCTTGCCGCAAAGGAAGCGGACGCCGACATGACATTCATGTTCAGGGTTGACGCGGCCGACGCGACAGCAGAGTTTGTAACCGAAAATCACATCTATAAAATAGTTGCAGGCTTGAAAGACGGCGGTGAAAGCAACGGCTTTCTTGTTGAATTCAACAGGATGGC
>OMXW01000024.1 GCA_900315085.1 uncultured Eubacteriales bacterium
GAACCTCACGATTCAAACCTTGGGAGTTGCTACAGAGTTCGTCGGTAACTACGCCTCGGTGGACTTTCACCACAGAGCATTGATATGCCCGTCATACAAATAACAGGGAGATTCAAAAGAATCCCCCTGATTGTGAATGTTGTTACGCGAGCTGGAAGTCCTTGATGTAGCTTTCAATGCACTTTTTGATTACTTCCTTTGCCTTCTTTGCGCCGTAAACCTCGGTTACATTTGTTTCCTTGCCGTTTTCAAGCGACTTATAAACCTGGAAAAAGTGGCGGATTTCCTCAAAAACGTGCTTTGGAAGATCCTTGATGTCATTATATGTATTATAGTTAGGATCGTTGATAGGCACAGCGATTATTTTTTCGTCGGCGCTGTTGTCGTCAATCATGTTAAGTACTCCGATTGGCTTGCACTCAACAAGCGTCATTGGGAGAATTGTTTCACTGCACAGCACAAGAACGTCAAGCGGGTCGCCGTCGTCGGCGTATGTGCGAGGAATAAAACCGTAGTTTGCGGGATAGTGTGTTGAGGTGAACAAAACTCGGTCGAGCTTTAACATGCCTGTCTCTTTATCAAGCTCGTATTTGTTTTTGTCTCCCTTTGAGATTTCAATTACAGCGTAGAAATTGTCCGAAGTAATGCGCTTTGGAGAAATATCATGCCATATATTCATTTAGTTTGTCCCCTATCTTTTTTTAGTAAGTAACGGGTAACCGTTTCTATTTATAATTATAAATTTTACCGATTGTAATGTCAAGCTTTTGTTTTATTATTGTGTTCAAAAATCACTTTAATAATTTGGATAACAACTGTCGGTACAACTGCAAGTCCGAGGATCGACAAAATCTGATAAGCACCGATATTCTCAACGCTGAACAGAGTATGAAGCGCAGGAACAAACAGTACCAATGAGAGAAGCAATACGCCAAGTACAAAAGCGCCTATGCTGTAGATGTTAGAGGTAAAACCTGCTTTGAAAATCGAACGTTCGGTGCGGCAGTTGAAACCGTGGAACAGTCTTGCAAGCGTTAAGGTTGCGAACGCCATTGTGCTTGCTGTCGCGGCATTTACTGAATTGCCCATATAGAACGCTATTATTACGACAATTGCAATAAGCGCGCCCTGACCGAACATCAGGCCTGTGAAATCTTTTGTGAGAATACCGACCTTTGGGTCACGCGGCTTCTGATTTAACAATCCGGTTTCAGGCTGTTCCATTCCGATTGCAAGAGCCGGAAGCGAGTCTGTGAGCAGGTTAATAAAGAGCAGATGTACAGGCTCAAACGGCACGGGCAGCGCAAGCAGCGAGGTGAACAGAACAGTAATAATCGCCGCCATATTGCCGGAAAGCAGGAATAGAATAGCGTTTTTGATATTGCGGTACACGTTTCTTCCGTTTGCCACAGCCTTGATAATTGTCGCGAAGTTGTCGTCCTGGAGAATCATTGACGCGGCGTCCTTTGATACCTCTGTGCCGGTAATGCCCATTGCTACGCCGATATCAGCTTTTTTAAGCGCGGGTGCGTCATTTACTCCGTCGCCTGTCATTGAAACAATATTTCCGCGCTTCTGCCATGCTTCTACGATGCGGATTTTGTTTTCGGGTGAAACTCTGGCGTATACCGAAATACTCGGAAGCACCTTGTCAAGCTCTTCGTCGCTCATTGCGTCAAGCTCCATTCCCGTAACGGCTATGTCGCCCTTGCGCATAATTCCAATCTGCTTTGCAATTGCGGATGCGGTTATTTTATGGTCGCCCGTTATCATTATCGGCTTGATTCCTGCGCGGATCGCGTCGGCAACAGCCTGCTTGCTTTCCTCACGCGGAGGATCTATCATCGATACAAGTCCGAGGAAAATATAATCGTACTCGGATTCTACGCTGAGAGGTTCGTCTGACACCTTATACGCAAAAGTAAGTACTCTAAGTCCTGCTTCGGAGTAATCATTATTCTGTTTTAGAATAATATCCTTATCCTCCTGCGTGATCGGACGAACTCCGTCCTTTGTGGCAATGCTTACACAGCGGTCAAGAATTGAATCGAGCGCGCCCTTTGTGAGAATATGCGAAACTCCGTGAAGCTTATATTTTGTGCTCATCATCTTTCGGTCGGAATCGAACGGTACTTCCTCTACCCTGCTCAAAGTATCGCGCACGATGTTGTCATCAATGCCGATATGACGCGAGCTTTCAATCAGAGCGTACTCTGTCGGATCGCCTATTCCCTTGCCGTCAACGATGCTTGAATCATTGTTAAGAATCATTCCGTAGAGAAGCTGACGATGGCTTTCATATTTGAGGTCAAGCTCATCCTCGCGGATGCTCTCACCGTTAATAAATATTTTCTGCACGGTCATCTTATTCTGTGTGAGCGTGCCTGTTTTATCTGAGCAAATTACAGATACACATCCGAGGCTTTCAACGGCTTTAAGGTCTTTGATGACCGCGTTTTCCTTAGCCATTTTCTGTGTGCCCATAGCCTGAACGATTGTTACAATTGAACCGAGCGCTTCGGGAATTGCCGCTACCGCCAAAGCTACGGCGTACATCAATGAATTGATTACATTGTCAAACGTCCAGCTCCATCCGCGCTGTACCATTGACAGCACGAAAACAAGAACGCTGATTACCATGATGATTATGGCAAGGCGGCTTGAGAATTTGTCAAGGCTCTGCTGGAGCGGAGTTTTCTTTTCCTTGGCTGAATTCATCAGCGACGCGATTTTGCCGATTTCCGTATTCATTGCCGTTTCCGTAACAACAACAAGCGCTCTGCCGTAGGTTACAAGGCTTCCCGAGAATACCATATTTGCGCGATCTCCGAGCGGAACCTCGCCTTCAATTACATTTTCGTTTTTATCTACGTTTGTGCTTTCGCCTGTGAGCGAGCTTTCGTTGACCTGCAGGGAGTAATTGTTGATGATTCGTCCGTCGGCTACGACGAGGTCGCCTGCTTCAAGAACGATGATATCTCCGGGCACAACGTTTTTTGAATCAATCTCAAGCTTTTGACCATCGCGTATTACCTTTGCGGTCGGTGATGACAGTGATTTAAGGCTTTCAAGTGACTTTTCAGCCTTTACATGCTGCGCCGTTCCGAGGACTGCGTTCATGATGATAACCGCGAAGATTACAATTGTGCTTTCGATATTTCCCGAGAACATCGAAATAATCGCCGCAATAATCAGGATTATTACAAGCAAATCCGCAAACTGGCTAAGGAAAACCTGCAGAACCGTTTTTCTTTTGCCCTCTTCAAGCTTGTTATGTCCGTGCTGAGTAAGCAGTTTTTCCGCCTGCTCAGAGGACAGACCTTCTGTGGTTACGCCCATTTTTTCGAGAACATCTTTTCCCGACATCTGATACCAACTGTTCATGTAAACCTCCGTTTATTAGGTTTTGCAATAAAAAAAGACTTTTATTGCATACCCGATTTGGTGCAATAAAAGTCTCGTTCTTTAAGATATATCCGATACCCGTCGAGCAGGTATGAGATTGACGAAATATACCACGGCTGTTGCCGCGAACTACTCCCCTTTAGCAACTAAATTATATCAGCTTTCAGGAACCTTGTCAACAATTTTTTCCTCATACGGTGAAAATTCTTTTTCAACCACGGTGAAAGTAATCTCGGGGACGTCCTCGGGATTCTTATATTTTTTCCTCTTTTTCTTCTTTGGCTTTTTAGGCTTGCTGCACATTCCGAGGATTATTCCCAAAAACGCCAGAAACGCACCCGAGGCGGAGAATATTACCGAAAACTCGGGTTCCTCAAATAAATAAGCAACGATCATTGAAATAACAAGCAAGGGCAGGCAGAGCAGACAGAGTATAAACGATATTTTGTAAAGGAAATTCATTCTTCTTTTATTCTTTTTCTTGCGCATCTGCCTCACCTCACAAATTGTTCGCTATGTTCGCAAAGTCGTCAAGACTGAGCTTTTCGGCTCTCGCGTTTGACGGCACGTTTGCGGATTTGAGTATTTCAAGCGTTTTTTCCTTGCTCAAAGACAGACCTGAACTCAGCGAATTTGAAATTACCTTTCTCCGCTGAGAAAACGCCGCCTTAATTACGGCAAAAAACTTTTTTTCATTTGTCTGAACAGGCGGCTTGGAAAGAATATCGAGCCTTATTACCGCCGAGTCAACCTTTGGCGCCGGCATAAAAGAGCCTGCGCTTACTGAAAACAGCATACTCGGTTTTGCGTAGTAATTTACCGAAACCGTGACCGCTCCGCTCATTCTTGAACCCACCTCGGCGCAAATTCTCTGTGCGGCTTCCTTTTGAACCATGACCGTTATTGCTTTTATAGGCAGCTTGTCCTCAAGCAGCTTCATAATAATCGGTGAGGTAATATAGTACGGGAGATTTGCGCAGACCACCACGTCCATTCCCTCAAATTCATCCGCGATTAGCGCGTTAAGGTCAAGCTCCATTACGTCCGCGTTAATTACCTTAATATTATCATATTCCGCAAGGGTTTCATCAAGCACAGGCAAAAGTCTTTTGTCAAGCTCAACCGCGACAACCTTGTCGGCTAATTTGCAAAGCTCGTTTGTGAGCACTCCGATTCCGGGACCGATTTCTACTACACCGACACCGTTTTTTGCTCCCGAAAGCTCCGCCATTCGAGGGCATACCGAGGGATTGATCAAAAAGTTTTGTCCGAGGGACTTTGAAAATGTAAAACCGTGTCTGCCTAAAATCTCTTTAATTGTGCCTATATCTGATAATCTGTTCATCTTAAAGTCCGTAAGCCTTTCGGATATTTATTCTTTAGTCTGCCGTTTGAAGCTTTGCCATACCCAGTTGTCATTGAGTTGACGCACACCGCGATATAGCCGCGCAGGTTTTCCGGAACGGTGATTTCCTCGCCGTGAAGGTACGCTTTTATGTCCGCGCTGTCACAGTCAAGATTTACCGAGCGGACGCACTGTTCGGGCTTTGCCGCCATGAACGCGCTGTGGTGCGGTTCGATTCTGTTTTTCACAATCTCGCCTAAGATTACTCCTGCTCTCAATACTCCGAGGGATTTCCAATTTCTTATCGGCAAATCAAAATTCTTTGGAAGAATTATAACTTTATCTTTTATTACTTCGATTCTTTCGCCAAACGGACGGTCAACAAAAATGCTGTCGTAAAAATCAAGGATTTTACTTTCGGCTTTGTTTTTATTTTCGAAAAAAGAATTTTGATATAATTCTCCGCTCTTTCTCAGCCGTGCCGCAAAATGTCCCTCGCCGCCGTCCATCGGGAAGATTCTTCTTGCGTATTCAAGCGTCTGTCTGCCAAAAGTCACGCCCGAATCTTCAAGGGTGAAGTCGGGATTCTCCTCCAAAAATCGGGTTATTACTCCCTCATTTTCCTCCTGAGAAAAGGTGCAGGTTGAATAAACCATAACTCCGCCGCTTTTGAGCGCGTGCTTTGCGCTGTTCAAAATATTCAACTGCCGCTCGGCGCAGCTCTTTACATGAGCCTCGCTCCACTCGTTTTGCGCTTCACTGTTCTTGCGGAACATGCCCTCGCCGCTGCAGGGAGCGTCAACAAGAACCCTATCGAATTGTTCCGAGAGCTGACTGCACAAAATATCGGGGTGCACATTTGAAACCACCGCGTTTGAAATGCCCATGCGCTCAATATTCGATAAAAGAATATTAGCTCGGCTTTTTACAATTTCGTTGCTCCAAAGCAGACCTGTGCCGCCGAGTTTGGCGCCGATTTGTGTGCTTTTTCCGCCGGGAGCGGCGCATAAATCGAGCACACGGTCGCCCTTTTGCACTCCGAGCATCTCAACCGCTGAGGTCGCGGACGGCTCCTGAATATAAAACGCTCCGCAGTGATGCAAAGGATGATTGCCTAAGCCCTCAATCTCCTTTGGTATATAGAAACCGTCGGGACAAAACGGCGTTTGCTCAAGCGGAAATCCTATTGCGTTTTTGAGCATATCCGCCGAACACTTTAAGGTATTTACACGAAGTCCTCTAAAGTTATCGGCTTCGTAATATTTAATAAACTGCCCGTATTCTTCGCCCAAAAGGGATTTCATTCTAATTAAAAATTCATTCATATGTATATTTCCGTATTTTGGGATAATAATAGTAATAACTTAACAAAAGGAGGTGTTACAATGGATAACGTTAAGAATACAAAGAACACCAACGGTACTCAGAACTGCAGCAACGGTGAAAAGAAAACTCAGACTGAAAAGAACGAGAAAAACTAAGGTTCGAAGCTGCACGCTCCCTCACAAGAGGGAGCTTTTGTTTTATCAGTAACCGAGCTCCTCGTTGATAATTACAACCTTTATGCGGTTAATGTGGCGCTGCTGAGCGCAAACTACATAGTTGCAGCATATTCTGCCTTCGCTGCGGCAGCCTTCGCACAGCTCTGGGTTTTCCTTGTTGAGCGATACGCACTGTCCCTGTTTTGAACAATAGGTATCTATGTTAAGACGAATTGTGTTGGGAGGCGCTGCTTTTGTTTTTACTCTGTAAATTGCCTCGTCAATATTTTTTACTATTTTATTAACTCCGCAGACTACAACAACGCTCTTGGGACCGTAAAGAATTGCAGCAACACGGTTTGAGTTGCCATCCACGTTGTAAAGCTCGCCGTTTTCGGTTAGTGCGTTTGTACTTGTAAAGTACGCGTCCGCGCTAAATGTCTGACGGTAAATATCCTCAACCTGCTCGCGTGTTAATCCGGGAGCGCTGCGATCAAGAAAGTTGTAGTCCGATGATGTGATCACATCGTATACTCCCGTCTGCTTTAAGGTTACAGAACCGCCGCATGATACTACGTCGCCTTTATTGATAAGCTTTTTTACAAGCTCGCGCGCTTCTTCGCTTGTCTCAACAAAATACGGCTCCATATTGTTGCGCTTTAAGTTCTGCATCGTTTTGTCAATTCTGTTTTTCAGTTCTTCTGTCATTTTTATTCCTCCGTACCAATATCAGTACAAATATTATACCGCATTTTTTGAAATAAAGCAACAGCCGCCCCATAACAGGACGGCTTATTTTTACGGTTCTTTGAACTCCTGATTAAAATACTCCACCACAGACCTTGAAAGACTGCGCGCGATCGTATCAATATTGTCGCGGATCCACTGAGCCTCCTGAGGATTGTCGTGATATCCGACCTCAACAAGTACGGCAGGCGCCTTTGTACGTTTCAGCTCGGCAAGATTCGTTGTCGGGATTGTACGGACATCTCCCGGCTCACGGTAGATTTTTTTGTAGTTGTTCTGAATTATCTCCGCAAAACGTCTGCCCTTTTGGCTTGTGGGGTAGTAATAAATCTCCACTCCCGTATTCTGTCCCGCCGTCGCTTCGGGTGAAGCGTTGCTGTGCACGGCAAGGTGCAGGTCATAATTCTGCGCGTTTGAGTCGGCTATCACCTGACTAAGCGTCATTTCAGGACTGTTGCGGTCAAACTGAATATTGTTCGCTTTGAGATACGGCTCCATTGCGTCGGCTATGAGGAACATATAATACTCCTCGTTGCCTCCGCCCGAATAGCGGTTGAACTCCTGAACCGACGGACTGAGATAGATTTTTGGCATAATATCCCCTCTTTCATATTTTCACTTAACTATATGAAAGCGCGGTAAAAATAATACCTTAAGAGTAAAAGCTAAAATTTTAATTATTATCACTTTTATTCTTTTTCGGAATAAAAAACAGCATTTTGTATGATAAACTATTTTAAATCATTAAATGATTTGTTAAAATGTTAATAATAAATAAAGGAGTTGTTTTATCATGAAATGGGTATGCACAGTATGCGGTTATGTACACGAAGGCGACCAACCCCCCGAGGCTTGTCCTGTCTGCAAACAGCCTGCTTCAAAGTTTAAGCTTCAGGAAGCGGACGCTCCGTTTGCTACTGTTCACGAAGTTGGCGTTGGCAAGGCTGAGGGCGTAAGCGAGGATATTATCGCCGATTTAAGAGCTAATTTTGAGGGCGAGTGCAGCGAGGTCGGTATGTATCTTGCTATGGCAAGAGTTGCCGACAGAGAGGGTTATCCCGAGGTTTCCGCTGCGTTCACTAAGTACGCTTTTGAGGAAGCAGAGCACGCTGCAAAGTTTGCTGAGCTTCTCGGAGAGGTTCTCACCGACAGCACAAAGAAAAACCTTCAGATGCGTGTTGACGCTGAAACAGGCGCCTGCGAAGGCAAGTTTGACCTTGCTAAGCGCGCAAAGGCAGCTAACCTTGACGCAATCCATGACACCGTTCATGAGATGGCTAAGGACGAGGCAAGACACGGCGCAGGCTTTGCGGGACTTTTGAAGAGATACTTTGGTTAATGCGACCGAGTCGCGGTCAATCCGCCTTTGGACAAGTTGCAATATGCTAAACCTTTCCAAAACGGCGGGTCGAAACGTAATCATTTAATCTTAGCTTTTAAGGAGTGGGAGAAATCCTGCTCCTTTTTATTATATTCCGTATACGTTATCCTCATCCTGCGAAAGCTTTCTGACCGTTTCAATAAAGAGCTCCGCCGCAGAGTTGCGGATATTCTTTGACCACGCCATCACATAGGCTATTCCCGTATCCGCCTCCCCTATTACACGCCGTGAAATGTGCTTATCCGAGGTGAAGTCGGCAACCGAGCGCGGAAGTACCGATACTCCCATTCCCGAGGAAATTGCGATATATAGCGACGCGAGGTCGTCGAAGGTGATTTCGGACTTTGGCGATACATGGAACGTGCGGAGCAAATCCATTATTTCCATGTATAATATCGGAGCTGCCGCCTCGCTCATCATCAGCAGTCTTTCGTTAGATATATCCGACAGGCTCAGCTCACGCTTTTTCCTGTCAACGGCTTTTACTATCAGCAGAGAATCAGTGTGAGTGGAAATCGTTTCTATCTCAGAGCTTTCGGGCACCATATCGCGCGGCATAAAACAGAAATCGTATTCCCCTCCGCTGATTGAATGGCTGAGGTCGTCGGTTGACAGTCGGCATAAATCGATCGAAATATTCGGGTAATGCTTTGAAAAGTCGGAAATGCACTGCGACGGAAATGTCATTGAGGTGATGTCGCAGCCTATCTTGATTTTTCCCTGTCCGCCCTCACGCATCTGATTTATTACCGTTTTTGCCTTTTTCAGTGAGCTTACTATCTCCTGCGCGTAGGTCAGAAGTATTTTTCCCTCGCTTGTGATTATCACGTCGCGGTGGGAGCGCGTAAAGAGCTTTACTCCGAATTCTTTTTCAAGGTCGCTGATGTATCGGCTTACGGTTGACTGAGACACATAATTGCGCCTTGCCGCCTCCGAAAAGTTCAGCGTTTGTGCAACCGAAATAAAGCAATTGAGTTGGTTTATGTCCATATTTCCTCCTTCTGCGGTTTTCCATAATTATGCAGAAAACAAATACATCATCATTTTATTATTTATTTTTGCATTACAAAATGTATTGAAAAATATTTTAACTCTGCTATAATCTAAATATAGCATAACAGTATGCAGAATGTAAATAGCTATTTGAAATTTTTGTAAGGAGTTATGACAGAATGAAGAAAATTGTAATCACAGGCATGGGAGCAATTACTCCCGTAGGAATCGGCGTTGAGGAGTATTGGAAGAACATTACCGCGGGAGTTTCGGGCATTGACACAATTAAGACTTTTGATCCGAGCGAGCTTGCGGTTCAGATTGCTGGCGAGGTGAAAAACTTTAACCCCTCCGACTATCTTCCGAAGGATTTGATCCGTAAAACCGATCCGTTTATGCAGTACGCGTATATTGCCGCCGAGGAAGCAATCAAGCAGAGCGGCATTGAGATAGAGCCCGCTCGCACAGGTATTGTTATGGGTACGGCTATGAGCGGCGTTGCCACCACAGCTTTTACTCAGGACGCTCTTTCAAGTGCGGCTAACAAAAAGGTAGGCCCGCGTTTTATTCCCAAGATTTTGGGCAATATTGCGGCGGCTAACATTGCCATTGATTACAACATTCAGGGACCGAGCTTTACGGTCAGCACAGCCTGTTCGTCGGGCGGCGACGCAATCAACACCGCAATGATGTGCATGCAGAGCGGTAAAGCAGATGTAATGCTTGCTGTCGGCGCGGAATCCGTGCTTTGTCCCCTTGTTATTTACTCTCTTGCAAACGCAAAGGCACTCTCAAGAAGAAACGACGATCCCAAAACTGCAAGCAGACCGTTTGACGTAACCCGCGACGGATTTGTAATAGGCGAAGGCGGCGGCGCTCTTGTGCTTGAAACAGAAGAACACGCACTGGCGCGCGGCGCAAAGATTTTGGCGGAGCTCAAAGGCTGCGGAAACACCTGCGACGCTCACCACGTTACAGCTCCCCATCCCGAAGGCAGAGGCGCGATTGCCTGCATGAAGCTTGCGCTTGCCGACGCAGGTCTTGACGCTTCCGACATCGGCTACGTCAACGCTCACGGCACAGCAACCCACAAGGGCGACACCGTTGAAACAAACGCTATTAAAACTCTGTTTGGCGACAAGCTCCCGATCGTAAGCTCAACAAAGGGCGCGACAGGTCACATGATGGGCGCCGGCGGAGTTACCGAGACAATCACCTGCATCAAGGCGATTGAAACAGGAATCGTTCCTCCGACAATCAACTTAAACGAGATTGATCCCGAGTGCGAGGGCATTGACTTTGCTCCCAACACAGCAAAGAAAGCCGATATTAAATACGCTATGTCAAACGCTTTCGGCTTTGGCGGACAGAACTCAAGTATTATTGTAGGAAAATACAACTAATTTATAAATAACTGAAGGTGTTAATATGAAGCTTACCTATGACTGCACAATGTTTAAAGAAACCTTTGAAAGTGAATTTACATGGCTTAACGGCTTTATGCGCAACGTTGGCCGTTTTGGCTACAAGCCCGCGGTAATTGACCCGACTTCAAAGCAGCAGTGGACATATGAGGAGTTTAACCGCGACTGCAACAAGCTTGCTCACGCGCTGAAAAACAGCGGAGTAAAGAAAAGCGACATTGTGTTTGCTCAGCTTTTTAACTGCCTGCAGTTCCTTCATTTTTACGTTGCGTGCCAGAAAATCGGAGCGATTTTCAATCCCGCTAACTTCAACTTCTCCCCGGGTGAAACCTCTGAGATCATCGATCACAACAAAGCCGTTGTTTATGTTTACGACACGGAAATCAACGAAACTGCGGTAAAGGCGGTTGAGCTTTGCAAAAACAAGCCGTCGGTTATAATTGCGGTCAACACTCTGAACAAAGAATACGAAGCTCCGGAAAACGCGGTTGAATATTCAGAGTATGTTGAAAATCAGAGCGAGGAGAATCCTCCCGTAGACTTTGAGCCGCATATTTACGACGAGGTCGTAAGACTGCAGACCTCCGGCACAACAGGAACTCCCAAAGGCGTTCCGCTCAACAACATCAACGAGGTGCTCTCGGCTCACGACGTTATTATGCACTTTCCCCTCAACGTGACCGACATCACAATGAACATGACTCCGTGGTTCCACAGAGGCGGCCTCCATTCGGGCGGCCCCACTCCTACGCTGTACGCAGGCGCCGCGCTCGTTATAATGAGAACCTTTAACCCCAAGGTTACGCTTTCTTACATTGAGCGCTTTGGCATTTCATTTATCACAGGCGTTCCGTCAATCCTTACCCTGCTCGCTTCCCGTCAGGAAAAGCACCCCAAGAATATTTCTACGCTAAAGGGAATAATTACAATGGGCAGTCCGCTTGAAAAGGAAGCCTGTATCCGCTTCCAGAAGCTTCTCACTCCCAATATTTTCAACGGCTACGGCACAACAGAATCGTTCTGGAACACCTTCCTGCGTCCGTTTGATTTGCCTGAGATGTCAGGAAGCGCGGGCCGCTCCTGCACTGACGACGAGGTTAGAGTTGTAAAGGTTTACGACGACAGAAAAGCAGAACCCGACGAGGTTGTTCCGACTGACAACGAAACCGAGGGCGAGGTTATTATTAAGTGCCCTGCAAAATCCACCTACTGCTACGCAAACAACGAGCAGGCTACAAAAGAAAAATTCTACAAGGGCTGGATGTACACCGGCGATATCGGCACCTGGGACAAGAAGCAGTTTATTACAATTGCGGGCAGAAAAGACGATATGATTATCAGTAAGGGCGAAAATATCTACCCCGCGAGAATTGAGGAAACTCTGAATCTGCACCCGAAGGTAAGCGAGTGTATTGTTACCGGCGTTCCCGACAGCACGCGCGGCGAATCGCTTGCGGCGTATATCATTCCTGCGGACGACAGTCTGACGGTTGCCGAGCTGCTCGACTTCTGCAACGAATCTCCCAACCTCTCAAAATATCAGACACCAAGATATTTCCGCTTCGTCAAGGAGCTCCCCCACACAGCCACAGGCAAAAAGCAGCATTTTGTAATTAAGGCTCAGGCAAAGGAAGATTTAAAGAACGGACTGCTGCTCAGAAAGTAAGGTTAATATGGAAAAAACTGTTTACCCACGCAAGGCAAATTACTATGAAACCGATATGATGGGCGTTGTTCATCATTCAAACCATATTCGTTACTTTGAAGAATCCCGTATTTTCTTTATGAGAAATATAGGCTGTGACGTAATGGAGATGGAGCAAAAGGGAATTATTATTCCGAACGTTGACGCTTACGGAAGATATTTCAAGCCAATCCGCTTTGGCGACGAGGTTGAAATTGAGGTCAGGCTTACAAAATTCACGGGCGCGGTGATGGAATATCACTACACCGCAAGATTGAAGGACAGCGGTGAAATTGCCGCGACAGGTCACACTCAGCATTGCTTTGTTGACAAGGATTTCAAACCGATGAGCTTAAGACGCAAATTCCCCGAATACTACGCCCGTATAAAGGAAAATATTTCCGAAGAATAATTGAATATTTACATCTTATGTGATATACTTTGTAAAAAGTTAAATACTAAAACAAAGGAGTGTCGACAATATGGATAAAATCTATGAAGAAGAATTTCAGGTCAGAGTTTTAAACGTTGAACATCCCGTTGTGGTCGACTTTTATGCCGACTGGTGCGGTCCCTGCAAAATGCTCTCCCCTATTTTGGATCAGCTTGAAAAGGAAAACGACGACATTGAGTTCTTCAAGGTCAATATCGACGAAAACCCCGAGATCGCGGATCAATATGAGATCATGTCAATTCCAAACGTCGGAATCTTCAAACACGGAAAGCTTGTTGACAGGTCTGTAGGTTTTAAATCCGCCGAGGAAATGCAGGCGTTTATTGACAAAAATAAATAGCACTAAAAAACGGCAGACTCGTTTGAGTCTGCCGTGATTTTTTAATGCGGAAGCGTTGCTACTGCTGAGTTATCGATTCCGTATCTGTTCGGAAAATGGGAAAGGAAACGCTGGATTTCGGTTGCGTCAACTACGGTAAGATCGTCGTGAGTTACGTTGGCTCTGTAAATAAAGTAATCGTCAACCTTAACATCTAACATCGCCAGGTATTTTTGAATCAGAGTAACATCGTTGATATCAACCTTGCCGTCTCCGTTAGCGTCTCCGATTTTGTATTCACGACTGAAAGGCTTGAAATAGGTTTCAAACCACGAACTTCTCTGACTGTACCAATCCTTGAGGTAATCAAAGTTCTCCTGATATGTCGGAAGCGGCTTTTTGGAAATGTTGATCCACCACTTTGAAACATTCCAACCTGCGTCGGTGTAGTTGCGGTTGAACAAGTCGCCGTAATCGTTTAAAAGAGTGTCCATCAGTCCGCCATCAGCGTGAATGTTTTTGAAATAGGTATAGTGCTTTTCGTATTCGTCCCTTACAAGAGTTTTAAACCAGTCTTTGTTATAGAGATAACGGTAAATATTTGAGTTTGCGTATACTCCCGTTGGATCCGCCGCTCTTGTGCATCTGTCCGAAAGTCCGCTGTTAGAGTTACCCGCGGAAAGGTCGTAGTCCCACGGCGGTCCTGCGTACAGGATACCGTCCTTGTAATAGAAGAATACGGAGCTCATTGAGAAATCAAACGTCTTGATGTACTCGTTGAGCAGATAGAACTTAACAAATGATGAAAGGTCAACCTTTTGAGCTATCTCCTCCTGAGTGCCGTTTTTCATTGTTTTGAAAATATCCGTCATTGTTGAGGTGATGTAGCTGAGCTGCTCCTCTGTTGGCTCCTCCGGCTCGCTTGAAATAAAGCGCAGACCGTCCGCCTTGAAATAGGTTACGTCTTCTTCCTCGCGCGAAAGCTCGTATTCAATAAGGAAATCCTTTTTGCCGTCGTTGCCGTCAATATCGATGTCAACTCTGTCCTTGCCTGCCTGAGTAGGCTCATACAGAATGTAACAGCCTACATACGTTTCATCAACCCAAACCTCTGCGTATTTCTGGTTTGATGTGAACGGGATTTCAAGCTCCTGAGCCGTGTTGAACGCGATGTAGCTTCTGAGCAGCGTGGGGTCGAATGTGTTCGCGATCAACGCCCACTTTTTGCCTTTGCCCATTCCGAGAACGTCCTTTTTCTTTTCGAACTTAAAGGTATACGCCTTTTTCTTTACCCATGATAGAGCGGTTGTGTTGCCTCTTACCTTGAAGTTCACCTTGTCGCTGAGCTCGTAACCGTCCGAATCGCTTATTGTAATCTTTGCCGGTACATAGCCGTCAGCCTTTTCAAGAGAGGTTCCGTTTCCGCCGTCTGTTACAACCTTGATTTTTGGGACGCTCGGCTTTGCTTCCTCAGCGTTAGCCGTTGTCATTCCTCCGCACAAAACGGAAAGCATTACCGCCGCACTTAATATGATTGCGCCGATTCTGCGCGTGAATAAATGTTTTTTACTCATGTTTTTCCTTCCTGTTCCGGTATTTTTTTGTTATTATAACATACCGCAGCAAATTTGACAACCGGTTTGCAGCGGTAATTACAAACTAAATCAATTCCCCTTTCATTCTGCTTCCAAGAATAACACAAACGAAATAAGATTTTAGTTTCAAAAAATCATCTTTTATTTGTCCATAAAATAGCGGATGATATCCTGTCTGGTGACAATTCCGATAAACGTTCCCAAATCATCGGTGACGGGAATAAAGTTCTGATTAACCGCGCGGTCGAGCAGTTCGTCCATGCTTACGTCGATTTTTACAGCGGGGTTAAAGTGCTTTCTGAGTATGTCGTGGATATGATGCTTTTTTTGGTTTTTGACCTCCCCTGCGCGCAGGTCTACAAGATAATAGAGGAAATCGCCCTCGCTAACCGTTCCCACATATTTTCCGTCATCCGAAATCACGGGAATAGCGGTGTAGCTGTGGGCCCTCATTTTTTCAAGCCCCTGACGCAGTGTGTTGTTTTCGTAAATATACTGCACGCTTTCCTTGTGCTTTAACAGCATTAATACATTCATTATTAAGCCTTTCCGACCTGATATTAAGTCAACTGTTGGTTTTTGAGAAGAATCTTGACGCCATGTAGAGTTCTCCGATAAGATATACGATCCCCGCTGTAAACAGAAGCGTTTTGACTTGGCAGATTCCGGTGAATATTACCGCTATGGCTGAGGAAAATATTATGGAATAAGCAAATGCTTTTTTGCCGCTGCGGTAAAACAGGACCCACATTAAAAGATAAACAGCGATAAGTGCGGCGGTTGTGATCAGCCAGAACCGCTCCATTAGCTCCTTTGGCTCGGTAAAGCCCTTTTCGAGCACGCCGATATTAATTGCCATTAGCAATACGCTGAAAAATCTGCCGATTCGGTCTATATACACCATTCCCTTGTTTGTAAACACCGTCTTATCGTAGCTTTTGGTTTTTACAAACACAACATGCGGCAGAACCAGCAGTACGGCAAAAAGTACTCCGAAGCCGTTGAACAAATTATGAAAATCCATCTATCTTACCTTCCTTTTCAACTATATTAACACAAACAACAATTTTTTACAAGTAAAAAGATAATAATATGTTAAAATAAAATAAACAAAATTGTTACTCTTTTGTTGTTGATTATGTTATCAAAATAATATATTATTAAATTATATATATTTTAGGAGACGATTAAGTGGCAAAAAAGAAACGGAAGTTTAACGGTGGGTTTATTTTTAACCTGATTGTGCTTGCTATTTCAGTATTTTTGGTCATTCAGTTTCTTACATCTGAAAATGGTTTGATTGACCTTGTAAAATCCAAGGACAGCTTTTTGATTGGCTGGGCGATTGCAGGACTGCTTGTTTTCGATTTGAATATGTTCATCGACGCGATTGTCACGATGATTTACATTCGTATGCAATACAAGGATTTCAGGCTGATTGACGCCGTAAAGGTCGCGTTTGTGGGCGTGTTCTTTGGCGCGATCACTCCGTCCAACACCGGCGGTCAGCCTATGCAGCTCTTTGTAATGTCAAAGATGAAGGTCAACATAGGCTTTGGCTCGGCGTGCATGACGCAGAAGTTTATTGTTTACCAGTACGTTACAATGGCAATCAGTATATTTGCGATAATAGCAAAGTTTGAGTTTTTCCAGGATTCATTTACCAACTTTTGGTCATCCGCGTTTATTGTACTTGGATTCCTGACTCAGGTGCTTGTGACGGTGCTTTTTCTTATTGTCTGTTACTCGTCAAAGGTTACCGTGTTTCTGTTAAGATTAATCGGAAGGCTGTTAAAGAAGATTAAGTTCGTAAAAGAACCCGAAAAGAAAATAAAAAGGCTGAAAAGGGAATTTATTCAGTTCCACAAGGCTAACAAGCTGATTTCATCTGACAAAAAACGCTTTGCGCTTATTATCGGTCTTGTTTTTGTTCAGGTGCTTATGATCATGTCGGTGCCGTTCTTTATTTACCTTGCGTTTGATATGCCAAAGAACGCCGCCGCTCAGGGGCTTCCGCTCGGAAACCTGTTTGACTTTATCTGTATTCAGTCGTTTGTTCTTTTTACATCAAACCTTATTCCCCTGCCCGGCGCATCGGGCGGAGCGGAGCTTGCTTTCTCGATGTACTTTGGAAGATACTTCGGCGACAAGCGTATTCTTCCCGCGATTCTGCTTTGGAGATTCATTGTTTACTACGGCGCAATGCTTTTGACAGCTCCGTTCTCTTATTACACAAAGGGACACAAAAAAGAAAAGCTCAGCGAGCAGATTCAGCTGTCAGCTCAATTGGACAGTGATCCGAACCGAATACCTCGGTGTGGATTTTTGCGTCTGTGAGCTTATCGTCGATTGATTTTGAGGTGATGAAGTAGTCAATACGCCAGCCCGCGTTCTTCTCTCTGGCTTTGAAACGATATGACCACCACGAATATACGCCTTCCGTGTCGGGGTAAAAATGACGATATGTATCGGTAAAACCGCTGTCGAGCAGGACTGTCATCTTTTCTCTTTCCTCATCGGTAAAGCCTGCGTTTTTGCGGTTGGTCTTTGGATTTTTAAGGTCGATTTCTTTATGCGCTACGTTGAGATCGCCGCAAAGCACAACGGGCTTTTTCTCATTGAGCTTCTTTAGATAGTCAAGAAAAGCGTCCTCCCACGTCATTCTGTAATCAAGGCGGCGAAGCTCGTTTTGCGAGTTCGGAGTGTAGCAGGTGACCGCGTAAAAGCTGTCAAACTCCGCGGTGATTACTCTTCCCTCATGGTCGTGCTCCTCAATTCCGATTCCGTAGGCAACACTTATAGGCTCCTGCTTTGTGAACATCGCAGTGCCGGAATAGCCCTTTTTCTCGGCATAGTTCCAGTATTGGTGATATCCGGGTAAATCGAGGTCAATCTGTCCATCCTGAAGCTTTGTTTCCTGAACGCAGAAAATGTCCGCGTCAATTTCATTGAAGAAATCCATAAAGCCCTTTGTAACGCAGGCGCGCAGGCCGTTAACATTCCACGAAATAAACTTTTTCATAATTCCACTCCTTTAATAAAAGTATACT
>OMXW01000079.1 GCA_900315085.1 uncultured Eubacteriales bacterium
GTACGTTGACGGCGTACCATTGGCGCGGCAGGAGAAGATATGGCTGCGCGACGGCTTTGACCTTTCAAGAGCAACGATGGCAAACTGGATGATCAAGGTCGCGGAGAAATGGCTGAAGCCGCTCTACAAGCTGATGAAAAAGCAGCTTCTTGAAGGCAGCGTTATCTATGCCGACGAAACCGTGGTGCAGGTGCTCAAGGAAGAGGGCAAAACCTGTCATTGATTTTACCATTCAAAACTTCCTTTCATTTAATGTTTTCTGTTTTCATTTTATTGTACCACTAATGTTTGTGTTTGGCAATGGATTAGTGACAAAACTGTAACCTTTTATTCTGCTTTTTTATTTCAAACATAAAGAGAGCGTTTGCAAAAAATACTTTTTCTACAAAAGCACATAAAAAAGTCCAAAAAGTAACACTTTTCGTTATTTTGTCCATTGAACTGAGCGAGATATATTTGTATAATATAAGCCGTATTTGTATGCGAAGATGAGGAGTGAGGGCATGAGCGGTCATAATAAACATGGGCTTAAAAGCAAAATATTCGTTCACTTGCTCAACCTCGCGGTGACCGTGGCGCTCCGCCCCAAGACAGTCTGGCAGGACAGGCAGCTTAAAAAGCTTGCGGGCAAGGAGCCGTTCATTTTCGTGGCGAATCACACTCACCACTTCGACGGCGTTTTCGGCGCGGCTGTTGCCAAAAAGTTCAAGCCGTATTCGGTTGTCAGCCGCAAGTGGTACGACAAGGACGGCTACGGAAAATTCATCAAGCTTACAAAGAGCATTCCCATTGACCTTGACACGCTTGACGCGTCGTGGTTCCAGACGGGCGAAAAGCTTATCGCTCAGGGCGAATCTGTTTTGATATTTCCCGAAGGAGCCATAGCCCGCGAGGGCAAAATGCTCGACTTCAAAAGCGGCGCCGGGCTGTTAAGCGCTAAAACAGGCGCGAGGATAATACCCATAGCCATTTACGGGCGATATAAAATGTTTTTCGGAAAGCGTCAGCGCGCGCTTGTCGGCAGGGCGATAGAAAGCCGCTGTCCCGAAAACATGCGCCACTCAAAATACGCCAAAGAGCTTATGCATACCTCGCAGAACGAGGTGCGCAGGCTGTACGGCGAGCTTGAAAAGAAATACGGCAGAACAGGCACGTATTTTGAGGAAACCTATGCCGATAAGTGCTGAGCACTTACTATAAAAACAAATAATCTCTGAAAGGAAAGTTAATTATGAACATCGAAATCGCAGAAAAAATCAAAAAGGTACTTGTAGACACCCTCAGAATCCCCGAGGACGAGCTTGAGTTTGACTCTGAGCTGTTCGGCGAGGACATCGGCCTTGACTCTATCGACTCTATCGAGATCATCGCCTGCATCGACGAGCTGTTCGGCATCGACATGACCGGCGCTCCCAGAGAGGATTTCCAGACGATCGAGACTCTCGCAAACTATGTAGAAACTCACAAAGAGGCGTAAAATATGGCTGATAAAAGAGTAGTTGTTACGGGCTTGGGGCTTGTCTGCGGGCTCGGAAACGACGTGCAGACCTGCTGGAGCAACGCCGTGAACGGCGTGACAGGTATCGACGACGTTAAATCGGTCGACACCGCTAACTGCTACGCTCACAAGGGCGCCGAGGTCGATCTTCCAAACGAGGCGCTGTCAAGCGAGAACTACGACCGCTCTTCCCTGTTATGCATCAAAGCGACAGCTCAGGCAGTGGAGGACGCAAAGCTCGACATCAAAAGCGAGGACAGCAGCCGCATAGGCGTTATCCTGGGAAGCTGTGTGGGCGGCGCGGCAAGCATAGACAAATACTACACCGACGAAATAAAGGGCGGCGAAAGCGACGCCGGGGACATTTGGAAGATGTCCGCTTCCGCGATAGCCAACAACGTGGCAAAGCACTTCGGCCTCAACGGCACCACCGCCAACATCGTAAACGCCTGCGCGGCGGGCACGATGAGCATTGCCTACGCCTGCAACCTTATCCGCGCGGGCAAGGCCGACGCGTTTATTGCGGGCGGCACCGACAGCTTTTCATCCCTTGCGTTCAGCGGCTTCCACGCCCTGCACGCCCTTGACACCGACAGCTGCTCGCCCTTTAACCGCAGCAGCGGCATCACTTTAGGCGAGGGCTCGGGCGTTCTTATCGTTGAGAGCTACGAGCACGCTAAAGCAAGAGGCGCAAAAATCTACTGCGACGTGCTCGGCTCGGGAGTAAGCAGCGACGCTCACCATATAACCGCTCCGCGCCCCGACGGAATGGGACAGATGGCGGCTATAAAGCGCGCTGTAGAGAATTCCGCTCTGGATTTTAACGACATCGATTATATCAACGCTCACGGAACGGGAACCGCCAAAAACGACGAGGCTGAGTTTTTATCGCTCCACACTCTGTTTGACGGCAGCGACAACCTATCGGTAAGCTCCACCAAGTCAATGACAGGTCACTGTCTTGGAGCGGCAGGCTCTATCGAGGCTGTTTTCTCGGTAAAATCCGTCTGCGACAACGTTATTCCGCCAACGATAGGCTACACCGCCGAGGATTTAGACAAACTCGCCGAAAAAGCGGGCAAGCTCGACTTTGTACCCAACACAAAAAGAGAAAAGACCGTTACAAACGTAATGTCAAATTCCTTTGCGTTCGGCGGCAACAACGCGAGCATCATCTTCTCAAAAAATCCCGCTCAGCTCCCCGAAAAAGAGACTGACGAAAAGGTTTATATCACGGGCGCAGGCAAGCTGCTGGGAACGCCCTGCGAGGAAGGATCCGACGGACTGCGCGCGCAGTTCACCTCAGCCGACTTCAAGGCTCACGGTATCAAGATGGCGTTCTTCCGCAAGCTTGACCGCTTCAGCCAGCTTCAGCTTTTGAGCGGCGTAAGCGCGCTTGAAAACGCCGGGATCACCGTTGACGAAACAAACGAAAACAATATCGGTATCGTAATAGGAACAGCCGACGGTCCTCTTAAGGAGATCGCCGACTTCCAGATAAACGCGATCAAAAACGGCACCGAAAAGGGCAGCGCCTTTGCCTTCCCCAACACCGTTTACAACGCGGCAGGCGGCTACCTTAGCATTTTCTCGAACATCCGCGGCTACAACGCCACGGTCGCAAACAGCATTCAGGCGGGCTTGCAGAGCGTTTGCTACGCGGTTGACGTAATAAAGGCGGGCGAAGCCGACGTCATGCTCGCGGCAGGCACCGACGAGAACACCGACATCGAATCAACTTTGAGCGCGCGTCTCGGCATTACAGGCAGCGGCAAGCCCTACAGCGGCGAAGGTATCGCTCTGGGTGAGGGCTCGGTAACGCTTGTGCTTGAAAAGGAAAGCGCCGCAAAGGCGAGAAACGCCGAGATCCTCGCGGAGATCGCGGGCTGCGCAACGGCTCACGGCAGCGTTGAGGCGTTTGAGATAAGCGGCTCACAAAAGGCGCTTGAAAAGGCTATTAAGGACGCCTGCGCCGACGCGTGCATTACTCCCGACGGTATCGACGCGGTGTGCGGCTTTGCCAACGGCAACAAGTCCGTTGACGCGCTTGAAAAGGGCGCTTTGAATGCGGTATTCGGCAAAGATATTCCCGTTCTGAGCGTAAAAGAGCAGTACGGCGAGGCAAGAGCCGCCACGGCTGCCCTCAGCGCGGCATACGCGGCCGAGCTTTTGGCAGGAAAAGCCGAGGCTAAAGGATTCAACGCGGATAACGCTGAGTATATTCTCGCTGTGTCCTTCGGACTGGGCGGCTCATATTCGGCAGTTGTTATAAAGAAAGCATAAACGGAGGAAGTTATGAAAAAGGTTGCGCTCATCACAGGCGCTTCGCGCGGTATAGGCAGAGCCTGCGCCGTAGCGCTCGCCAAAAGAGGATATGACATTGCGGTAAACTACAACTCCAACGACGCAAAGGCTAAGGAGGTCGTTGACGAGATAACCTCGCTGGGCAGAAAGGCTGTCGCCTACAAGGCCGACACCGCCGATTTGAACGCCGTTAAGCAGATGTTCCGCGACGTTGTAAAGGAGTTCGGCAAGCTTGACGTGCTTGTAAACAACGCCGGAGTAGTTGACGACGCCTATCTTCTTATGATAAGAGAGGATTCGCTGACGCGCAGCCTCGACATAAACATCAAGGGCTATTTCCACTGCGCACAGCAGGCGGCTCTTAAAATGCTGAGCAAAAGAAGCGGCAAAATCATCAATATTTCATCGGTAAGCTCGGTGTTGGCGGTTGAAGGTCAGGCGGTTTACTCCGCCACCAAGGGCGCGGTAAACTCGATGACAGCCGTTATGGCTAAGGAGCTTGCGCCCAAGGGCATAACCGTAAACGCGGTCGCCCCGGGCTTTATCGCCACCGAGATGATGGACGCTATTCCCGAGGAGCTTAAGGCAAAGTATCTTGAACAGGTGCCGATGCACCGCTTCGCAGACCCTGAGGAGGTCGCCAATACAGTGGCGACGCTCTGCTCCGGCGATTTCTCTTACCTTACGGGTCAGACTATCGTGCTTGACGGAGGGCTCAGCTTATGATGAACCTCCTTGAAATCAACAAAAGACTAAAGCAGCGCCCGCCCTTTCAGATGATAGAGCGGGTGACTGAATGGGAAGAAAACAAAAGTGCGACGGGCATTAAGTGCGTTTCGGTAAACGAGCCGCATTTTAACGGGCATTTTCCCGACGCTCCGATCATGCCGGGAGTGCTGCTTATCGAGAGCGCGGCACAGCTTTGCAGCCTTGTCATCTCCCCCGGCACCGCGTCGGCTGAGGACAAGCTGTATGTGCTTTTAAAAGTTAAAGACTTTAAGTTCGTTCGCCCCGTTATTCCGGGCGACAGACTTGAAATAAAGGTCGAGGTCATCCGCGCGACCGCGGCGGCGTATGAGTTCAGCGCGGTAATAAGCTGCGACGGCGTCGTTAAGGCAAAGGGCAGCATGATGTTCACCTCGATCGACAAGGACACGGTATACGCGCAATGAGGGTTTTGGTAATAAACGCAAGCCCAAAGGGTGAGCGCAGCAACACCATGAATATCACGCGCGCGTTTGTCGGCGGATTCCCCGCCGATACCGAGCTTGAAACCGTTGAGCTTTACAGGTGCGACGTAAACCCCTGCACGGGCTGCTACTACTGCTGGAAAAGCGGTACCGGCGTTTGCAAGATCAAGGACGGCGTCAAGGATATCCACGAAAAAATCTACAGCGCGGATATTATCATAGTGAGCTTTCCGCTGTACTTTTTCGGTGTCCCCTCTCAGCTGAAGGCGCTCACCGACCGCTGCCTTCCGCTTATGGTTCCGTACATGTCGCAGAGCAGCGACCCATACAGCGCGTCGTTCCACGATTTTAAAGATGAGATTGTGCGTGACAAAAAGCTGGTCGTTATTTCAAGCTGCGGCTATGTTGAGGCTGAGCCCGTGTATTCGGCTCTGCTCAGCCAGATCGATTTGATACTCGGCGGCAGAAAATACACGCCGATTTTGTGCCCTCAGGGCGAGATATTTGTTGCCGACCACCCGATAAGGCAGCGCGAAAGCTACCTTGCGGACATAAAAAAAGCGGGTGCGGAGTTTGCTCAAAACCTGAGCTTAAGTGACGAAACCGCAAAAAAAATCTCAAAGCCCATTTTGACGTCAAAGGGCTTCGGACTGCTTGCGAGCAGACATTTTTTACCGAAAGACGGCAAAGCTTAAGGAGGAAGTATGAAAGGACTGATTATTGAAGGCGGAGGCAGACGCGGGATATTTGCTGCGGGCGTGCTCGACCGTCTTGTGCAAAACAATATCAGCTTCGATTACATCATCGGAATTTCCTCGGGCGCACAGGCGGCGCTCAACTTTGTTGCGGGGCAAAGCGAGCGGACTAAAAAAAACATCATCCCTCAAAAAGAGGGCTTTACGGGCGTAGGGCTGAAAAAGATGTTCGGCGGCGACCTTAAAAAGATGGTCTACGAATACCCCTACGGAAGGCTGCCGTTTGACTTCAAGGCGTTTTTTGAGTCGGATATCATCACCGAGATCGTAGCGACCGACTGCGCAACCGGGCTGCCCGAATACTTCCGCGAAAAGAGCGACGAAACGCGCCTTATGGATATTCTGCGCGCCTCGTGCTCGCTTCCGGTTCTCTACTCAAAGGTTAAGATCGACGGCAAGGAATACCTCGACGGAAGCATTGCGGACGCCCTCCCCTATGAGCGCGCCTTCTCTCAGGGCTGCGACAAGCTGCTTGTGGTGATGTCAAAGCCCGTTACCGAGCAGGCTACCGACTACAACCGCTATCACCGCACTATGCAGATGGTATATAAAAACTATCCCAACCTTACAAAAAGGCTTTTTGACAGGTTGGAGCGCTACAACGCCCAGGCAGCGGCTATGCAGCCGTATATCGACGAGGGAAGGATAATGACCGTCCGCCCCGAAAGAACGCTTGTAGGCACGTTTGAAATGAACAGGGACAAGCTGGAAAAGGGCTACCAATACGCGTATGATTACGCGGGAAAGCAGATTGAAGCAATAAAAGAGTTTTTGCAACGGCGCGTCAAATCAATGCGGAATGCGGAATGCGGAATGC
>OMXW01000047.1 GCA_900315085.1 uncultured Eubacteriales bacterium
AAACAGCGGCGAGCTCGACGCAAACTACTTCCAGCATCTCCCTTATCTCGAGGACTTCAACGCCGAAAACGGTACAAAGCTTGTTTCCATAGCGACGATTCACGTGGAACCCCTCGGTCTTTACGGCGGCAAGCAGACAACCGTTGACGCACTCAAATAAGTTTTACATCCCTTTTCTTTCGCGCCGACTGTTTTGTTACGGTCGGCGCATTTTCAAAAAATGTTATAGGCAACACCTATAGAAAGGCAGCCTCATGATAGAATTAAAAAATCTTTCCAAAACCTTCTCCACGCCCGACGGAACGCTCGACGCACTGAAAAACATCAACATCACTATTCAGGACGGCGATATTTTCGGTATAATCGGTATGAGCGGAGCTGGAAAAAGCACCCTTGTGCGGTGTATTAATTTATTGGAACGCCCCACCTCCGGCAGCGTTTGGGTGGACGGTGTGGATTTAAGTACACTCAGTAATAAAGAACTCAGAAACATCCGCCGCGACATCACGATGATATTTCAGGGCTTTAATCTGCTTATGCAGCGTACTTGTCTGAAAAACGTATGCTTTCCGCTGGAGCTGGAGGGCAAATACGGTAAAGAAGCCAAAAAGCGCGCGTTGGAGCTCTTGGAAATTGTCGGCCTGCGCGACAAGGCGAATTCCTATCCCGCGCAGCTTTCGGGCGGTCAGCAGCAGCGTGTAGCTATTGCGAGAGCACTTGCAACAAACCCAAAGGTTCTTCTGTGCGACGAAGCGACCTCGGCGCTCGACCCCAAAACGACACAGTCAATTCTCTCACTGATTAAGGAGATTAACGAAAAGCTCGGCATTACCGTTGTCATCATCACACATCAGATGAGTGTGATTGAGGAAATCTGCCGCAATGTGGCGATTTTGGAGGACGGCGAGGTAGTGGAACAAGGCACGGTCAACCGCATTTTCAGTGCGCCAAAGTCAAAGGCCGCAAAGCATTTGGTGTTCCCCGACGGCGAGAACGCACTTTTAATACGCAAGGATTCGCAGGATGTTCTGCGTGTGGTGTTCAACGGTTCATCATCCACCGATACGCCGCTGATTGCCAAAATGGCGGTAGAAATTGGCGTTTGCGCCAACATACTGTACGCCTCTACAAAGAGCGTCGGCGACAAGGCGTTCGGCAGTATGCTGCTCAGCTTTCCGAATGACGGCGTTACCGCCGCGAGAGCGGCAGATTATTTGCGTGCATTAAACGGTATTACGGTAGAGGAGGTAAAGTAATGGGAGATTTGTTTTCACAAGAGGTGTTGCAGGAAACATGGGATATTGTCATAAACGATATGCCGCTCGCGTTGTGGGAGACCTTTTACGTCACCGTTCTCGCCACCCTCTTTGCGGTTATCATCGGTCTGCCGCTCGGCGTTTTGCTTGTGGTCGGCGAAAAGGACGGAATTCTGCCTTTGCCGAAGCCTTTTATGGGATTTTTGAACGTGCTGATTAACGTGCTTCGTTCCGTGCCGTTTTTGATTCTCATGATATTGGTATTTCCTCTGACGCGCCTGATAGTCGGCACCATCGTCGGCACCACGGCGTCCATTGTTCCGCTTGTTATCGCGGCGTTTCCGTTCGTCGCAAGACTGGTCGAAAGCAGCCTGCGCGAGATAAACCCCAACATCATAGAAGCCGCGCAGAGCATGGGCGCGTCGCCTTTTCGGATTATTACGAAGGTGATGATACCCGAAAGCGTGCCCTCGCTGATTTCAAATGTCACAATAGCCGTCACAACCGTGCTCGGCTACACGGCTATGAGCGGCATCATCGGCGGAGGCGGTTTGGGAAAAATCGCTATTAACTACGGCTATTACCGCTATAAATATTTGGTAATGCTGATTGCCGTTGTGATTTTGGTGCTGCTGGTGCAGTTGTTCCAAAGCGTCGGCACCCGCCTTGCGAAATCCACCGACAAGCGGCTGAAAAGCAAATAGTGAGGCAAGTTATGAGGAAAAAGAGTATTACCGTAGGCGGCAAAAAGTGGATTCCGAGCATACAGGATTGGTCTTGGATTATCTCTGTCCTGTGGATGACAGCGGCAAATTTCTGGCATCCATTCGGTTTGTTCGGATTTGTGTGTATGTTTACGCCTATCATTATCGCAATTTCGGGCAGAGGAAAAATGCACTGTGCGCGAATCTGTCCGCGCGGCTCTCTGATTGGTAAAATCGGAGCGATAGTAAATTTCGGCTTAAATCGTCCGAAATTATATTATAAAAAATGGTTTCGCCCTCTGCTGTGGGGCGTTATGATGGGAAGCTTTGCCGTTATGCTGATACTTGTTGTTCCGCGCGGAATTGATGCGCTTGGTTTTGCAGTACTAATTTTTATGGAAACAGCAACCGTATTGGCAATCATTAACGGAATTTTATTCACGCCGCGCCAATGGTGCACAATCTGCCCGATGGGATTTACTTCGGGTAATATCCGCAGTTTCAGGCAAAAGCTGTTAAGGAGGAATACAAAAGATGTCACAGCATAATAATTTGGATTTTTCTACCCGTGCCGTACACATCGGCAACGAGATTGATAAAGAAACGGGCGCTATCCGCCGTCCTATTACAATGGCTAACAGCTACGCCCTGCCGTATGACCCCACCGACATGAACTGGTCGTCGGCTGACGGCAATTTATATACGCGTAACGGCGGAGCGAACCAAAAATATTTGCAGGAAAAGCTCGCTTCTCTTGAAGGCGGCGAGGACTGCGTAGTGCTCGCAAGCGGAGTAGCCGCGCTGTCGGGACTGTTTTTTTCGCTGCTGCGAACAGGCGATCACGTCATCTTTTCAAGCGTTACATACATCGCCGTTTACCGACTGCTCAATGAGCTTTTTAACAATAAATTTAAGGTTGAAACAACCATTGTTGATACCAGCGATTTGGAAGCCGTCAGGGCTGCCGTTAAATCAAACACCAAGCTGATACATATCGAAACACCGGGCAATCCGACCCTCAGCGTTTCCGACATAGAGGAGATTGCAAAAATCGCCCACGAAAACGGAGCCCTGCTCTCTGTTGACAATACCTTCGCTTCGCCCTACAGTCAGCGCCCGATTGAGCTCGGCGCGGATTTTGTTGTTGAAAGCCTTACCAAATATATCAACGGTCACGGCGACGCAATGGGCGGAGCAATTATCGGTAAAAAGGAGCACCTCGATATTGTCCGCGCGCAGGCGCAGGTGAATCTCGGGGCGACAATCAGCCCGTTTAACGCGTGGCTGATTATGCGCGGCTCGGTAACTTTGCCTTTACGTATGCAGCAGCATAACGACAACGCGCTCAAAATCGCGCTGTGGTTAGAAAAACAGCCGTGCGTCAGTTTTGTAGCCTATCCGGGTCTTGAGGGTAACAACGGTCACGAAATAGCCAAAAAGCAGATGATAAACGGTTTTGGCGGTGTGCTTTCTTTCGGGCTTAAAGCTGACCACGATACGCATAATCGTTTTGTGCAAAACCTGAATATCATTACCTCCGCTGTCTCGCTCGGCCACGACGAGAGCCTGATAGTCTTTCTCGGTGAAAATGACGAGCGGCAATATCTCTATCCCGAAGAATTTCACAACGGCTTTTTCCGCTTCAGCGTAGGAATTGAGGATGTGAACGACCTGATAGAAGATTTAAGTCAAGCGTTTCAGAATACTGGTTTGCAGTAAAATTTACATCCTGAAAAAATGCGTTTGTCCGAGGTTTTTCTTTGACTGTAAGGCTGATGGTTGAAGCGATGAGCAGCGCAAAAAACTGACGCGCCCTGTTTCGTTCCGTATCGCGCAAGTAAAATGTTGGAGAATGTACCCGACATCGCACAACAAAGCCCACACACCAGATTTGTCGCGGTTTGTGGGCGTAAAAAGGCACAAGCCCAGAGTCCGGATGGATTCTGAAGCTTGTGCCTTTTTGATTGTGTCGCAGTACTAAGCTATGTGTTTGTGTGACAACAAAGAGCCGCGTGAAGCGTTTGTATAGTACCTTACATAATCATAAATTGCAAGGGTGTTTGGAAAATATATTTTTTGTTTTTTAATTATTTAATATGCTGTAATCAAAGTATACGGAATTATTAGCAAATCCATTTTCAGTTGAAAAAATGACTAAAATTAGGTTTCGGAATTTATGCAAAACAGAGAAACCACCTTTGTAAACAATGTTTTTTGAAAATATGGGTCCGAAAAGACCGTTTTTACTGCAATAAGTAGAGAGATGATTTTGCGTGTGATATTTCACAGCTTTCTTTTCTGTCATTTGTATAATACGCTGATTTTTTTGATTTTTTAAAAAATTTTTAAAAATCAGGTCTAATAAACATCGATTTGAGTGCAATAGGTAGAGGATTGTTTTTGAAAAGCTCTGTTGTGAAAACAACTAAATTTGAGTTTGATAATTTGTGCATAAAAGAGAATGTGTCATTTGATTTTAACTTTTTATTAAAAGCAATGCCCGAAAACGCTGTTTTAAGTGCAATAGATAGAGAAGGTTATACTTCCGAAAAAACTATTGTGAAATTAAATAGTTTTTTCTTTCTCTGTTTGTGCAGAACATAGAAAATTCGATTTTCAGAAAAAAGTTTTCAAAAATGACCCCTCAAAACGCCTTTCCCACTCCATATAAGTGAGGTGGGTACATAAAAAGATTGGAGGTGAAAACTATGTATGACGATTTAGAAATGAAAAAAATGTTCAATTCCGTTGAGGGTACAACACTGATGGATATGGACTTGCCCGCGACAAAATTTGTGATTAAAGATTTGTTGCCGCAAGGACTTGCTATCATCGGCGGCTCCCCGAAGGTCGGCAAGTCTTGGCTGATGCTTGACTGGTGCGTTCGTATTGCGAAGGGCGAAACAATATGGAACTTTCCTACTACGAAAGGAACAACGCTCTATGTCTCCTACTACGAAAGGAACAACGCTCTATGTCAGTCTTGAAGATACCGCAAGCAGGTTGCAGGAAAGACTGCTGTCTGTTACCGACGAGGCTCCCAATGTTTTCTTTACAACATTCAGTTTCAAAATCGGTGAAGGGCTTGAAGAACAAATCAAAAGCTTTGTCGCCGACCATCCGGGGACGGCTTTGATTGTCATTGATACGTTCCAGATGATTCGTAACACAGGGAGCGAGGTCAGCTATGCGAACGATTACAACGAGGTTGAAATTCTCAAAAAGTTTGCGGAAGAATTGAAAATCACCATTCTTCTTGTTCATCATCTTCGTAAGCAAGGTGACAGCGACCCGTTCAATATGCTCTCCGGTACGAATGGTCTTGCCGGCGGTGTTGATACGATGTTCGTTCTTGATAAGAGCAAACGCTGTTCGACCAATGCCACGCTATACTGCTCGGGGCGCGACATCGAGGACAGAGAAATCGAACTGAGCTTTGATAAGGACAACTGTACTTGGAATTTTGTTTCCGACAACTCGGACAACCCCGAAATGCTGTTGCTTCGTTCAAAGATAAGCGTACCATCAAGGTTCCGAAGGAAGAACAACTCCGCTTCGAGAATACCCATGAGGCGATTATCGACCAAGAAACTTGGGATATCGTTCAAAAGGTGCGCGAGGGCAGAATTCGCCAAACCCGTATGGGTGAAATCAATAAATACAGTGGACTCATCTATTGTGCCGACTGCGGCAAAAAGCATTATTTTGTCCGGGGAAAAACAGTGAAGCGTGAGAATTATAATTTTATCTGCGGAAACTACCGCAAGCATGTAGGCGAGGAGAAGTGCACACCCCACTCCATTCGAGAGGTTGCACTTGATGAAATCGTATTCGAGGAAATCAACAAAGCGCTCTACTACGCAAGGAACAACACGAAGGAGTTTACCGATTACATCAGTAAAAAGACTTCATCTCAGTACAGGAGAGAACTGAACGCAAGAACCGCTGAACTTTCAAAAGCAGAAAAGCGAATCGTTGAGTTAAAATCTCTATTCAAGCGTCTTTATGAGGATAACGTTCTCGGACGTATCAGCGACGAACAGTACAGAATGCTGTCAGTTGATTACAATGATGAACAGAAGGAGCTTGAAGCATCAATTCCCGAACTGCAAAAAGAAATTGATACACTCAAAAACGAGTGTACCAATGTGCAGAAGTTCCTTGACGTTGTCAAGAAATATGTATGTGTTCAGGAACTGACGCCGGAGGTGCTGAGAACCTTCATCAGCAAGATTGTTGTTCACGAGCGCGAGAAAAAGCACAGCCAAACCTCTCCGCAGCAAATCGACATCTATTTCCGATACATCGGAACATTCGCTTTACCGAGCGAAATAAACCAACCAGAAGAAAAAACTCATGACGAAAGGCGGACAGCCTGAACTGTCCGCCTACGCATAGGGCACCGTCTTAAACTAAAAACATCCTTATCGGTATCAGCCTAACGGTTGCCCTTTTTTATATGTAATTGATAATTACTTATTGTAGTAAATTTTGTCAAGAAGATCGCCGATAACGGGAATCTGACCGATAAGGGGAAGTTCTTTTTTCTTGCCTGTAGCAGCGTTTACGATACCGATGATTGCGAGTACGCAAAGAGCGATCGAGCCGAGTGCAAAGATAATGCTAACGATTTTTGTGATGATGTGCTGATCATAGTAAGCGGTGAACAGAGCATATTTCCACTGGCCGGGGAATACAGCTCTGCAGATTGCCTTAAGGATCTCGGTTACGATTGTGTACGCGAGTTCAAGAGCAAAAAATGTTGCGCCCTGCTTTACATGGAATCTGCAGTAATCGGAAGTTTTCTTTGCAAACATGGGGATGAGGAAAAGAATTCCTAAATATGAGAGCCATGCAACGCTCTTGGTAGCCTGAACGTCAGCGTCGCCTGTCATAACCTGGGGCTGAATAGGAGCCTGCTGCTGAGCCTGATTGTTGTTTGCCTGGGGCTGCTGAGCTGACTGAGAAGTGCCGCAGTTTGCGCAGAATTCAGCGCCGTCGTTTAACTGTTGACCGCAATTTTTACAGAATGCCATAAATAATTCTCCTTTTAATAAATCAATAAAAAATGAATGCGAATACACAAAGTTGTCTTGTGTTCAATCAAATTATATTAACTTTGAAAAGGATTGTCAATATTCGTCGGACAATTTTGTAGTTACCTATAAATTGGCTTGCTCACTTGAATTTTTATTCGGTAATTTTTGTTATCAAAATTTTGTTTTTGCGGCGATATAAGCGTTCAGTTCGTCAATTTTAACGCGTTCCTGATCCATAGTATCGCGGTCGCGAACGGTTACGCAGCCGTCCTCAAGCGAGTCAAAATCGTAGGTTACGCAGAACGGAGTACCGATCTCATCCTGACGGCGGTAACGCTTTCCGATTGAGCCGGCGTCGTCAAAGTCAACCATAAAGTCTGCTCTGAGCATATCCGCAACCTCGCCTGCTTTTTCGCTGAGCTTCTTTGAAAGCGGAAGCACCGCTGCCTTGAACGGAGCAAGCGCGGGGTGGAAGTGCATAACAACTCTGCTGTCCTTCTCGCCGATCTGCTCCTCGTCGTAAGCCTCAACAACGATTGCCAGGAACAGACGCTCAACGCCGAGTGAGGGCTCAATAACATAAGGAATATATTTTTCGCCTGTAGTCTGGTCAAAGTACTCAAGGCTCTTGCCGCTCTGATTGATGTGCTGGGTGAGGTCGTAGTCGGTTCTGTCGGCAACGCCCCAAAGCTCGCCCCAGCCAAACGGGAAGAGGTACTCAAAGTCGGTTGTAGCCTTTGAATAGAAGCAGAGCTCCTCCTTGTCGTGGTCGCGGAGTCTGAGATTTTCCTCCTTGATGTTGAGCGAATACAAAAAGTCGCGGCAGAAGCTGCGCCAGTAGTCGAACCACTCAAGGTCGGTTCCGGGCTTGCAGAAGAACTCAAGCTCCATCTGCTCAAACTCGCGCACGCGGAAGATGAAGTTACCGGGAGTGATCTCGTTACGGAAGCTCTTTCCAATCTGAGCCACGCCGAAGGGAACCTTCTTGCGGCTTGTGCGCTGAATGTTTGCGAAGTTTACAAAAATACCCTGAGCGGTCTCGGGACGAAGATAAATCTCGTTTTTGCTGTCCTCGGTAACGCCCTGGAAGGTCTTGAACATAAGGTTGAACTGGCGGATATCGGTGAAGTTGTGCTTTCCGCAGTTGGGGCAGGGGATGTTCTTTTCATTAATATAGTCTGTCATCTGCTCGTTTGACCAGCCCGCAACGTTTGTGCCGTCAAAGTCCTCAATGAGGTTGTCGGCGCGGTGTCTTGTCTTGCACTCCTTGCAGTCCATGAGCGGATCCGAGAAGCCGCCGAGGTGACCGGAAGCGATCCAGGTCTGCGGATTCATCAGGATAGCGGAGTCAAGTCCCACATTATATTTGTTTTCCTGAACGAACTTTTTGAGCCACGCCTGCTTGATGTTGTTTTTTAAAGCCATACCGAGGGGGCCGTAGTCCCATGTGTTTGCGAGGCCGCCGTAGATTTCGGAGCCGGGGTATACAAAGCCTCTGCCTTTGCAGAGCGCAACGATTTTATCCATGGTTTTTTTAGAGTTTTCCATTAATATTACCTCTCTTGCTTTCATATTATACATATGAATTTTACCTTTAATTGGCAATATTGTCAAGATGTTTCAAATTTTATTTCTGTTTTTGCGCACATATTCTCGACTTTGTATAAAAAATTAAAATGTATTACAATAATTTATTAAAAGGTCTTGTAAAAATTATAAAATTGATATATAATGTAATTACTCAAAAATTGAGTAAATAGAAAAGGAGGATTTCTTTAATGAAGAAAACAACAAAATTCATCAGCTTACTGCTCTCAGTTTTGATGGTTTGCACTTGCTTTGCAGGTCTTACTTTCACAACTGCGAGCGCAGCAGCACCTGAACAGCTTATCTACTTCTCATATCCAACCGACGGATCATGGGGTGACGCTTCGGCTGTTAAGGTAAATACCAGAAACAAAACATGTAACATTTATTGCTATGTGTACACTCTGTACGGCAATGAAAACCCGCTTAACGTTTACGCTTTCGGCGCAAACGCAACTGCTTGTAAGAAGGTTGACGGCGTTGATAACCTTTACTCCTTCGATCTTTCAAAGTACAGCACAGGCGACTTTGCTGCAATTGAGGACAACGCTGACTACGGCGTAATCTTCTCAACAAAGAACGGCGCCGGCTATCAGACAACCGACCTTACAATGAACAAGAGCTGCCTTGGCGATACAATCGTTGTAACAGAAAAAACACCTACCAGAGAGAATACTTCTGACTCATCAAAGAAGGACTTCTGCGCTAAGTGGCAGAACAGCACAACCTGCGGCATGAGAGGCGGTATCACTTCTCTGAACAACGTTCTCGATGGCTTCTTCCCCGCAAGCATGCCCAAGGCTAAGCCCCTCTCCGATTCACTCAAAAAGTACCTCACAAACGCAACAAACCTTCCTTTCTATCAGTGGGAGCAGACAGCTATCTCAGCTGAAAAGAAGGGCGGCTGCAACAAGACAACTTGTGAGAAGCTCGGCGTAGAGCCTATTGAGGTTTACAACCAGTATGTTGCTGACAACAAGGATGCAATTGAAACAGGTACAATTCACCCCGCAGACGATACCTGCCCCGTAGATTACATTGAGTATGAAGGCTACAACGACGCAGGCGTATTGGCAACAATGAAGATGGCTGCTCCCTCAGTAGTAGCTTCTGTTCTTAATCTTTCATATCCTCCCGAGGAGCCCACAACAGAAGCTCCCACAACAGAGGAGCCCACAACAGAAGCTCCCACAACAGAGGAGCCCACAACAGAAGCTCCCACAACTGTAGAGCCTACAACAGAAGCTCCCACAACTGTAGAACCCACAACAGAAGCTCCTACAACTGTAGAGCCCACAACAGAAGCTCCTACAACTGTAGAGCCCACAACAGAGCCCGCACCCGCTGAGGATGTTTACAGCGTAGCAGGTTCAATCGACGAGCTCGGCAAATGGGACGCAACAAGCGTAGCTACAGAGATGACAAAGGGCGACGACGGCAAGTACAGCTTCACAACAGCTATCACAGCTCAGAACGACGTTCTCTTTAAGGTTGTTAAGAACCACAGCTGGGATACAGCATACGGCGACAACGGCAACAACGTATCATTTAACGTAACAAAGGATTGTGACGTAACAATCACATTCGATCCCGCAACAGAAGAAATCACAGTAACAGGCGAAGGCGTTGAGCAGCCCAAGGTTCTCGAGATCGAGTCAATGAGAGCTGTAGGTAACGGCGAAGGCAACTGGCTCAACGGCGTAGCATGGGATCCCGCTAACGACGCTAACCTAATGACAAAGGTAGCTGACGGTATCTACGAGATCACATTTGAGAACGTAGGCGCTTCCTTCGGCTATGATGTTAAGTGCGCGGCTAACGGCAGCTGGGCAGCTAACTGGGGCGTACCCAAGAATTCAGGCTTCAAGCCCGAAAGCGGCGTTCAGTTTGACGCAGGCTGGGACGGCGACAACGCAGGCTTTGAGGTTGACGAAGACGGCGCAACCGTAAAGGTTCAGATCGACGTTTCAAACTTCGACTTAGCTTCCAAGTCAGGCGCTAAGATGACAATCACAGTTTCTTATCCCGAGCCGAGCGGCAAGCTCTACGGCGATATCAACGGCGACGGTCAGATCACAATCGACGACGCTACAACACTCCAGAAGTACATCGTTAAGATGGTAGACCTCGATGACGACGCAAAGATCTGCGCTGACGTAAACGGCGACGGTCGTATCTCAGTAATGGACGTAACATTCATCCAGAGATATCTTGCAGGTTCAACAGGCAAAGCTTACGGCTATGAGAACCTTACAGGTAAGGTTGCAATTCCCGAAAACGTATAATAATTGCAGTCAATAATATTAAACTAACAAGGAGCGTACCTTTACGGTACGCTTCTTTTAATTCGCTTTCTTAACGTTTTATTGAATAATAACGTCAGGTTTTTCGCGAGACAGAATAGTAATAAATCATACTGTGATGGCAAAAGTAACAACGTATAATTTATTGTATGGGTATAATTGTCATTTCGACTAAGCGAAGCGCACGGAGAAATCCCATTCTGACAGAAGTAGGTTTCCTTTTTGGGGAATCACCTCCGCTCACTGCGTTCGGTCGGAATGACATTTTGTTTTACACCGAGAAAAAATCAAACGCCGGTTGGTGATGCAAACAAGCCGCAATATATGTTTTCCTGTCGGAAATCGTTGCAAAACCCCGCATTATGTGATAAAATGATACCAACAAATGGGGAGGGGTTAATATGATAATACACGATATATCGAGGGACGCGCTCACAACACCGGTCTATGAGGGCGACCCCGAAACGCAGGTTACACAGCTCAAAAGTATTGACGAGCTTGACGAATACAACCTGTCCGCTATTTCAATGTCTGTGCACTGCGGAACTCACATCGACGCTCCGCTTCATTTTTATGAGGAGGGCAGCTCAATCGACAACCTGCGCCTGAACACCTTTTACGGCAAGTGCACGGTAATTTCGGTTGAGGGAATCCTGACAGGCGAGGACATGGAAAAGCTTTTGCCGTACTGCCGCCGCAGGCTCATTCTCCACGGCAATGGCAACACATTTCTTTCTCACTCGGCGGCAATCGTGCTTGCGGAAAGCCGAATCGCCCTTGTGGGAACAGATGCGGAATCAATTGCGCCGCCGTTTGACGAGGCAAAGCCCCACCGCGAGCTTGCCCGCGCAGGAATAGCGGTGCTTGAAAATCTCAACCTTGAAAACATCGATGACGGAGAATACGAGCTTTGCGCGTTTCCGATAAAGCTGGGCGGACTTGAAGCCGCTCCTTGCCGCGCGATCCTGCTCGAAATGGAAAAGGGACTGAATTGAGGGGTATAGTGTGAAAGTTCACACTATTAAAATTTTTATTGCCCGCTCAGTTTGCCGCAAGCGGCAACGAGCGATGGCTAAATCGCCATTTACGCCTTATCTGCCCACAGTAAGAGCATAAGGTAAACTTTAATTTCTAACTGTGGGCAGAAAGGCTATGGCGATCAATATGATTAAAATTGCGGTTTTTGATTTGGACGGTACGCTTGTAAACTCACTCACCGACCTTGCTTTGAGTGTAAACAAGGGGCTTAAGGCGGCAGGTCTTGAGGAGCACCCTGTCAATCGCTACAAGACCTTTGTAGGCAACGGCAGAGAGCTTCTTGTAAAGCGCGCAATGGGCGACGCCGCTGGGGACGCGGAAAAATTTGAGCTTGTGCGCTCTGTATTCAACGACGAGTACAAGCTTCACTGCAACGATAACACCGAGGCATACGAAGGCTGTGCCGAAATGCTCGACATCCTTTCCGAAAAAGGAATACTCACCGCGGTTTTGTCAAACAAGCCCGACGAGTTTGTTGACCGAATCCTCCAAAAGCTATATCCCGACCACACCTTCTCGGCGGCGTGGGGACAGAAGCCCGAGTACAAGTGTAAGCCCGACGGCGAGAGCCTGCAGGCAATGCTCGCACAGTTCAACATCTCTCCCGACGAGTGCATGTACATCGGCGACAGCGACGTAGACGTATTCACCGCACAAAACGGCTCTGTACACATGGCAGGCGTAAGCTGGGGTTTCCGCGGCAAAAACGAGCTTATAATGGCAGGCGCGCCTTTCGTAGCAAGCACTGCCGAACAACTAACGGAGTACATCATCAACTATGAATAAGCCAAATTATCAGCGCGAGCTTGACAAAGTGATATCCGAGAACCTAAAAATCGGAAGAACGCCGAGCCTGCTTTTGCACGTTTGTTGCGCCCCGTGTTCAAGCTACTGCCTTGAATATCTTACTCAGTATTTCAAAGTCACAGTCTACTACTATAATCCGAATATTTCTATAAAAGAAGAATACCTCCACAGACTGAACGAGGAAAAGCGGTTCATCAGCGAAATGGATTTTAAAAATCCCGTCAGCATAATTGAGGGGAATTACGATCCGCGCGAATATTTTGACGCGGTAAAGGGACTTGAACACGAGCCCGAGGGTGGAAAACGCTGCGAAAAATGCTTTGAGCTGCGGCTGAATTCTTCGGCTCAGGTAGCAAAGGACGGCGGATTTGATTATTTCACGACCACGCTCACAATCAGTCCGCTTAAAAACGCGCAGCTTCTCAACGAAATCGGAGCCTCGGCAGGAGAAGCTCACGGCGTAAGCTGGCTCTACAGTGATTTCAAAAAGAAGGAAGGCTACAAGCGCAGCATAGTCCTATCCAACGAACACAACCTCTACCGCCAAAACTACTGCGGCTGTTTTTTCAGTTCGCGTACTTAACGTTTGCTGTTAGTTGATGTTTTCTCTTTCGCGAGAACACGAAATCTATCGGAAACTGTGAGGGCAATGGGAACAACGTTTGGATTATTCGTATTTTTCTTAACCTGCTTCTAACCACTAATCCCTACCCACTTAACACTATTATTGTGAGGGCAATGGAGGTTATGTTATGCATAATGATTTCCTCAACAACGTATGGGCGCACCTGTGTGTGCGCCTTTAATTTTTCCTAAATTTAGATGTCATTCCGATTGACTATTGTAGGGTACGATTTGTATTCATCACCATCACGCCAATATTAATACAGTCGGGAACCAAACGTTTTCAATTAACCAATCTATCTGCACGACCGAAACTCTCAACTCTAAACTCTCAACTCTAAACTCTAATAGTGTGTGCACACTTCCCACCCACTATATATAGTACCAATACTGTAACAAAATAATTTAATCTGTAACTTGACAAATGGAATAATAGGTCTCAAAGCTTGTGCATCCTGCCCCCAAAACCGCATAAATACTGTGTTTCCACGCTGTGTTAAATTTATAACGAGAGGTTACAGCACACCAATATCCTGTGTATAATTCTTTTATAGAATACTACATATTGTGTTTTTGTGCAAAAAGACTATTGCATTTTCACTATTGGTAGTGTATAATATATCTCGCACGGCAAAATAATGAAGCCGTAAATATGTTAATTTATTATTTTTGAAATAAACGAGAAAAAGGGGAAGGACATAATGAAAATTATTAAGAGAAACGGATCGGAGGAAGACTTTAACGTCGTTAAAATTATTAACGCCGTAAAAAAGGCTAACAACTCCAACGACACACCGTTTTTGACAGACGAACAAATCAATGACATCGCGGATTATGTAGAGTACAAATGCAATAAAATCAAGCGTGCAGTGTCCGTTGAGGAAATCCAGGACATGGTAGAGGACCAGCTCATGGCAAAGGGCGCGTTTGAGCTTGCAAGACGCTATGTGCGCTACCGCTACAACCGCTCGCTCATCCGTAAGGCGAACACCACCGACAACCGTATTTTGTCGCTCATCGAGTGCAACAACGAGGAGGTCAAGCAGGAGAACTCCAACAAGAACCCCACCGTTAACAGTGTTCAGCGCGACTATATGGCAGGCGAGGTAAGCCGCGACCTTACAAGAAGAATGCTTCTGCCGCCCGACATCGTCGAGGCCGACAAGCAGGGCATAATTCACTTTCACGATTCCGATTACTTTGCCCAGCATATGCATAACTGCGACCTCGTAAACCTCGAGGATATGCTCCAGAACGGCACGGTAATCAGCGACACACTCATCGAGAAGCCCCACAGCTTCTCAACTGCCTGCAACATCGCAACTCAGATCATCGCTCAGGTAGCCAGCAACCAGTACGGCGGTCAGAGCATCAGCCTTACGCACCTTGCACCGTTCGTTCAGATTTCTCGCGAAAAAATCCGCAAGGAGACAATCGCGGAATTTGAAGAAATCGGAATTCAAGCTACCGAGGAAAAGATAAACGAGGTTGTTGAGCGCCGTCTGCGCCTTGAGGTAAACCGCGGCGTTCAGACAATTCAGTATCAGGTAGTAACATTGCTCACAACAAACGGTCAGGCTCCGTTTGTAACCGTATATATGTACCTCAACGAGGCTGAGGACGAACAGCAGAAGGCTGACCTCGCAATGATTATCGAGGAAACCCTCAAACAGCGTTATCAGGGCGTAAAGAACGAGGCGGGCGTATGGATCACCCCCGCGTTCCCAAAGCTCATCTATGTTCTTGAAGAGGACAACGTAACAGAGGACAGCAAATACTGGTACCTCACCGAGCTTGCGGCAAAGTGCACTGCAAAGCGCATGGTACCCGACTATATCTCGGAAAAGGTAATGCTCGAGCTCAAGGGCGACGTATACACCTGCATGGGCTGCCGCAGCTTCCTTACACCCGACCGCTTCACCGACGCGGGCGTAGGCAACGTGGCAAACGCCAAGAACTACGTTGAGGGCAAGCACAAATATTACGGCCGTTTCAACCAGGGCGTTGTAACCGTCAACCTCGTTGATATCGGACTAAGCGCTAACCGCGACATGAACAAGTTCTGGGAAATCTTTGACGAGCGCATGGAGCTTTGTCACCGCGCGCTCCAGGCACGCCACGAGCGCTTAAAGGGCACACTCTCCGACGCCGCTCCGATTCTCTGGCAGTACGGCGCGCTTGCAAGACTTGACAAGGGCGAAACAATTGACAAGCTGCTCTTTAACGGCTACTCAACGATCTCGCTCGGCTATGCGGGACTTTGGGAGTGCGTATACAGCCTCATCGGCAAAAAGCTGACCGAGGAAGAGGGCAAGGAGCTCGGACTTGAAATCATGAGAAGACTCAACGCAGCCTGCGCAAAGTGGAAGGCAGCCGAGAACATCGACTACAGCATCTACGGCACACCGCTGGAGAGCACAACATATAAATTCGCGAAATGCCTGCAAAAGCGTTTCGGCATCATCAAGGGCGTAACCGACCGCAACTATATCACAAACAGCTATCACGTTCACGTTACCGAGGATATCAGCGCGTTTGATAAACTGAAGCTCGAAAGCGAGTTCCAGGCGCTTTCACCCGGCGGCGCAATCAGCTACGTTGAGGTTCCCAATATGCAGGATAACCTCCCGGCTGTACTCGGAGTAATGAAGTTCATCTATGAAAACATCATGTACGCCGAGCTCAACACAAAGAGCGACTACTGCCAGGTTTGCGGCTACGACGGCGAAATCGCAATCGTTGAGGAAGAGGGCAAGCTCATTTGGGAGTGCCCCAACTGTCACAACCGCGACCAGGATAAAATGAACGTAGCAAGAAGAACCTGCGGCTACATCGGCACTCAGTTCTGGAACCAGGGCAGAACCCAGGAGATTCAGGAAAGGGTGCTCCACCTGTAATGAATTACGCGGAAATTAAAACCTGCGACATAGCAAACGGCGAGGGCGTACGCGTCTCGCTGTTTGTTTCGGGTTGTACACATCACTGCAAAAACTGCTTTAATAAGGAGACCTGGTCGTTTGATTACGGCAAGCCCTTTACAGATGAAACCGAGGACTACATCATAAAGGAGCTAAAGCCCGGCTATATAGACGGACTTACGCTGCTCGGCGGCGAGCCCTTTGAGCCTCAGAACCAGCGCGCGCTGCTGCCGTTTTTACGGCGCGTGCGAGGGCTTTATCCCAATAAGAATATCTGGTGCTACACGGGCTATCTTTTTGATAAGGAGCTGTTAAACGAAAGCAGAGCGCGGTGTGAAGCGACCGACGAAATGCTGTCGCTTATTGACGTTCTCGTAGACGGCGAGTTTGTGCAGGAGCTGTACAGCATTACGCTGCAGTTCAAAGGCTCGTCAAATCAGAGAATAATAGACGTAAAAAAATCCCTCAACAGCAAAACCGTTGAGGAATATAAACCCATGAGCGGGAGACTATAATTAAAGGGGCTTGCATTTGCAGGCCCCTATTTGTGTCGGCTTTATTATACGGTGTTATGCAACTTTATTGTTTTCATAATCGATTACGGTAACGGTGATTTCGCTTGAAATATTTTTCAAGCATAAGAGCAACTTCATTAGAGAAGTATACCTCGCCGCATTGCTCGCACTTTTCACAAGGAACATTTTTGATTACTACAATGTAATTGCCTTGTTTTTCGATATATTCCGTTGTATCGTTTTTTACGATTCCGCCGCAAAATGTGCAATTCATTATAATAGCTCCTTTCTCAATTCAAAATTATTATCCCATTCTTCGGGATTGGGAATATAAGCTGTAATAATACATACTTCATTACCATCACTGCTTACTACAGTATGAAGATATCTACTATTAATTTTACAACAAATTAAGCAACTATGCAATGGTTTATCATCAGGATAGTCTTCAATTATTTTTCCATATTTAATGCAGCTGATAACTTCCGCCATTTTAATTTTCCGTTCACGGATTCGTTTTATTGCGTGTAATGTCCAATTGATTTTATTTTCATTACATAGTTTCTGTAACAATTCCAAAGTTAATTCGCTCATTTTTTCTCACCTAAAAAACTCAGCTCAAACTTATTCTGCCTTGCGGCGTTTTCGCACATCGCAACAAAAATGATAAACAGCGGAGTGCCGATTGGCAGCGAGATATTAACAAACGCCTGAACAAGATACGCAACCACAGGCGCGGCGTAAGCAAGCGCAATCGGGTTTGATTTTATCGCTTTGATGCCTCTGACGAGCGCGCTGCCGGTAAACGCGAGGTATGAGGCGAGGCCGAGTATTCCGAGGTTGATGAGGTACTGGATATACTCGTTGTGAGCCGCGTCGGTTGAGCCGTCGCCGAATTCGTACAGGTCGGGGAAATAGGGCTGGAACTTATAGTAGAAGCTCTCGGGACCTGAGCCGAACAGCTTGTCAAAAATTGAAGCGTCGCCGAAAATCTTCATCGAGTCTATCCACATAACACCTCGGTGAGTACCCCACGCCTTGTTGAATCTGAGCAGGCGTTCAAGGCTGCCGAGGTCGGTTTTGGTGTCAATTGCGCTGAAATAAATCATCGCGCCGAGTACCGAAACAACCGCCGCAATCATGAGCGAAGCCAGAACGATCGGCACCACCTTAGGCAGTTTGATTTCGGGATTCTTGAAGTCGAGCAGGAAAAGCACAATTGTAATCACCGCAGCGGCAATAAGAAGAATGTAAGTAAAATTCGCCTGCATCAGCTTGTAGGGAATAGCGGAAAGCTCCTTGTGATTGTCGTTTGCAAGCTTTGAGATAAAACCGATCAGTTTTAAGGAAGCAAAAATAACGGTCATGCCGAGGAAATACTTTTTGAGCTTTGAAATATCCCTCGAGTAGATAACGAGCAGCACCGCGAGAAACGCAACTGTTCCGAGCACCGCCGAGTCGCTGTCGCACACGACCATAGCCATGACGCTGAGCGCGGCGGAGACAAGATAAACGATTCTGCAAACAAGCTTTTCGGTGCATACAGACATCGTAAATACAACAGGCAAAGTGACGCATATGTAGGTTGAATACATATTTTTGTTGCCGAAGGTGGTTATGAAATCCTTGAACACCTTCTCGTCATCTACAAAACGTTCAAACATGTTCAGCGGATCGATATAGAAGCAGTTGAGCACAGCAACAAGACCGACAAACGCTGAGGTAATTGCCAGCGCAACGAATATATATTCCTTGTACCTGTACGCGCGCGAAACGAGGAAGTATACCGCCGCGTACATCATAAACAGCATTAAGCCGTTGTTTCTGCCGTGAGTATAGCTTCCCGCGGTGATTTCTCCAAAGAACGCCATCTCTTTGTAGGCGGAAAAAATCGTCGAAACCGACACGGTAAATAAAAACGCAAGTACAGCCCAGTCGGTAAATGATAACTTTGATAACGCGTCGTCGCGGGTGTGCAGATTATACTTGTCCCTGATTTTCTGTGAGCCCTCGGTGAACAGCAGTAGGATCTCGCCAATCACGGTAATAGCTCCCATAATCATAAACAGATAGTACTTTTGGTGTCTTATGCCGTAGTATCCGCGGTCAAAATGCAAAAACGGAAAGCTTCCGTCGAACGTGAGATTTACAAACAGCGGAAAAATCACAAACATAACAAGAATAAAATAGTTCACCATCACGTTGCAAAGCGAAAAGCCCTGCGACGGTGAAGAATTCTTCTTTTTACTGACGGATGAGGATGAATTGTTCATATAACTATCCTTTCGGTAAAAGTATAATACAATTTTATAACTTTTACACTGCAATGTCAATTAAAACATTGCTTTTGAAATTTTTTTATGTTAAAATAACAACAGATGAATTTGTGTTCTCTCACAACAGTTGGCGCTTGTGTTTATTCTAAAAGGGGTGTTAACATGAAAAAACTGGTAATTCTCGGATTTGACGGAACAATAGCAGACACCGCGCCCGGTATACTTTACTGTATGAATACAACGGCAATGGCAATGGGTTACACACCCATGCCGCACGAAGCTCTGTTTGGTGTAATCGGCGTATCGCTCGAGCAGGGATTTATGAATATCTACGGCATGAAGCCCGATGAAATCGAGTACGCGATGAACAACTACAGCAAGCTCTATTCTATGAAGGGTGAGGAGATGATCCTGCTCTACGACGGAATCCAGGGCTCACTGGAGACGTTGAAGAAGAACGGAGCCAAGCTTGCAATCGTGACACAGAAGAACAAGAAATATGTTTCGAACATGCTCAACGCCTACAAGCAAATAGGCGAGCTGTTTGATGTAGTGTGCGCCACCGACGTTGACATTCAGCAGGAGAAAACAGATATGCTCATGAGCGTATGCGAGCGCTTTGAGGTTCAGCCTCAAGACGCGGTATTTGTGGGCGACAGCTTTGTTGACGCGGAAGCCGCAAAAGAGACGGGAATGGACTTTGCCGCCGCGCTCTACGGCTGGGGCTTCAGAAGCAAGGAGGACGCCGAAAAGTACGAGCCAAAGGCATACATAAACAACGCCTATGAAATAGCCAAGAAAATCATGAACATTTGATTTTTGTATTGACAAATCGAGGCAATTAATTTATAATAAAAAAGCTGTCGCAAAAGCGGCAGATATCGGGGTGTAGCGCAGCTGGTAGCGCGCCTGCTTTGGGAGCAGGATGTCGGGGGTTCAAGTCCCTTCACTCCGACCAAATTAATAATCGGTTACCCATAAAGGGTAGCCGATTATTAATTTAACCAAAGTAGAGGAGTGAAGGGACTTGAAGGCGAGCGTGTCAAGCCGTAAGCCGCGCGCACGGCGCAGACAAAAACGTCACAGAGTGACGTTTTTAGCGAGAGGGCTCCACTGCATTATCCAATAACACACGCCGCAGCAAGCGAGCAAAAAGCTGCGCAAAAGAAAAAACCCCTTCACTCCGACCATGATCCGGCTTTTTAATTTAGTTTAAGCAACGGTCTATCGTCACACCATTCTTATGAAAACAGCCATAATGATAATTTCATAAATTATGTATGCTATTGTAAGTCATTAAAAAGAAATCGGGATAAAGCCAGGAGTATTTACAGCGGAAGATAAAAGTGGTATTATTATGGCAGTAGATAACCGGGAGAAGGTCAGATCAGTGAGTACAGATAAATACACCAATGAAGTCAGACAACGCTGGGGCAACACCGAAGCGTACAAAGAAAGCCGACAGCGCAACGCCGATACGGACAAGGCGGTTAAAGCGCTGGACGCAGTACTCGGGGGATTTGCCGGGCTTCACCGCAACGGAACAGCACCCGATGATGAGCCCGCGAAAATACAGGTCGAAAAATTACGTCAGTGCATAACCGACAACTTTTACACCTGTACCGATGAGATCCTCGCTGGGCTCGGTGAGATGTACACCGCGGATGAGCGGTTCAAAAACAACATTGACAAACACGGCGAAGGCACGGCGGAATATATTTCGGCGTGTATCAGATCATATTGAAAAAACAGACGCGCAAGCGGAATTTCGGTTTCGTTTGCGCGTTTTCCTAATTGTGTATCTTGTTAAACCCCAAAGGATCATAAATGAGAAAGCCTGAGTGAAAAACAGTTGTGATATATCGCTGCGTATGTTAGAATTATAGTTGCAAACAGCCGGAAGGAAATATGAAAATGTGTGAGGTGTATGCAATATGACATATGATTTTACAACGATCATGAACCGCAGCGGCAAGGACGCCTTGGCGGTGGATTGTATCGGCGCGGATGTTAGCTGGGCAAAGGC
>OMXW01000151.1 GCA_900315085.1 uncultured Eubacteriales bacterium
TTATAGTGCGGTGTATTATTAAATATTTACTCTAACAAATCATCTCGGAAATCAATAATATCAATTATTGTTTCAATTCTGCGTTGTAATTCACCGCATTTATATCTGTTATTTGTTTTGCTTTTTATATACTTGTTGTACTCTAACAAAATATACAACTCATCTGTTGTTAAATCGCTATATAAAAAAGTTACTACACAATCTTTCATAACTGCCTCCTTGTCAACACACCGCACTTAATAATTTGTACTATGGTATTGACAAATTAGCAATTATTTTTATTGTTTATATCAACATCTAATTCATTAACATCAACAGGTAAATGACCAACGACCTGAGTAGCATCAGTATGTAAAATACCTCCGTACTTATGTACTATCTCAGCGATCTTCTTTATCGGTTGAATCGTACCGATTTCATTATTAGCAAGTTGAATAGAAACAAATGGTTTACATCTAAACGTCATCTCTATTTCATCTTTTAATATATCTTCAAGTTGTTCTAAATCAACATATCCGTTACAATCTACATCAATAAAATAACTTTCGATATTCATTGATTTGTCACAATAGTTCTTAACACACTCCATAATTGATTTATTATCCTTGAATTGCAAAACAGTTTGATTCTGATCCACCACTTGTGAAGTAAATCTCATTACAAGCGATATGACCGGACGCCAATTATTGAGTCTGAGTGGCAAATACTCTGTCAGCGAATACCATGACGAAATAACTGAGTTTCCCGGTTACTATATAAATGTAAAAAATGATAATGGGCTTATAATAAGTTTTGGCTGGAATGATTCTGATTATATGGATAAGATTCCTAACTTTGTTGATATGCAGAAGATTCCATCATAGTTATTAGTTTTATGTTTTCAAAAAATGCTCTTACTCTGCGTCTCTACGGGAATAATGCAAAAACGAAAATAACCGAGGTGAAATATGCCGTTTCAAATAATCCGCAACGACATCACAAAAGTATCCGCCGACGCGATCGTCAACACCGCCAATCCCAAGCCTGTTGTAGGCTCGGGAACAGACGGCGCAATATACAAAGCTGCCGGCGAAAACAAGCTGCTTCCGGCACGTCAAACGATCGGCAATATTGAGCCGGGACAGGCGGTTCATACGCCCGCCTTTAGGCTCAAGGCGAAGCACATCATTCACACCGTCGGTCCCATTTGGGTGGACGGCAAGCACGGCGAAAAGGATATTCTGCGCTCTTGTTACGCAAATTCGCTTTCACTGGCTGACAAGCTGAAATGTCAAAGCATAGCCTTTCCCCGGATTTCAAGCGGCGCATACGGTTTTCCGAAGGATACCGCACTGGATGTTGCTCTCTCGGAGATCGGCAAATTCCTGCTGACTCACGACATGAACATCACGCTTGTTGTTTTTGACAAGGCGGCGTTTGAGCTGTCCGAGAAGCTCATGGGAGAGATCAGGCAGTTTATTGACGAGCAGACGAGCGCTTTCACGGTAATCTGCGAATGAACACCCGTTCCGTGCTTTTTGAGGAAGAAAGGCGGCGCGCGTTATCTCAGCCCCAAGGCGCGGAAATTTTTCCCGATATTGCCGGAAAAAACCTCAGCGAGACCGTCGGCAGCGCGGGACAGACCTTTCAGGAAAAGCTGTTTGAGCTGATTGACAAAAGCGGCATGGACGATGTGACTGTCTATAAAAAAGTGAATATTGACCGCAAGGTATTCTCCCGCATCCGCAGCAAGCGCGACTACAAACCGAAAAAGAAAACCGCCGTAGCCTTCGCGATCGCGTTGGAGCTCGATTTACCGACGACAATCGATTTGCTGGCGAGGGCGGAAATCGCGTTTTCGCAGAGCAATCTCTTTGATTTGATAATCGCCTACTTCATCACCCACGGCATTTACGATATGTTTGGGCGATAAAACAAAAGACTTTCCGCTGTTTTGCAGGTATTCTCAGTTTACGGACGATTCCGTGATGACGGTCGCGGTCGCCGAAGCGTTGCTGAATACCATCGGCGAAGGCGACGGGGAAATAAAAGCCGAGCTTGTAAAGTCCATGCAAAAATGGGGTCATGCCTATCCCAACGCGGGCTACGGCGGCATGTTTTATCGCTGGCTGAGAGCCAAAGACCCGCAGCCGTATAACAGCTACGGCAACGGTTCCGCTATGCGTGTATCCGCGGCGGGCTGGCTTTTTGATACCTTGGAAGAAACTCGTCACATGGCAAGACTGACGGCAGAGGTAACGCACAATCACCCCGAGGGAATCAAAGGCGCCGAAGCGACCGCAAGCGCGATTTTCCTTGCGCGAAACGGAAAGAGCAAGAGCGAGATACACGACTATATCATCAATGAATTCGGATATAACCTGAGCCGCACCTGCGATGAGATACGTCCAACCTACCGCCATGTTGAAACCTGTCAGCAGACGGTTCCCGAGGCGATAACAGCTTTTCTTGAGGGAAACGGTTTTGAGGACGTTATCCGCGCGGCTGTATCCCTCGGCGGCGACTGCGACACACTGACCTGCATAGCCTGCGGAATTGCCGAAGCATACTACGGCGTTCCCGACGACTTGAAAAAGGAATGTATCAAAAGGCTTCCGGCGGATATGACCAATGTTCTGAGAAA
>OMXW01000076.1 GCA_900315085.1 uncultured Eubacteriales bacterium
ATATTCGCTGAAATCAAGGACAATGAAATGATAGTAACAGCGGTTTTCCCGCTTGCGTAAACGGTTAGTTCAATACTCGCCAATGGTGTTGAGCTAACCATATTTTTATCAATAATTATTCTAAAATAGAATTAAATAATGTGCATAAAATAATTGACATACATATCTTTTTTTAGTACAATAAAGAAAAGGGGGAATACCTATGAAAAAGAAACTACTAAGCGCAGTCCTGGCAATTTCATTAATAATTTCATACATCTGCGTAAGCAACGTGTCGTTCGACGCGGCGCAAACAACCGAAAACGTCGGACAATCGCAGTTTGCTCAAACTAATATTAAGGGCGCGGCGATTCTCCACTGCTTCAACTGGTCGTACAACGAAATCAAAGCAAACCTTGCCGACATCGCACAGGCTGGTTATACGGCTGTTCAGACTTCGCCTGTACAGCAGCCGAAGGGCTACAAATCCAGTTATACTAACATGAGCGGACAGTGGTGGAAGCTCTACCAGCCGCTTACACTCAACGTTGCCGAAAGCGGCACATGGCTCGGAACAAAAGCAGAGCTTAAATCAATGTGCGCCGAAGCGGACAAGTACAACATAAAGGTTATTGCCGATATCGTCGCAAACCATATGGCGAACAATACCTCGGGCGGCACATACTCACACCTCAGCAGCGACGTTGAATCCGACCTCAAAAAATCCGAATACTATCACTCCGAATCCTACGGAGCCAACGATAACAGCCGATACGAAATGACTCGCGGCCACATCGGTATGCCTGACTTAAATACCTCGAACAGCCATATCCAGTCGCGCGTACTTGGTCTGCTCAAGCAGTGTGTTGACTGCGGCATAGACGGCTTCCGATTTGACGCCGCAAAGCATATTGAGCTTCCCTCTGACGACTCAAGCACAAAGAGTAATTTCTGGCCTTATATAATCAACGGAATCAAGCAGTACAAAAGCGACGTGTTCTGTTACGGCGAAATCCTGAACACTGCCGCAACAAGCCTGTCAAACTACACCAAGTATATCAGTGTAACCGACAATAAAACAGGCAACAGCGCGCTGTCAGCCGCAAAGAGCAGCAACGCTTCGTCGCTTGCTTCAAGCAGCTATAAGATGGGCGCGGGCGCTGACTATTCAATCATCTGGGCTGAATCACACGATACCTATATGCACGACGAAACCTCAGGAGTATCCGATTCGGTAATAACAAAGGCATGGGCAATCACAGGCGCAAGAGCAAAATCGACATCTCTGTTCTTTGCCCGTCCGAACTCAACAATGGGCAAGGCGAGCTCAGATACAACATGGAAGAGCACAGCTGTTGCCGAAATCAATAAGTTCAAGAACTATTTCATGGGACAGAGCGAAAACCTCTCCTCAAGCGGCAAAACAGCCTACATTGAACGCGGAACATCGGGCGTGTGCATCTCAAAGCTTGACGGCGCAGGCGACGTAAGTCTTACCGCAAACAAGATGGCAGCCGGTACATATAAAGACCAGATTACAGGCAATATATTCACCGTTTCGGGCGGAAAAATCAAGGGAACAGTAGGCTCAAAGGGCGTAGCGGTTGTCTACAATACCTCCGAACAGCCCACCACCGTTGCTCCCACAACTGCAGCGCCTACAACTGCGGCTCCGACTACAGCAGTACCGACAACCGTTGCTCCAACCACTGTTGAACCCACAACACAGCCTCAGCCGAAGTATTATACAGTAGGCGACGTAAACCTCGACGGCTTCATTACAATCAAGGACGTAACCACCATTCAGCGCCATGTAGCAAAGCTTGCAACTCTTGAAGGAACTGCATTGCTCGCGGCGGACGCAAACGGCGACGGAAACATCACGGTTGACGACGCGACTATGATTCAAAAGTACATCGCAAAATATCCAAACCAGGGACAGGTAGGAACTCAAAAGGAAGTACCCGTTGAACCGACAACACCTACAGAATCAACAGCACCCACAACTCCGTCAACCTACACCGTTTACTTCACAAATTCACGCAAGTGGAGCGGAGACATCTACTGCTATTACTGGTCAGACGCCGACCACCACATGTCATCGTGGCCGGGTGAGAAAATGACCTTTGACCGCACAAACAGCAGCAGTCAGGACATCTATAAATTTGAAGTACCGTCAAGCGCGGAATACTTGATTTTTGACAACAAGAGCAGCCAGACGGTAAACATCCCGTTTGACGGCAGTGCTCTCCGATTCTACGCAAAGAGCAGCACCGACTCAAGCGGGAAATATGAATACGGCACATGGTAACCCCCCGTTAATAAGTAAAGCGCAAAGACTTGCAACCTGTAATTATGGCTGCAAGTCTTTTGCTGTTGACAAAGCTGTGTAAAAAAGGTATAATAAATAAAGGGAATGAATGTCTCCCGTAGCTCATGCTAAAACCGCTTTTAAAGCTGATGACTTCTGCGTTTCTTTTGTTGCGCGGAAATTATCGGCTTTTTTGTTTATTAGAATTAAAAGGAGAATTATTATGCTGTTAAGTATCGCAATCATCCTTATATCCGGACTGTTGCTCGGTTGGATTTGCAAATTGATCCGTTTTCCGAGTCTGTTCGGAATGATAATCGCGGGCGTGATCATCGGCCCTCATGTCTTGAATTTAATTGACGGTAGTATCCTTTCGATATCCTCGGATATCCGCCGAATCGCGCTCATAATTATTCTGATACGGGCAGGTTTAAAGCTCAATTTGTCCGATTTAAAAAGGGTAGGCAGACCTGCGGTGCTAATGTGTTTTGTACCTGCGTGTTTTGAAATAATCGGAATGGTGCTGCTTGCTCCAAGGCTGCTCGGCGTAACGCTGCTCGACGCTGCAATAATGGGCGCGGTAGTCGCGGCTGTATCTCCTGCGGTAATCGTTCCGCGCATGATTCGCCTGATAGACGAGGGGCGAGGAACTCAAAAGGGAATACCGCAGATGATACTCGCGGGCGCGTCGGTTGACGACGTTTTCGTAATTGTACTGTTCACAACCTTTACGGGAATGGCGCAGGGAAAAGCCGCGTCGGTAATGAGCTTTGTAAATATCCCGATTTCGATTTTAGTAGGTGCGGCGGTCGGAATAATCATCGGCATAGTATTCGCGCTCATTTTCGGCAAGCTTAAAACGGATGTAATAGTAATGGTCATAATCCTACTGTCAATCTCTTTTGCGCTTAACGCTGCGGAGGACACCCTTTCGGGAATAATTCCGTTCGCTGCATTGATCGCAATTATGTGTGTTGGAATCGGAATAAAGCGGAAGTCGGATAAACTTGCCGTAAGGCTTTCCGATAAATTCAATTCGCTGTGGAAAATCGCAGAAATCTTCCTGTTCGTGCTCGTAGGAGCGTCTGTGGCAATCGACAGCGCGCTCGGAGCAGGTGCAATGTCAGTGCTTCTGCTGTTCTGCGTACTCATATTCAGAATGCTCGGCGTATTTCTATGCCTGCTGTTTACGAAGCTTAACTTAAAAGAAAAGCTGTTTTGTATGATAGCCTATACTCCAAAAGCAACTGTGCAGGCGGCAATCGGCGGATTGCCACTTGCAATGGGCTTGCCCTGCGGTGAAATAGTTCTCACCGTTTCGGTAATAGCGATACTTGTTACCGCGCCGCTCGGAGCGTTCGGCATTGACCTGAGCTATAAAAGGTTCCTTGAAAAGAATAAATAAAACTATTCCAAACAAAATTTGTATTTATACCACATAAAATTAACCTCGAATTTAGTCACAATGTATATTTCAATTGACCGCCGTTTTAGGTATAATAATAAGGATAGCGAAAAAAGGAAGGCATAAAAATGATTTACAACAACGTACTTGAAGCGGTCGGACAAACTCCGCTTATCAGACTTAACAGAATGGTAGACGAGGACAGCGCGGATATTCTCGTAAAATTTGAAGCGCTCAACGTAGGCGGCTCAATAAAAACACGCACCGCCCTCAACATGATCAATCAGGCAGAGCACGAAGGCTTGCTTACAAAGGACAGCATAATTGTAGAGCCCACCAGCGGCAACCAGGGAATAGGACTCGCGCTTGTGGGAGCGGTAAAGGGTTACCGCACAATTATTATCATGCCCGACTCTGTAAGCGAGGAGCGCAGAAAGCTTATCCGTCACTACGGCGCGGAGGTAAAGCTGATTCACGACGCGGGCGACATCGGCGCGTGCATCGACGAATGTCTGCAGACCGCTCTTAAAATGAAAGAGAAAAACGACAAGGTTTTCGTTCCCCAGCAGTTTGCGAATATCAATAACGTAAAGGCGCATAAAAAATATACCGCGCTTGAAATTATGCAGCAGTGCGCAATCCCGATTGACGGCTTTTGTTCCGGAATCGGCACAGGCGGCACAATCACGGGAATCGGAGAGGTGCTCAAAGCACAGTATCCCGACATTGAAATCTGGGCGGTAGAGCCTGAAAACGCCGCAATTTTAGCAGGCGGAACAATAGGCACTCACCTGCAGATGGGAATAGGCGACGGAATTATTCCGGATATTCTCAACCGCAATATATATGACGAAATATATGTTGTAACCGACGAGGAAGCGCTCAGCACAGCAAAGCGTCTTGCTCGCGAGGAAGGCTTAATGTGCGGAATCTCGGCAGGAACAAACGTAGCTGCGGCATTAAAGCTCGCCAAAAAACTCGGCAAGGGAAAAACGGTTGTAACCGTCCTGCCCGACACCGCCGAACGCTACTTTTCAACACCGCTTTTTGAGGAATAAAATAACGGGGTTGGCTCAAATTACTCATTCGAGTTTGAGCCAACCCCTTTAATATTTCAGTTATTATTTATACAACGGTTTTCAAATAAGCCGCAACTTCTTCCTCGGTTGTCATAGCCATAACCTTTTCGGCAACCGCGTCAGCCTCAGCTTTTGTCCATTTTGAAATGTTCTTTCTTACATTTAGTACCGAAGGAGCGGAAACACTGAACTCGGTAAGACCAAATGAAATAAGCAGCGGAATCATCATCGGATTCGCGGCAGCCTCGCCGCACATACCAACCGAAATTTCTTTTGCTCTGCCGCATTTAATAATACGGCGAATCATTCTCAGAACACTGGGCTGCAGGGGAGAGTAGAGGTAGCCAACGTCGCTGTTGCCTCTGTCGGCAGCCATTGTGTAGCCGGTCAGGTCGTTTGTACCGATGCTGAAGAAGTCAGCTTCCTCGGCAAGCAAGTCGGCGATAACACCCGACGCGGCGGTCTCGGTCATAACGCCAACCTGAATGTTTTCGTCATAAGCAATGCCCGAAGCCTTTAAGTCAGCCTTAGCCTCCTCAACAAGCTCCTTGCCCTGCCTGAGCTCCTCAACCGCTGTGATAAGCGGGAACATGATGCGGATATCGCCGAACGCGCTTGCTCTGAGAATAGCCTTGATCTGGCTCTTGAACATGTCGCGGTTCTTTAGGCAGTAGCGGATTGCACGGAAGCCCATGAACGGATTTTCCTCTTTTTCAAGACCGAGATACGGAATCTCCTTGTCGCCGCCGATGTCAAGAGTTCTGATTATAACGGGCTTGCCCTTCATGATAAGACTTGCCTGCTTGTATGCCTCAAACTGCTCGTCCTCGGTGGGCAAAGCGTTTCTGTCCATGAACAAAAATTCGGTTCTGAAAAGTCCGACGCCTTCGCCGTCCGCGTTCATAGCCTTTGTTGCGTCCTTGGGAGTTCCGATGTTACAGAACAGCTCGTATTCATTTCCGTCCGCGTCAAGAGTCTTTTTGCCTCTGTAGTTTTCAAGCTCACGGCGTTCGCGCAGGAATGCCTCGCGTTTTGCGCCGTATTCCTCGATCTGAGCGTCGTCGGGAGCGGTAACAACAATTCCGTTTGTACCGTCAACAATAACCTGCTCGCCGCTTGAAAGCTGAGTAACGGCGTTGGGAACGCTCAGTACAGCGGGAATCTCAAGAGCTCTTGCAAGGATAGCTGAGTGAGATGTCTGGCTGCCTGTTTCTGTAATAATACCGACAATGTTCTCCTTTTTAATGCCTGCGGTCATGGAGGGAGTTAGCTCCTTAACAACAATAACCGTGCCTGCGGGAGCGTCGCTTATCTTGACCTCGCTCACACCCAGAAGAATACTCAAAAGACCGTCTCTGATATCCTTAACGTCGGTAGCTCTCTGCATTGTAAGGTCGTCGCCCGTTGCCGAGAACATATCTATAAACATCTTGCAAATCTGCTCAACAGCAGCTTCGGCGCATTGATGTGCCTTGATCAGGTTTTCAATCTCGCCGCCCATAAACGGATCGCGGATAATGGCAATGTGACCGAGCATGATTTCGGCCTCTTTTTCACCTGCTGACTGCTTGATAGCCTCAGCCTGAGCCATTGTGTTGTCGCAGAAGGTGTCAACCGCGCTTCTGTAGCGTTCAAGCTCGGCGTCAATATCTGTAATCTCCTTGGGAGTGTACTCAAGGCTCTGCTCAACTACGAGCATAACTCTGCCGATACCGTAACCCTCGGAAGCGCCTATTCCTTTAAGCATTAGTAATCACCTCAATTGTCTGTGTTTTAAGCATTGTAGGGTTCGGTCAAGACGCGAACCCTACAATTAAGTTATTGATTAATCTGAGTTTATATTGTTATAAACGTAAGTAAAACTTAACAGTTAAAAGCACGTTAAAATATTCAGTTAAGCATAAACAAACGTTAGTAAAAACTTAACCGATAAACGGACGTTAAAATATGCCGTTGATGAACTTTTAAGTTAAGCTAAGCTTTTAAAAAGGCATAGAAAAAATTATTCGCCCAAACCGCTTTCAATCATCTGAACTGCTTCTGCAAGAGCTTCGTTCTCGTCGGGGCCGTCGCAAACCAGCTCGATTTCGCTGCCGCACTTAATGCAAGCCGCAATAATGTTGAGCAGGCTCTTAGCGTTGTA
>OMXW01000125.1 GCA_900315085.1 uncultured Eubacteriales bacterium
AAAATGGATAACGCAAAAAGGGCGAAGGTCTTAATTCAGGCCATGCCATACATCAAAAAATGGACAGGCGAAACTATTGTAGTTAAATACGGCGGAAACGCCATGATAAACGAAAATCTGAAATCAGCCGTAATGAACGACCTCGTTCTTATGCAGCTCGTCGGAATCAACGTTGTACTGGTTCACGGCGGCGGTCCCGAAATCAACGCAATGCTGGACGCTGTTGGCAAAGAGAGCAAATTTGAAAACGGCATGAGAGTTACAGACAAGGAGACAATCGACATTGTTCAGATGGTTCTTGCCGGCAAGGTCAACAAAAGCCTTGTACAGCTCCTTGAAAGCCACGGCGGTAAGGCGCTCGGTCTTTGCGGACTTGACGGCAGACTGCTCATGGCTGACAAGCTCGTCAGCGGCGCGGCAGACCTGGGCTATGTGGGCGAAATCCGCGAGGTCAATCCAGCTCCTATTGAGATGGCGATAAACGACGGATATCTTCCGATCGTAGCCACCGTCGCGGGCGGCTATGACGGAAACGTTTACAACATCAACGCCGACCTTGCCGCAGCGCAGATCGCCGCAAAGCTCGGAGCAAAAAAGCTTATTCTTATGACCGATATAAGAGGTCTTTTGAAGGACGTTAACGACACCGAATCGCTGATTCCCGTTGTAAACGTCAGCGAGGTTCCTATGCTTAAGCGCGACGGAATAATCAAGGGCGGCATGATTCCCAAGATCGACTGCTGCGTTGAGGCTGTGCGAAACGGCGTCAACCGCGCTCACATTATTGACGGAACAATTGAGCACTCAATTATTCTTGAGCTGTTCAGTGACGAAGGTATCGGCACAATGTTCTACTAATTTGCAATCCGCGAGGCGTTGCTTTAAAGGATGGGTATATGATAATCAGACCGATGAAAATTGAGGACTACGACGAAATATTCGCAATGTGGCAAATCACCACAAAGCGCGCGCTGTCAAAGGCTGACGAGCGTTCGCAGATTGAGCGGTATTTAATACGCAACGAAGGTATGAGCCAGGTGGCAGTTGTCGACGGAAAAATTGTCGGCACTGTGCTTGCAGGCCACGACGGCAGGCGCGGATTTATTCACCACATGGCAGTACTTCCCGAATACCGCCGCCGCCACATAGGGCACAAGCTCGCCCAAAAGGCGATTGAGTGCATTGCCGCCGACGGAATCGACAAAACCCACATATTCTGCTACCAAAACAACGAAACGGGACAGAATTTCTGGAAGGATTTCGGCTTTGAAAAGCGCGACGATGTTTTCGTTTTCTCATACAATAACGAAAGAGGATAGAAATGAATACAAAGGAAAAAGATTTAAAATATATAATGCATACCTATGGCAGGTATGACGTTGCTCTTGCAAAAGGCAAGGGCGCGACCGCCTATGACGAGGACGGCAAAAAGTACATTGACGTAAGCTCAGGTATCGGCGTAAACAGCCTCGGCTACTGCGACGAAGGCTGGGTAAAGGCTGTCACCGAGCAGGCGGGCACAATCCAGCATATGTCAAACTACTTCTACAGCAGTCAGGCAAGCAATCTTGCCGAAAAGCTCTGCAATCTCACGGGAATGGCTAAGGTATGCTTTGGCAACAGCGGAGCGGAAGCCAATGAATGTGCTATTAAAATTGCGAGAAAGTACAGCTTTGACAAGTACGGCGAAGGCAGAAACGAAATAATCACGCTGAAAAACTCCTTCCACGGCAGAACGGTTACCACTCTGTCCGCCACAGGCCAGGACGTTTTCCACAACTACTTCTTCCCCTTTACCGAGGGCTTTGCATACGCAGAAGCAAACAACCTTGACGCGCTGAAAAACGCTGTTTCCGACAAAACCTGCGCTGTTATGCTCGAGGTTATTCAAGGCGAGGGCGGAGTTAATATTCTTGACAAAGACTACGTTCAGAGTCTTGTTAAGCTCTGCCATGATAGCGACATTCTTGTAATTGTAGACGAGGTTCAGACCGGTATAGGAAGAACAGGCAAGCTGTTCGCCTATGAAAACTACGATATCACACCCGACCTTGTGACCGTTGCAAAGGGACTCGGCGGCGGACTTCCAATCGGATTATGCATGTGCGCCGACAAGCTCAAAGACGTAATGTCTCCCTCTACACACGGCACGACCTTCGGCGCTAACCCCGTTGTCTGCGCCGGCGCAAACTACGTTATTGACCGCGTATCGGCAAAAGAGTTTTTGGACGAGGTCAACGCAAAGGGCGAATATCTTGAAAGCAAGCTCAAAGAACTTGAGCAGGTAAAAAGCGTCCGCAGAATGGGACTTATGGTCGGTATTGAAATTGACTCAGACGCTCACGACATCGCCGCAAAGTGCGTTGGCAACGGACTGCTTATCATCACCGCGAAGGACTTGCTCAGAATGCTCCCTCCGCTCACAATCACCAAGCAGGAAATTGACGAAGCAATCAGTATCTTAAAATCCACATTAGAGGAGTGTAAATAAATGAAACATCTTTTAAAGCTCGAGGACTGGTCGTCCGAGCAGATTATTAAAACCCTTAACCTTGCCGACCAGCTCAAATACGAGCAGAAACACGGCATTGAGCACAAGCTGCTCGCCGGCAAAACACTGGGAATGATTTTTGAGAAGTCAAGCACCCGTACAAGGGTTTCCTTTGAGGTTGGCATGACACAGCTCGGCGGATATCCGCTGTTCTTAAGCTCCAACGACCTGCAAATCGGCAGGGGCGAGCCTGTTGAGGATACTGCGCGCGTGCTTTCACGTTTTGTTGACGCAATTATGATTCGTACCTTTGAGCAGAGCGAGGTTGAAGCTCTTGCTGAGTACGGTTCGATCCC